>NZ_VKAC01000006.1 GCF_008041935.1 Quadrisphaera setariae
CACCGCGGTGTAGGACGCACCCAGCTCCAACGGCTCCTCCGGAGACCAGGACCCATCCCCAGCACCAGCCCCGGTGATCTGCACCCCGTCAGCACCGGTGACCACCACCGCCTGCAGCTCACCCCCGCTGACCGTGGCCCGCACCACCGGCACCGGAGAGGTCACCCCACCCCCACCCGCCGGCCCAGACGCACCCGCCGAGGCAGACGCACCCGCCGAGGCAGTCCCACCAGCGTCCACACCGTCGACGGCCAACGACACCCGCGCCGCCGGAGCAGCGCTCCTCGACGGCGACGCACCAGCACCAGCACCTGCGCCCGCAGCCCCGTCAGAGCTGGAGGGACCGCAGCCCGCCAGCAGCCCGCCGACGCCGGCCACCCCGCCAGCCACCGCCAGCAGGAACGCCCGACGGCTCGATCCGCCCACCCCCGTGTGCACCACGCTCGTAGCGTAGGTCGGCGAGGTCCGCCACCTGGGCGCTTCGCGCCGAGCGCCGCCAGTCGCTCCGAGCTCGCGCACGCGGCGTCACCGCCCCGCGACGACGGGGTCCACCACGAGGAGGACGACGGACGAGGACGCACAGCCGGTCAGCCCGTCCGCGGGCACGAACGCCGACGCGGTCTGGTCCGGTGGGTAGACCCGCAGCCCCTTCGCGGCCTGGGGCTGGCACTGGGAGGCGTCGTAGTCACCAGCCTGCGCCACGCTGAGGTCGGCGTAGGCCGAGGCGCCGGGCCCCAACCGGACGAGTGCCGGGGTGCCCTCCCGGGAGGCAGCAGCCCCCAGCTGCTGGCCGGCGTCACCGGTGACGAGCGAGACACCGGGGTGGCCGTCGAGCGTGCAGGCGGTCGCGCCGCGGTTGGTGAGCTGGATGGTGAAGTGCTGGTGGCCGGCGCTGGCGCCGCCCTCACCGGGCAGCAGCGAGAGGGCCAGGTCCGAGGTGCGGCACGTCGTCGCGGCGCCGCTCCCACCAGCGGTCCCTCCACCCGCTGACGACCCTCCGCCACCCGAGGAGCCGGACGAGCCGGCCGGGCCGGTGCTCGTGCCAGCGGACTCCGCCGGGCCGCCCGGAGCCCCCGTGGACGTCGTGGCGCTGGACGGAGCGCCGCTCGACGGGCTCGGGCTGCCGCTGGCGGAGGGCGAGCTGGAGGTGGGGGTGCCGCTGGCAGCCCCCGCGTCCTCGACGCTGCCGGTGAACGAGCAGCCGGCCAGCGACCCCGCCAGCACGCCGGCGCTGCACGCCGCCACGGCCCACCGCGCGGCGCGCCGCGCTGCTGCACCGCCGGTCGGGCGGTTCGTCGTCGTCATGGTCACAGACCCACGGTAGGTCGCTGGGGCAACCGCTGCGGCTCAGCGGTGTGACCGTCCTGACACGTCCCGCACCAGCCCCGTCACACCACGCCGCGAAGGGCCGCGAAGGACCGCGAGGGGCCTCAGCCGGGCCCCTGCGCCCCGTCCGCCGCGGGCAGCACGAGCCGCACGGCGGTGCCCCTGCCCACCCTGCTCTCCACCGACGCCGACCCCCCGTGCCGCTCCGCCACCGCCCTCACCAGCGCCAGGCCGAGACCGCTGCCGGGCACGGCGCGGGTGCGAGGGCTGCGGTACAGCTCCTCCCAGACCTGCTCCAGCTCCTCGGCGGCGATGCCGGGGCCGGTGTCGGCCACCTCGAGCACCACGTCACGGCCGGAGTGGCGGGCCCGCACCTCGACGGTCCCGTCGGGCGGGGTGTACTTCACGGCGTTGTCGAGGAGGTTGACCACCGCCAGCTCGAGCACGTCGTGATCTCCCAGCACCGGCGGCAGCGGCCACGGGGCCCGCGGCAGGTCGAGGTGCACCGACGGGCCCCGCGGCGACTGCACCACCGACACGGCGTCGGCCAGGAGCGGTGCCAGGTCCACCGGAGAGCGCTCCAGGACCCCGGAGCGCACGTCGGCTATCTTGCGCAGGTCCCCGGTGAGGCGGCTCAGCCGTACGGCCTGCTCCTCGATGCTCGCCAGCGCCGCAGCCGTGCCGTCGTCGTCGCCCGGGCCGCGGCCCTCCGGACCGACGGCGACCCGGGTGCTGGAGAGGTTGGCGACGGCGGCGCGCATCGCGGTCAGCGGGTTCTTCAACTCGTGGTCGAGGCGCGAGAGCAGCAGCCGGCGCTCCTCGGCCGCCGCCGAGACCAGCTCGGCCGCGCGCCGGTGGGCCACCGCGTCACGGCGGGCGAGCAGCGCGAGCACCCCGAGCGCCAGCACGGTCGGGACGGCCCCGGCGGCGAGGAACCAGTCGTGCGGCTGCGCGCTCAGCGCCACGCGCACCCGCGCGTCGGGGAGCCCGCCCGTCGCAGCCACCGCCGCGAGCGCCGCGCCCGCCGCCAGCGGGAGGAGGGCGACGACGACGGCGAGCGCCCACCGCAGCCTGCTGCGGCGCTGGACGCCCGCGCGGTCAGGCGGGTTCGACACGGGCGGCGAAGCGGTACCCGGAGCCCGGTGCGGTGACGATCATCGCCGGGTCGGAGGAGTCGGACTCGAGCACGCGGCGCAGCTCGGCCACGCGCGTGTCCACGGAGCGGGTGCTGGTGGCGTACGACCAGCCCCACACGGCCTCGAGCAGCCGCTCGCGGGTGAGCACCTCGTCAGGGTGGGTCATGAGGTAGGCCAGCAGCGTGGTGGCGCGCGGGGTGAGCACCACCTCCCTGCCGTCGCGGGTGACCCGCTGGGACGCCCGGTCGAGCACGACCTCCCCGCTGCGCAGCCGCTGGGCGCTGGCGAGGCCGGCCTGGGCGGCGTCCCCGCCGCGGCGCAGCACGGCCCGGACCCGGGCGATGAGCTCGTAGGGGTCGAAGGGCTTGTTGAGGTAGTCGTCGGCGCCCTCCTCCAGCGCCATAGCGCGCTCGGAGGACTCCCCCACCTGCGTCAGCAGGATGATCGGCGTGGTGCGACCCTCGGAGCGGGCGGTGCGCAGCACCTCCCGGCCGTCGGTGCCGGGGAGCATGACGTCGAGCACCACCAGGTCGTAGCCGCCCGCGCGGATCCTCGACAGCGCGCTGTCCCCGTCGGCGGCGACGTCCACGGTGAACCCCGACCGCCGCAGCAGCGGCGCGAGGTTGTCGGTGATGGCGGGCTCGTCGTCGACGAGCAGCAGCGCGACCACCGGCGGTGCCCCGGGCCGTCAGATGACGCGGGGCTCGCTGCCGTCCTCGGAGACCACCGGGCGGCCGGCGTCCTGCCAGGCGCCCATGCCGCCGTCGACCACCACCGCGTCGTAGCCGTTCTCCTGCAGCCAGGCCGCGGCGCGGGCGGCGCGGCCACCGGCGCGGCAGAGCACCTGCAGCTCGGCGTCTGCGGGGAGCTCGCCCAGGCGGGAGGGCAGGTCGCCGAGCGGCACGTGGAGGGCCCCGGGCGCGTGGCCGGCGTCCCACTCGTCCTGCTCGCGGACGTCCAGCAGCACGGCGCCGTCCGGCACCTGGTCGGCGGTCACCACGGGGGCGGGCTCGGTCATGCGGGGCTCCTCGTCGGCTCGGGCTGGTCGTCGTCGGCGCTGTCGGGGGTGTCAGCGGTTCCGGGCCCATCCTGCGCCAGCGGCTCCACGCGGATGCGGGAGGGGCGGCGGCCGTCCACCTCCACCACGGTGAACAGGTGCCTGAGGTCGCGGACCTCGTCCCCGAGACCCGGCAGGCGGCCCAGGGACGTCATGACGAAGCCCGCGAGGGTCTCGTAGGGCCCCTCGGGCAGCTCGACGCCGGTGGCCTCCTCCACCTCGTCGCGGTGGAGCAGACCGTCGAGCTCCACCGGGCCGGTGGCGGCGGTGGACCAGCGGGGCTCGCCGGCGTGGGGGTCGTACTCGTCCTCGATCTCGCCGACCAGCTCCTCCACGAGGTCCTCGAGGGTGACGATGCCGTCGGTGCCCCCGTACTCGTCGACGACCACGGCCAGGTGGCGGCCGCTGCGGCGCATCTCGGTGAGCGAGGGCAGGAGGGTCTTGCTGCCCGGCAGCAGCGCCACGGGGCGCACGAGGTCGGCCACCGAGCCGTGCTGGCCGCGGTGCGCGGCGGTGAGCAGGTCGCGCACGTGCACGAAGCCCAGGACGTCGTCGGAGGACTCCCCGGTGACGGGGTAGCGGGAGTGCGGCTGGTCCTCCACCACGGTGACGGCCTCCTCGAGGTCGAGGTCGGCGGCGAGGAAGGCGACCTCGGTGCGCGGCACCATCACCTCCGACAGGCGGCGGTCGGCGGCGTCGAAGACGTCGGCCACGATGCGGCGCTCGGTCTCGTCGAGCTGCTCGTGGGTGGAGACCATGTCGCGCAGCTCCTCCTCCGTCACCTCCTCGCGGGAGGCCTTCGGGTCGAGCCCGACGAGGCGGCCGACCGCGTCGGTCGAGCGGCCCAGCAGCCAGACGACCGGCGTGGTCACGGCGGCGATCCTGTCGAGGATCGGCGCCACGAACAGCGAGACGCCCTCGGAGCGCTGCAGCGCCAGGCGCTTGGGCACCAGCTCGCCGAGCACCAGCGACACGTACGTGACCAGCGCGGTCACCACGACGAGGGCCACCAGGTCGGCCACGCCCTGCGACAGCCCCAGCGACACCAGCCACGGGGCGACGACGACGGCGATCTGGCTGCCGCCGAACGCCGAGGCGAGGAAGCCCGACAGCGTCACGCCGATCTGCACCGCGGACAGGAACCGGTTGGTGTCCCCGGTGAGCCGCTCCACGGCGGCGCCCCGACCGCCCTTGGCGGCCATGGCCCGCACCTGGCTCTCGCGCAGCGAGACGACGGCCAGCTCCGAGCAGGAGAAGAACCCGCCGATGAGCACCAGGACGACGACGACGGTGACGTTCAGGAGCAAGCCGGGTTCCACGCCGTCCAGTCTGGTGCAGGTGGCGGGTGCGGACCCGTCGGCCGTCACCCGTCCAGGAGGCCCCCACCGCTGCGTGGGGGGACCTGCGGTCGAGGAGCGCGGAGCGCTGGGAGGGTCAGCGCAGGAACTTGGACGTCCGCCGGTCGGCCAGCACCTGGCCGCCGGTCTGGCAGGTGGCGCAGTACTGGAGCGAGCGGTCGGCGAACGACACCTCCCGCACCACGTCACCGCACACCGGGCAGGTCTCGCCCGTGCGGCCGTGCACCCTCATCCCGGCGCGCTTGGCGTCCTTGAGCTGGCTCGCCGGCTTGCCCGCTGCCGCGGCGACCGCCGATGCGAGCACGTCCTTCAGGGACGCGTGCAGGCGGGAGACCTGGTCGTCGTCGAGCTTGCCGGAGATCGCGAACGGCGAGATGCGCGCGGCGTGCAGCACCTCGTCGGAGTAGGCGTTGCCCACCCCCGCGAGCACCGACTGCTCGCGCAGCAGCCCCTTCACCTGCTGGCGCGACCCTGTGAGCAGGGCCTGCAGCACCGACAGGTCGAAGGAGTCGTCCATCGGGTCCGGCCCGAGGGAGGCGATGGCCGGCACCTGCCGCGGGTCGCGGACCACGTGGACCGCCAGCCGCTTCTGGGTCCCCTGCTCGGTGAGGTCGAACCCCGGCCGTCCCTCCCCGCCGTCGTCGAGGAGCACCCGCAGCGCGAGCGGGCTCTTGCCGGGCCGCACGGGGGTGGTGGGCAGCTGCTCGGACCAGCGCAGCCACCCGGCGCGCGACAGGTGGACGACCAGGTGCAGGCCGTCCAGGTCGAGGTCGAGCCACTTGCCGTGCCGGCTGACGCCCGTCACCGGCAGGCCCGCCAGCGCGGACGGCGGCGGGTCGAAGGTCTTCAGCACGTTGATGGCACCGACGCCCACCTCGGCGACGACGGCGGCGCCGCCCTCGGCGGCGGGGCGCTCCACCAGGCGCTGGCGCAGGAATCCGGCCAGGGCCTCGACCTCGGGCAGCTCGGGCACGTCGCCAGCGTGGCAGCGGATGGGCGTGAGCACGCGCTCTGGCGGCCGAGCGAGGACCATCGTCACCGTGCCGGACCAGCGAACCCCCTCCGCCGGTCACGACGACGACGAGCGCGCCCGCCCGGCGGACCGCAGCGGGGTGGCGCTGGCCTCGCCGACGGGGCGCGCGGTGCTGGTGGCGAGCACGGCCGGCTCCGCGGTGGCGTTCCTGGACGCGCAGGTGGTGTCGATCGCGCTGCCGAGCATCGGGCGGGACCTGCGCGCCGAGCTGGGCGTCCTGCAGTGGACGGTCAACGCGTACACGCTGAGCCTGGCGGCGCTGGTGCTGCTCGGCGGGGCGCTGGGCGACCGGTGGGGACGGCGCCGGGTGTTCGTGGTGGGCGTCGTCTGGTTCGCGGTCACCTCGGCGGCCTGCGCGCTCGCGCCCACCGCCGAGGTGCTCGTGGGCGCCCGTGCGCTCCAGGGCGTGGGCGCCGCCCTGCTGACGCCCATGTCCCTGGCGCTGCTGCAGACCGTGCTGCGGCGCGAGGACCGCGCTCGCGCCATCGGGCTGTGGTCGGGCGCCACCACGCTGGCCACCGTGGCCGCACCCGTCGTGGGCGGGGCGCTCGTGGCCCTCGACTGGCGCCTGGTGTTCGCGCTGAACCTCCCGGTGGCCGCGCTCGCCGTCGCCCTGGCCCGGAAGGTGCCCGACACCCGGGACGGAGCCGCCCGCACGCACCGCCTGGACCTGCCCGGTGCCGCGCTGGGCGCCGCGGCGCTCGCGGGGCTGACGTGGGCGCTGACGCGGGCCGGGGAGGTGCCGGACCCAGCGTCCGACGCGGCGGTGCTCGGCGCCGGGGCGGCAGCCGCGGCGCTGGCGGTGGGGTTCGTGGTGCGGGAGCGGCGGGCGGCCTTCCCCGTGGTGCCGCCGTCGCTGTTCGCCGACCGCACCTTCACGGCCGCCAACGGCTTCACGCTGCTCGTGTACGCGGCGCTGTCGGGGATGCAGCTGCTGCTGGTGCTCCAGCTGCAGGTGTCGCTGGGGTGGACGGCGCTGCAGGCGGGGCTGGCGTCGTTGCCGTCGTCGCTGCTGCTCGGGCTGCTCTCGGGTCGTGCGGGGGCGCTGGGGCAGCGGTACGGGGTGCGCTCGATGCTCACCGCCGGTGCGGCCACGGGGGCAGCGGGCCTGGTGCTCCTGTCAGGAGCCTCTCCGGGTGACGCCTACGCCACCGCGGTGCTGCCCGGGGTGCTGGTGATGGGCCTGGGCTTCGCGGCGTTCGTGGCGCCGCTGACCGCCGGGGTGCTGGCGGCCGCGCCGGGAGAGCTGGCGGGCGCGGCCTCCGGGGTCAACAACGCCGTGGCGCGCACCGCGGGCCTGCTCGCCGTGGCCGCCCTGCCCGCCGTGGTGGGCCTGTCGGGCACCGCGTACACCGACCCGGCGCTGCTGGTACCGGCGTTCCGCACGGGGATGCTCGTGTGCGCTGCCCTGGTGGCGGCCGGAGCGCTCCTGGCCCTGCTCGCCCTGCCGCGCGCCGGAGCCGCTGCTGCGCGACAGTGATCGCATGGCTGCTCCCGGAGGACTGGTCCGCCCTCGCAACGGCAAGATCATCGCTGGTGTCTGCGCCGGCCTGGCCCGGCGGTGGGGCATGAGCCCGACGCTGCTGCGCCTGCTGGCCGTGCTCTCCTGCCTGCTGCCGGGGCCGCAGTTCATCGCCTACATCGTCATGTGGGTCGTGATCCCCAAGGAGCGGTAGCCCCTCGCGCGGAGGTCCACGCGTTGCGCCGCGCCGGGCGCGCGCGGTGGGATGGCGAGCATGCACCCCCGCGCCGGCCAGAAGGCCCGCCCCGAGGACCTCGTCGACCTCGACGCCCTGCTCGCCGCCTACACCGAGCGCCGGCCGGACCCCTCCGACCCCGGGCAGCGCGTGGTCTTCGGCACCTCCGGCCACCGCGGCTCCAGCCTGGATGCCGCCTTCAACGAGGCGCACATCCTGGCCACCACCCAGGCGATCGTGGAGCACCGCGCCGAGCAGGGCGTCAGCGGTCCGCTGGTCATCGGGCGCGACACCCACGCCCTGTCCGAGCCGGCGTGGCGCAGCGCGCTGGAGGTGCTCGTGGCCAACGGCGTCGACGTCCTGGTCGACAGCCGCGACGGCTACACGCCCACGCCCGCCGTCTCCCACGCCATCCTGCGGCTGAACGCGCAGGGGGGCAGCGGAGGAGCTGGCCGTGCTGATGGCATCGTCGTCACGCCGTCCCACAACCCCCCGCGCGACGGCGGCTTCAAGTACAACCCGCCCACGGGCGGCCCGGCCGGGTCCGACGCCACCAAGAAGATCGCCGCCCGGGCCAACGAGCTGCTCGAGCGCGACCTCGACGGCGTGCGGCGCGTCCCCTTCGACGAGGCCCGCGGCCGCGCCGGCTCCTACGACTTCCTCGCGCACTACGTCGACGACCTGCCCTCCGTGCTCGACCTGGAGGCCATCAGGAAGGCCGGGGTGCGCATCGGCGCCGACCCGCTCGGCGGTGCCGCCGTGGGCTACTGGGGCGAGATCGGCTCCCGCCACGGCCTGGACCTCACCGTGGTCAACCCCGAGGTCGACCCGCGCTGGTCGTTCATGACCCTCGACACCGACGGCAAGATCCGCATGGACTGCTCCTCGCCGTCGGCGATGGCGTCCTTGCGCGAGATCATGGCGACCGCCGACGGCGGGAAGGCCCCGTACGACGTCGCCACCGGCAACGACGCCGACGCCGACCGCCATGGGATCGTCACCCCCGACGGCGGTCTCATGAACCCCAACCACTACCTCGCCGTGGCGATCTCCTACCTCTTCGCCCACCGCCCGGGCTGGGGCGCCGGGACGGCCGTCGGCAAGACGCTGGTGTCGTCGTCGATGATCGACAGGGTCGTGGCCTCGCTGGGCCGCACGCTGCTGGAGGTGCCGGTCGGCTTCAAGCACTTCGTGCCCGGTCTGCTCGACGGCTCGGTCGGCTTCGGCGGGGAGGAGTCCGCGGGAGCGTCGTTCCTGCGGCACGACGGCACCACCTGGACCACCGACAAGGACGGGATCCTCCTGGCGCTGCTGGCCAGTGAGGTCCAGGCCGTGACCGGCCGCAGCCCCAGCGAGCTGTACGCCGAGCTGGTGTCCCAGCACGGGGACCCGGCCTACGCGCGCGTCGACGCCCCCGCCTCCCGCGAGGAGAAGGCCCGCCTGGGGGCGCTCTCGCCCTCCGACGTGAGCGCCGACACCCTCGCCGGGGAGCGGATCACCGCGGTGCTCACCGAGGCGCCGGGCAACGGCGAGGCCATCGGCGGTCTCAAGGTGGTCACCGAGAACGCCTGGTTCGCGGCCCGCCCCTCGGGCACCGAGGACGTCTACAAGATCTACGCCGAGTCCTTCAAGGGCGCCGACCACCTCGCCGCCGTGCAGGAGGAGGCCCGGGAGGTCGTGGGCAGGGCACTGGCCGGCTGATCCCTCCGCCTGGGAGGATCAGGCATGCCGTCCCCCGCCGCCCGGCCGCTGCGCGCCGTGCGGTGGGGGGCTCCCGCCCTGCTCGGGCTGGGGATCGTCGGGCTCGACTGGTACCAGCGGGAGGGCCTGCAGTACCCGGGCACCCTCGTGGCGGTCCCCCTGCTCGCGGCAGCGCTGGGCGGCCCCCTGGGCACAGCGGCCGCCGGGGCCCTCGCGGTGCTGCTGTCCTACGGGCTGGGGGTGGCCGAGGCGACGCGCGTCGAGTACGACCCGAACAGCGACACGGCCGTGACGCGGCTGCTCATCATCGCGGTGCTCACGGTCATCGCCGTTCTCGCCTCCCGTCACCGACGACGACGGGAGCGGAGCGCCGCCCAGGTCGCGACCGTGGCCGACGCCGCCCAGCTGGCCATCCTCGAGCCGCCCCCGCGCCGGATCGGCGGGCTCCGCTGCGCCAGCACGTACCGGTCGGCCACCCAGCTGGCGCGCATCGGCGGGGACCTGGTGGCCGTGGTCGAGACCCCGCAGGGCGTCCGCGCGCTCGTGGGCGACGTGCAGGGCAAGGGCCTCGAGGCGGTGCGCCTGGCCGGTTACGTGCTCGGCAGCTTCCGCGAGCGCGCCCACGACGGGATGTCCCTGGGGGAGCTGGCAACGGCGCTGGACACCACGGTGCGGAGGGCCTCGCTGGGGCAGGACGTCTTCGTCACCGCGGCGCTGGTGCAGGTCGACGGTGCCACCGGTGACCTGCAGGCCCTCTCCTGCGGGCACCCCGCGCCCTACCTGGTGGCCCCGGGCGACTCCCGCGCGCGGGAGCTGCCCGTGGTGCCCGGACCACCGCTGGGGCTCCTGGAGCTGGCGGACCCGCCGGACGTGCTGCACGGGCAGCTGGCCGAGGACGAGCGCCTCGTGCTGGTGACCGACGGCCTGCTGGAGGCGCGCCGCCCCAAGCTGCTGTCGCGCGAGGCCAGCGGGCCGTTCCTCGACGCACCCGCGCTCCTGGCGGAGCAGCTGGCCACCGGGTCCCTGTCGCTCGGCCTGGACGGCGTGGTGCGCGGCGCCAGCCGCTGGTCCCGCGGGCGGCTCCGCGACGACCTCGCCCTGCTCGCGCTGGCGCGGGCGGCAGCGGTGCCGCGGGTCCCTCAGCCGGGTGCGCCCCCGCCGTCGTCGTCGAGCTCCAAGGAGGGCTCTCCCTCCCGCTGAGGGCTGGCGGGGCGCAGGTCGTCCCGCTGGGTGCGGGGGTCGAAGGGCGCGCCGGAGCGGTGGGCGGCCACCCCCACCGCGTACCCCGCCACCGGCACCGTGAAGAGCTGCAGGGCCGCTGCCACGAGGAGCACCGCCGTCGCCTCGACCCCCGGCACCAGCACGGCGGCGCCGAGCAGGAGCAGCACCAGCCCCAGCGCGGCGGCCTTCGTGACGGCGTTGGCGCGCAGGTAGGTGTCGGGCAGCCGGAGCAGCCCCAGGGCGCCCACCGCGACCAGCGCCACGCCCAGGACCACGAGCAGCTGGCCCACCGCGCCCAGCCAGCCGCCGGTCACCTCCGGCTCCCCACGAGCCGGGCCAGGGCCACGGTGGCGAGGAAGCCCACGAGCGTCCCCGCGACCACGAGGTCGAGCAGCGCCGGTGCCTGCAGCCGGACGGCCAGCAGGGCGAGGGCGGCGAGCACCACCACGAAGCCGAGGTCGACGGCGAGCACGCGGTCGGCGTCGGTGGGACCGACCACCACGCGGACGGCGGCCACGACAGCTGCGGCCGCCAGCACCAGCAGCGCCCCGGAGACGATCACGGCGCACCCCTCAGGACAGCGAGCAGGCGGTCCTCGAGGCGGTGCAGGGCGGCCCGCTCGGCCTCGAGGTCGTGGGCGTGCATGGCGTGGACGGTCATCGACAGTCCCCCGCTCCCCGGGTCGCCACGAGGGTCGCCGGGGCTCGGGACGACGGCGGCGGGGTCGTCGACGGCCAGCACCACGCTGCCCGGCGTCAGGCCCACCAGCGCCGCGAGCGTCGCCACCTCGAAGGGCGTGCGGGAGCGCAGCGTCACCCTCAGGACGGCGGGCGCCACACCGCTGCCGGGGGTGAGCACCTCACGGACCACCTGGGCGTTGGCCCGCAGGAAGTCACGGCTGTAGGCGGCCACGAAGACCGCCGCGTGGCGCGGGCGGCGCAGACCGCTCACGGTGCGCCTCCCACCAGCTGGACCGCCGCCGCGGTGCTGGCGCTCAGGAGGGGCTCGGCCCAGACGCCGAGCACCAGACCACCGGCGGCGAGGGCCAGGGCGGGGGCGAGGACGGCCACCGGCACCCGCTGCTGGACGACGACGGCGACGCCGCCGCCCTGGTCGCGCAGACCCTCGTCGTCGTCCTGGTCCTCCTGGTCCTCCTGGTCGTGGCGGGGCGGAGCGCCCGCGAAGACGCCGTTCCACAGCTTGAGCATCGAGACCAGCGTCACGAGGCTGACGGCCACCACGGCCACGAGCACCCACCAGCTGGCGGCCTGCGCTGCTGCGCTGGCCAGCTGCAGCTTGGCGACGAACCCGCTGGTGGGCGGCACACCGACCAGCCCGAGCGCCGCCAGCGCGAAGGCGAGCGCCAGCAGCGGCTCACGCCGCCCGAGGCCGCCCAGGCGCGAGAGCCGACCGGTGCCGTCGCGCACCTCCACCGCGGCCGAGACCGCCAGCAGGGCCGCCTTGACCACGGCGTACTGGAGGAGGAAGAAGACCGCCGCCGCGTACCCGGCCACCGTCGCCAGGCCCACCCCCACCAGCAGGTACCCGATCTGGCTGACCATGTGGTTGGTCAGCACCGCTCGCACGGACCCCTCGCCGACCGCGGAGAGCACGCCCACCACCATCGTCGCCACGGCCACCAGGAGCAGCACCCACGCCAGGCGGGTGTCGCCCTCGAAGACCACGGCCCACACCCGCAGCAGGGCGAGCACGCCGACCTTGGTGAGCAGCCCGGAGAACAGCACCACCACGGCGGGCCCCACCGCGCCGTAGGAGGCCGGCAGCCAGGAGTGCAGGGGCACCGCCGCCGACTTCACCGCCAGCGCCACCAGCACGACGCCGGCGGCGGTGGCCACGGCCGGGTCGCCGGCGGCTCCGCGCAGCTGGTCGAGCGAGACCGTGCCCGCGGCGCCGTAGACGAGGCCGACCCCGGCGAGGAAGACCGTCGAGGCCAGCAGGTTCACGGTGACGTAGAGCCTGCCGCCGCCGGGCCCGCGGCGCCCCAGCGCCACCAGCACGTAGCTGGGGATGAGCATCACCTCGACGAAGACGAACAGGTTGAACAGGTCGGTGGTGAGCAGCGCGCCGAACACGCCCGCCGACATCACCAGCACGAGCGGCGCGAAGAGGGGCTCGCGGTCCTCCAGGGTGCCCGCGGCCACCACGAGGCTGGCGGCCACGAGCACGCCCGTCACCAGCACGCCGAGGCACGCCAGCACGTCGGCGCGCAGGACGATCGAGACGCCCGCGGGCCAGCCGCCGGCCGCGGCCTCGGCGGGCGCCCCCTGCAGCGCCGTCCGCAGGAGCGCCGCGGTGGCCGCGAGCACGGCCACCACCACCGCGAGGGCGGCCCACCGGCGGACGGCGGTGGCGCCCGGCGTGCGGGGCAGCAGCAGGAGCACCCCCGCCGCCACCAGCGGCAGGGTGACGACGGCGACGACGAGGGCGCTCACGCCGGTCCCCTCGCGTCGTCCTCGACCGGCTCCGCGGCGGGTCCGTCAGCCGGTCCCTCCTGCACCGTGACCGGTCCCTGCCGGAGCAGGCCCAGCAGGTGCACGGTCACCGCGAACGCGATCACCACGGCGGTCAGCACGAAGGCCTGGGGCAGCGGGTCGGCCGCGGGCCCCTCGCCCTGCTGGCCGGGCAGCGCGAAGCCGCGCCGCTCGGTGCCCCCCGCGGTGAGCACCAGCAGGTTGACGCCGTGGCCCAGCAGCACGAACCCGACGACCACGCGCAGGAACCCCCGCCGCAGCACCAGCCAGGTGCCGGTGGCCACGAGCAGGGCGACGGTGACGGCCGTGGTCATGCGCCAGCCCCTCCCCGCGCGGCCGACCGGTCGGTGACGGCGTCGACGGCGGCGGTGACGGGCACGGTGCCCAGGCTCCTCACGCAGGCCGCGACGAGGGAGACGACCAGCGCGTAGACGCCGACGTCGAAGACCAGGGCCGAGCTGACGCCCACCGCGTACAGGCCCGGCACGGCGAAGGGCTCCATGAGCGCCCCGCCCCACAGCAGGGGCAGCAGGCCGGTCCCGAGGGCCACCAGGGCTCCGACGCCGGCCAGGAGCACCGGGTCGGTGAGGCGCGCGGCCGACCGGGCCCGCGCGGACCGCGCACCGGCGAGGTGCACGACCACCACCGCCGCACCGGCCACGAGACCGCCGATGAAGCCACCGCCGGGCTGGTCGTGCCCGCGCCACAGCAGGAACACCGACAGCACGACCATCACCGGTGCCAGCGCCCGCGCGGCCAGCCGGAGCACCACGTCCGGCGGGTCGCCCGCGGCACCTGCCGACGCACCACGACCGCCGCGCGCGGGAGCTGCGAGGACGCCCAACCCGAGGGCCACGACGCCCACGACCACGGACTCCAGCAGCGTGTCGAGACCGCGGAAGTCCACCAGGACGGTGTTCACCACGTTGGTGCCGCCGGTCAGCGCCTCGGACTCCTCGAGCAGGAAGGCACCGGTGGGCGACAGCTCGCGCCGGCCGGTCAGGGCCCACGTGGCCAGGCCCGCGGCCGTGCCGGTCCCCACCGCCAGCGCCGCGGCGGGCAGGGCCCCGCGTCCTCCGGGGCGCGGCAGGCGCAGCGGGCGCCCGCGCAGCGCCAGGACCACGACCACCGCGGTGAGCACCTCGACGAGCAGCAGGGTGAGGGCCACGTCGGCGGCGCCGACCAGCACGATCCGCACCGCCACCACCAGGCCGACGAGCCCGACCAGCGCCACGAGCACCACGGCCGACGAGGTCACAGCGGCCGCGGCCAGCACCACCACGAGCAGCGCCAGGACCACCAGTTCTCCGGGGACGGCGGTGGCGGTGCGCTCCGGCAGCGAGCCGCCGAGCACCCCCGCGCCCACGACGCCCAGCACCGCCACCACGGCCAGCGGCCGCGCCAGGTGGCCCGCGAGGGAGCCGCTGCGCGTCTCGGCGCCCACCCGGCCACCGAGCGCCAGCAGCCGCGCGTGCCCGGCGTCGAAGACCGCCCCGGCGTCGGGCAGGCGCAGACGGACCAGCACGGCGTCGACCGCGTCGCGCTTCCAGAACAGCACCGACCCCAGCGCCACGGTCACGGCGGAGAGCACGACCTCGGTGCTCAGGCCGTGCCAGAAGTAGATGCGCGGCGGAGCGGCCCCGGGCAGGACCGCGGTCGTCGCGGCGTCGACGAGGGGGTCGAACAGCGACACCGCGGGGCCGAGCAGCAGACCCGCTGCCGCGGCGGTGGCGGCCGGGGCCAGGAAGCTCTTCGCGGGCTCGTACAGCTCGGGGTGGTCCGGCCCGCCGAAGGCGCCCCACACGATCCGCATCGAGTAGGCGAAGGTCAGCGCCGAGGCCGCCACGGCGCAGCCCGCTGCCAGCGGTGCCACCCACGCGGGCCCGGGTGCGGTGACGAACCCCTGGTAGAGGTACTCCTTGCTGACGAAGCCGAGGGTCGGCGGCACCCCGGCCATCGACAGCGCCGCCAGCGCCGTGGCCGCCGCGGTCCACGGCATCGCCCGGCGCAGTCCGGACAGGTCGCGGATGTCGCGGCTGCCGGTCTCCTCGTCGATGATCCCCACGAGCATGAACAGCGTGGCCTTGAACATCGCGTGGGCCGTCGTGTGGAGCAGCGCGGCGCCCAGTGCGGTCGGCGTGCCGACGCCGATCGCCGCCACGAGCAGTCCCAGCTGGCTGACGGTGGAGTGGGCCAGGATGGCCTTGAGGTCGTGCTCGCGCAGCGCCACCACCGCGCCGACCAGGGCCGTCGCCATCCCGACGGCCACCAGCGCGACCTGCCAGGGCGTCTGCTCGGCGTACAGGGTGGAGGCGCGCACCAGCAGGTAGATGCCGGCCTTGACCATGGTCGCCGCGTGCAGGTAAGCGCTCACGGGGGTCATCGCGACCATCGCCCCGGGAAGCCAGAACTGCACCGGCAGCTGGGCCGACTTGGTCATCGCCGCGAACAGCACGCAGGCCGCCACCGGCCACGCGCACGGCGAGGAGAGCACCGCGTCCGGGTCCGCCAGGAGCACCGAGATCCGCGTGGTGCCGCCCGCGAGGGCCAGCAGGACGACGGCGACCAGCAGCGCCAGACCACCGGCGATGGTGATGACGAGCGCGCGGCGGCCCGGGGCGACGGCCTTCGCGCCCGCCGTGGACAGCAGCGCGAAGGAGCACAGCGTGGTGAGCTCCCAGAACAGGTAGAGCAGCACCAGGTCGTCGGCGAGGACGAGCCCGACCATCGCGGCGGCGAAGACCGCCAGCAGCGGCAGCACCGGACCACGCGCCTTCTCGTCCGACAGGTAGCGGGCGCAGTAGGCCATGACGAGCGCCCCCACCACGAGGGCGACGAGCGCGAAGACGAGCGACAGCCCGTCCAGGCGCAGGGCGGCGTCCACGCCGAGGCTGGGGATCCACGCGACGCTCGCCTCGAGGGGGCGGCCGTCCAGGACGGCGGGAGCGGCGCTGACCAGCAGCCCAGCGGCCAGGAGGAAGCCTGCGGCCAGCACGAACCCGGTGCTCCGCCCGAGTCCGCGCGCCAGCAGAGGGGTGCTCGCGGCCAGGGCGGCGAGCAGCCCCAGCGCCACCCCCATGATCATCCCTGCGGACGGTAGTGGCTCGGGGGCCGGACCGCCTGCCGAGCGCCACCCGGTGCCCTGGCAGTCTGTTGCGTCGCCTTGTCGCACCACCCGGGCGGTTCGGTGGACCGGTCAGGTGGTCGAGGACGGCAGCAGGTGGCAGCAGCCAGACGCAGACAGCAGCAGACGGAGGCACCGGTGAGCGGCAGCGCCAGCGGCCTGGCCCGCGAGACGGCGGGCGAGCAGGCCCGCGTCGACGAGCGGTACGACCGGCTCGACCTGCTGCGGACCTCCACGGAGGAGCGCCTGCGCGAGGTGCGCGCCGCCGGTTCCAGCGGCACCCCCGCGGCCCGGATGGAGCGCGACGCCTTCGCCACCCTCTACGAGGACCGGCTCGCCCAGCTGCGCGCCGTGGAGGACCGCCTCGTCTTCGGCCGGCTCGACCTGGAGGGCGGTGACGTCCGCTACGTGGGGCGCATCGGCCTGTCGGACTCGTCGCAGGAGCAGCTCCTCACCGACTGGCGCGCCCCCGCGGCCGAGCCGTTCTACCGGGCGACCGCCGCCGACCCCCTCGGCGTCGTGCGCCGCCGGCACCTCACCCTCACGGGCCGCACGGTCACGGCCCTGGAGGACGACGTCGTGGCGGACGGCGCCGCGCTGCCCGAGGGCATGGTGGTGGCCGGCGGCGGCGCGCTCATGGCGGCCGTCACCGCGGCGCGCACGGGTCGCATGCGCGACGTCGTGGCGACCCTGCAGGCCGAGCAGGACGCCGTCGTCCGCGCCCCGCTGCCGGGGGTCCTGGTGGTGCAGGGCGGCCCGGGCACCGGCAAGACGGCCGTGGCGCTGCACCGGGCCGCGTACCTGCTGTACGCCCACCGCGAGCGCATCGCGAGGTCCGGCGTGCTGGTGGTGGGGCCGAACCGCGCGTTCCTGCGCTACATCGACCAGGTGCTCCCCGCCCTCGGCGAGACCGGGGTGGTGATGGCGAGCCTGGGCGAGCTGTTCCCCGGCGTGCGGGCCACCGCGGTGGACGACGACGCGGTGGCCGCGCTCAAGGGCGACCCGCGCATGGTCGAGCTGCTGGCGGCGGCCGTCAGGCGGCGCCAGCGGGTGCCCGCGCAGCCCCGGCGCCTGGTGGTGGGCAACCACCGGGTGGTGCTGCGCCCGCGCACGGTGAGCGCCGCCAGGGACTCGGCTCGCGACTCCCACCAGTCCCACAACGCCGCCAGGGCCACCTTCGTGCGCCGCGTCATGAACGACCTGGTCCGCCAGCTGGCCTCCGCGCACGGCACCCGCAGCGACGAGCTCGACGCCGACACCCGCCAGTCGCTCGAGGCCGAGCTGCGGGAGTCGCCGGACGTGCGCCGCGAGGTGAACCTCTGCTGGATGCCGCTGACGCCGGCCGGGGTGCTGCGCGACCTGTGGGCCAAGCGCGACCACCTCGCCGGTGCTGCGGCCGAGGCCTCCCGGCACGACCGCGGGTGGCGCCGCGAGGAGCTGGCGCTGCTGGCGCGGGAGAAGGCGGCGCCGCTGACCACGGCCGACGTCCCGCTGCTCGACGAGCTCGCCGAGCTGCTCGGCGAGGACCCCACCTCCGGGGCCGCTGACGCCGCGCGGGCCGCTCGCGAGCGCTCCGACCTCGTGGCGCAGGCCCGCAGCGTGCTGGAGTCGGGCATGGTCGACCCCAGCGGTGGTGGCGCGCTGAGCGCGGAGGGGCTCGCCGAGCGGTGGGCGACGGACGGTCCTCGCGGCAGCGTCGCCGAGCGCGCGGAGTCCGACCGGACCTGGGCCTACGGGCACGTGGTGGTGGACGAGGCGCAGGAGCTGTCGGTGATGGCGTGGCGGGTGCTGGCGCGCCGCTGCCCCTCCCGCTCGATGACCGTGGTGGGGGACCTGGCGCAGACCTCCAGCGCCGCCGGCGCCCGCGACTGGGGCCAGGCGCTGGCGCCGGTGCTGGGCACGGGCACCCGCACCCGCAGCGGGGTGGACCTCTCGCGCACGTTCACGCTGTCGCGGCTGACGGTGAACTACCGCACGCCGCGGCAGGTCATGGACCTGGCGAGCCGCGTGCTGGAGGCGCACGGTCTTCCCGAGGAGGCCCCCAGCTCCATCCGTGACGCCGAGGTGCCGCCCGCGGCGGTGAGCGCCCCGGCGCCGGCCGGCTCTCCGGCGTGGACCGCGGCCGTGGTGGACGCCGTGCGCGACCAGGTGGTGGCCCTCGGCGCCGGGCGCCTGGCCGTGGTGGCGCCCCAGCCGCTGGTGGCGGGCCTGCGGTCAGCGCTGGGTGAGGCGCTCGACGACGGCGAGGTGCGCAGCGTCGACGAGCCGGCGGACGCCGCGGTGACCGTCTCCGATGTCACCGGCGTCAAGGGCCTGGAGTTCGACGCCGTGGTGCTGTGCGAGCCCGCAGCGGTGGTGGACGCCTCCCCGCGGGGCGCGGGTGACCTCTACGTGGCGCTGACCCGACCCACGCAGCGCCTGCTCGTGGTGTCCTCCGCCCCCCTGCCCGCAGGCATGGAGGAGCTCGCCGGCGGCCTCAGCGCGCCGGCTCACCGCCACGGCTGACCCCTGCGCCGACCTCGGTGGGCAGACCGCTGCGCTCGAACAGGCCGCGGTCGGCGTCGAGGAAGAAGACGAGGTCGCCGATGCGCGGCTCGTCGTCGTCGTGGCGCACCGCGAGCACGATGAGCGCCCACGGCAGCCACCGCACCGGCCGGCCGTCCGGTCCGGCGGAGGTGTGGTCGGGGCGGTACTGGGCCAGCGCGAGCTGGCCGTTGAGGCGGGTGCGCAGCACCCGGGACCCGCGGCAGCCCGCTCCCGGCCCCACCAGCCACGCTGCCACCGACTCCGGGCCCTGCAGCCACAGCGCGTACGGCGGCATCGACATGGTGGCCTCGGCGTGCAGCAGCCCCACCAGGGCGGTCACGTCGTAGCGCTCGAAGGCGTCGACGTACTTCGCCAGCAGGGCGGCGTGCTGGTCGTCGAGGGGCTCCAGGGCCGCCCGCTGCGCGTCACGCGCGGCGATGGTGGCCCGGGCGCGCTGCAGGAGGCTGTTGACGGAGGGCACCGACGTCTCCAGCAGGGCCGCCACCTCGTCGGCGTGCCAGTGCAGCACCTCCCGGAGCACGAGCACCGCCCGCTGGCGGGGCGGCAGCAGCTGCAGCGCGGCCACCAGGGCCAGGCGCACGGACTCGCGCTCCTCGGCGACGACGGCGGGGTCGGCGGCGGGCGCCGTCCCCAGCACGCGGGAGTCGGGGGCCGGCTCCACCCACGCGGCGGCCTCCAGGGGAGCGCCCAGGGAGGCGACCACGGGCGCGGAGGGGGCGGGCGACATGTCGACGGGCAACGCGCGGCGCTTGCGGCCCTCGAGGTGGTCGAAGCAGACGCGCGTCGCGATGCGGTACAGCCACCCCCGCTGCGCCGACGCGTCGCGCAGCGAGTCGGCGTGGCGCCAGGCGCGGACCATGGCGTCCTGCACGGCGTCCTCGGCGTCGGCGAGCGAGCCGAGCATCCGGTAGCAGTACCCGGTGAGCTCCCTGCGGAAGCTCTCGAGCTGCAGCTCCACCCCCTCGACAGCGGTGTCGAGGCCCCCTTCGAGCGCGGTCATGCCCCCACGGTGGCAGACACCACCGACGTCGCGGATCCCCCGAACGGCTCAGCGCACCACGTAGCGGCCGGGCCGGTGGTTCATCGCCACCACCGCGTTGAGCACCGCCACGCCGAGCAGCGACGCCAGCACCGAGCGCCAGCCGACCACCGCGAGCGCCGCGAGCATCACCCCCGCGTCGAAGGCCATCTGCACGTACCCGGCGCGCCACCCGTACCGCTCCTGCAGGTGGAAGGCCAGGATGCCGAACCCCCCGGCGCTGGAGCGGTGCCGGAAGAGCACCAGGAACCCCAGGCCCAGGCTGAGGCCCGCGAAGGCGGTGGCCAGCAGCACCGGCATCCGCACCTCCACGACGTGCCCGAGGACGTCGGCCAGCACCGACGTCAGTCCCACGCACACCAGGGTCTTGATCGCGAAGGCCCACCCGAGCCGCTTCACCGCCAGCCCGTAGAAGGGCAGGTTGATGAGGAAGAAGGCGACCCCGAGCGGGACGGGGGTCAGCCCGGCCACGAGGAAGGCGACCCCGGCCAGCCCGCCGGAGACCGCCCCGGCCTCCTGGAGCAGGAGCAGCGCCCAGCCGAGCAGGAACGAGCCCACCAGCAGGGCGGCGGCGTCCTCCAGCGGCGTGTGCGGCGGAGGCGTCGGCACCGGCGGTGCGGGCGTGGTGGTGGGGGCGCTGCTCACGGCGCGCACGGTAGGGCAGCCGACGCCGAGACCGGGTGGTGCTCCTCGACGTCGGCACGGGAGACGCCCGGACGGGCGGACCGCACGGCGGCACGTGGGCCGACGGCGGGCTGCAGGGCTCGTCTCCCCTTAGGGTTGGGCGGACATGATCCTGCTGCTGACGGCGCACTGCGCCGCCGCTGCCCTGGCCGTGCCCGTCGTGCGCCGCTGGGGTCCTCGAGGGGTCCTCCTGACGGCTCTGGCGCCGCTGGCCGTCCTGGCGTGGCTCGTCGTGCAGTGGGCGTCCGGCACGGCCGGCTCCGACGGGTCGGCGCTGCGCGAGTCCGTCCCGTGGATCCCCGACCTGGGCGTCGAGCTGGCGCTCCGCCTCGACCCGCTCTCGGCGATCATGGTGCTGGTGGTGGCCGGCGTCGGCGCCCTGGTGCTCGCCTACTCCTCCGGCTACTTCGCCGGAGACTCCCAGGCCGGCACGCGGCAGCGGACGGTGCCGCTGCTCGTGGCGTTCTGCGCGGTCATGCTCGTGCTCGTCCTCGCCGACGACCTCGTGCTGCTCTACGTGGCCTGGGAGCTCACCACGGTGCTGTCGTGGCTGCTCATCGGCGGTGACGGGAGGTCACGGGCCGCCAGGTACGCCGCGAGCCAGGCGCTCGTGGTCACCACCGCCGGCGGGCTGGCGATGCTCGTGGGCATCGTCATCCTCGCGGTGACCACCGGCACGACGTCGATCAGCGGCCTCCTGGCCGACCCGCCGGCGGCTGGCGGCGCCACCACCGCGGCGGCGGTGCTCCTGCTCGCGGGGGCGGTCACCAAGTCCGCGCTGCTGCCCACCACGGCCTGGCTGCCGGGCGCGATGGTGGCCCCCACGCCCATCAGCGCCTACCTGCACGCCGCGGCGATGGTGAAGGCCGGCGTCTACCTCATCGCCCGCTTCGGCCCGGTGTTCACCGAGGTCCCGGCCTGGCGCTGGACGATCGTCGTCCTCGGTGGCGCCACGATGGTCGTCGGGGCCTGGCGCGCGCTGCGCCAGCACGACCTCAAGCTGCTGCTCGCCCACGGCACCGTCAGCGAGCTGGGCTTCATCGCGCTGCTGGTCGGCGCGGGGGGCCGCACCGGGGCCATCGCCGGCACCGGGCTGCTGCTCGCGCACGCCATGTTCAAGTCGTGCCTGTTCATGGTGGTCGGCGCCATCGACCACGGCGCCCACACCCGCGACCTGCGCAAGCTGTCGGGCCTGGCCCGCCGGGCACCGGCGCTGCTCGTCGCCTCCGTCCTCGCCGCCGGGTCGATGGCGGGCTTCCCGCCCCTGCTCGGCTTCATCACCCACGAGGCCGCCTTCGAGGGCTTCGTCGCCGGCGGCGGGTGGCCGCCGGGCGCCTCCGCGGGGGCCGACCTCTTCGTGCTCGTGGTGCTGCTGGTCGGCTCGGTGCTGACGGCGGCGTACAGCGCCCGCTTCGTGTGGGGGGCCTTCGCCACCCGCGAGCTGCCCGAGGGCGCGCCCGACCCCGACGCCTTCCACGCGCCCAGCGCCGTGATGGTGCTCCCGCTGCTCGTCGCCGCAGGGGGTGGGCTGTTCACGGGCCTCTTCCCCGGCCCGGTCGACGGCGTCGTCGCTGCGGCCACCGCCGGCTACCCCGCGGGTGAGGAGGGCTACTACCTGGCCCTGTGGCACGGCGTCACCCCCACGCTGGCCCTCTCCGGCGTCGCCCTCGGCCTGGGAGCCGTGCTCTTCGCCGCTCGCGCCCGCGTGGAGGTGGTGCAGCGCCGCCTCGACGTGCCTGCCCTGGCCGCGCTCACCGGAGGGCGCCTGCAGGACCGCGCCCGCGGCTGGATCGACGCCGCGGCCGCCTCCACCACGCTGGTCTACCAGCGCGGGTCGCTGCCCCAGTACGTGCTCACCGCGGCCGCCGTCCTGGTGCTCGGCCCCGGCTCCGCGCTCGTCGTGGCCACCGCCACCGGCGCCTGGCCCGCGGTGTGGCGCTGGTGGGACGAGCCGGTGCAGGCAGCCCTCGTGGTCGTGGCCCTCGGCACAGCGGTCGCCACCGCCGCCAGCAGGAACCGGCGGGCGGCCTTCGTCATGGCCGGGGTGTCGGGCTACGCCGTGGCCGGGCTCTTCGTGGTGGCCGGCGCCCCCGACGTCGCCCTCACCCAGGCGCTCGTGGAGAGCGTGACCCTCGCCGCCGCCGTCCTGGTGCTCCGCGGCCTGCCGCCCACCTTCGAGCCCTCACCGGACAGCCTCGTCAACGGCCCGAAGCCGTGGCTGCGGGCCGTGCTGGCCGTCAGCGCGGGTGCGGTCGCCTCGCTGCTCGCGGCGGTCGCCCTGGGCGCCCGCGAGGCCGTCCCCGCCTCGGTCGACTTCGCCCGTCTCGCCAAGCAGCTGGGGTACGGCGAGAACGTGGTCAACGTGACCCTGGTCGACCTGCGCGCCTGGGACACCTTCGGCGAGATCACCGTGCTGACGGTCGCCGCGACCGGCGTGGCCAGCCTCGTCTTCCTGCGCCACCGCACGGGGCGGGCCCCCCGCATGCGCTCCGGCGCCGGTCCGGGTCCCAGCGGCTCGCCTGCGGCGACGCGGCCGACGGGAGCCACCACGGTCGCCTCCACCTGGCGCTCCTCGCAGGACTTCGCACCCGGCCCCGACGCCGCGCCGTCCACCCGCTGGCTGCCGGCGGTGAAGACCCTCGCCCCGGCGCGCCGCAGCCTGCTGCTGGAGATCGTCGTCCGGCTGGTCTTCGGCACCGTCCTGGTCCTGTCGGTGTACCTGCTCTTCGCCGGCCACAACCTCCCCGGCGGTGGCTTCGCCGCGGGGCTCGTCACGGGCCTGGCCCTCTTCCTGCGCTACCTCGCGGGCGGTCGCTACGAGCTGGGCGAGGCCGCCCGGGTGGACGTCGGCGTGCTGCTGGGATCCGGCCTGCTCATCGCGGCCGCCTCAGCGGGCGTGCCGCTGCTGCTCGGCGGCCAGGCGACCCAGACGGCCGACACCTACCTGCACGTGCCGCTGCTGGGCGAGGTGCACCTGGTGAGCTCCCTCGCCTTCGACGTGGGGGTCTACCTCGTGGTGGTGGGCACCGTCCTCGACGTCCTGCGCAGCCTGGGAGCCGGCATCGACGCGCAGCAGGAGGAGATCGAGGCCGACCCCGCCGCCGTCCACGACCAGGAGGACGGCGACGACGACGGCGAGCCCGGCCCCGACGAGATGCCGGGCCCCGGCACCGAGGCCGACGGCGCCGCACCGGTCGACCTGGCCACCGCTGACGCGGAGGACGCCGAGGAGACCGACCCCGCCGGCGTCGAGGGCGTCGGCGGTCGTGGCGGCGACCCCGCGGGGGCGGGTGCCCGGTGAGCCCGACGATCGTCCTGACCCTCGCCATCGGCGGCCTCGTCGCCACCGGGGTCTACCTGCTGACCTCCCGCCACCTCACCCGCGTGGTGCTCGGGGTGCTCGTGGCGGGCAACGGCGTGAACCTGCTGATCATCGCGGCCGCGGGCCGCGCCGGCCGGGCTCCCGTGCTCGACCCCGACGGAGAGATCACCCTCGAGACCGCTGCCGAGGCGAGCGACCCGCTGCCGCAGGCCCTCGTGCTGACGGCCATCGTCATCACCTTCGCCGTGACGGCGTTCCTGCTGGCCATGGCCTACCGCACCAGCCGCATCGAGGGGACCAAGGGCGACGACGTCGTCCGCGACACCAGCCCCCAGGGCCGCTCGCGCGGCGAGGCGGCCCCCCCGGGTGAGGCGAGCGCGAGCGCCGACAGCGTCGACGGCCCCGACGGCGCGCCGGTCCCGGAGGGCGCCGAGAGCGCACCCGGTGGCAGCGGCGGCCCGGTGCTGGGGGCGGGCAACCGCCCCGCCGTCCGCGGAGACGACGCCGAGACCGAGGGGGCGAAGGCCTGATGCGCGTGCTCCTCCCCCTCGCCGTCCTCCTGCCCGTGCTGGGTGCCGCGCTGACGCTCGTGCTGGGCAGCCACCCGGTGTGGCAGCGCTGGGTGAGCGTCGCGGTGCTCTCCGGTGTGACGGCCACCGCTGCGGCGCTGCTCGTGGGAGCGGCCACCGACGGTCCGCAGTCGGTGGTGCTGGGCGCCTGGCCCGCGGGCGTCGGCATCTCGCTGGTGGCCGACAGGCTCTCAGCGCTCATGCTGCTCACCTCGTCCGTGGTCACGCTGTCGGTGATGCTCTTCTCGGTCGGGCAGGGCAGCACCGGAGACACCGAGCGGACCCCGGTCTCGATCTACCACCCGACGTTCCTCACGCTGTCCGCCGGCGTCTCCATCGCCTTCCTCGCCGGTGACCTCTTCAACCTCTACGTGGGGTTCGAGGTGCTGCTGGTCAGCAGCTACGTGCTGCTGACCCTCGGCGGCACGGCGGCGCGCGTGCGGGCGGGCATGACGTACGTCGTCGTCTCGATCGTCTCCTCGCTGCTGTTCCTCTCCGCCATCGGCCTGGTCTACGCGGCCACGGGGACGGTCTCCATGGCCGACCTGCCGGGGCGCCTGTCGGGCCTGCCGCTGGCGGTGGCCGTCGCGCTGCAGCTGGCGCTCCTGCTGGCCTTCGGCCTCAAGGCCGCGGCGTTCCCGCTGTCGGGGTGGCTGCCCGACAGCTACCCCACGGCAGCGGCGCCGGTGGCCGCCGTCTTCGCGGGCCTGCTGACCAAGATCGGCGTCTACGCCATCTTCCGCACCCAGACCGTGCTCTTCGGCGGGGTGCAGACCGCCGCGGTGACCACCGCGCTCGTGGTGGTGGCGGTGGCCACCATGCTCGTGGGCATCCTCGGCGCCATCGCCCAGAACGACCTCAAGCGCCTCATGTCGTTCACGCTGGTCAGCCACATCGGCTACATGCTCTTCGGCGTCGCGCTGGGCAGCGAGGCAGCGCTGGGCGCGGCGGTGTTCTACGCCGTCCACCACATCCTCGTGCAGACCGCGCTGTTCCTCGTGGTGGGCCTGGTGGAGCGGGCGGCGGGCACCACCTCGCTGCGCCGGCTCGGCGGCCTCGGGGGAGCAGCGCCGGGCATCGCCCTGCTCTTCCTGCTCCCGGCCCTCAACCTCGCCGGCATCCCGCCGTTCTCCGGCTTCGTCGGCAAGCTGGCGCTGCTGCGTGCGGGCGCTGCAGACGGCGGCCTGTCCGCCTGGGTGCTCGTGGTGGCCGGCGTGGTGACGAGCCTGCTCACCCTCTACGCCATCTCCCGGGCGTGGGCGGCGACCTTCTGGTCAGGCCGCGCCACCCGCCTCGACCCCGAGGTGAGCCCCGAAGCCGCCGCCGCCCGGGCCCACCGCGTGCCCCCGGCCATGGTCGCCGCTGCTGCGGGCGTCGTGGTGGTGGTCACCGCGCTGACCTTCGTGGCGGGCCCCCTGCTCGACCTCTCGAACGGCGCCGCGCGCGACACGCTCGACGTGCCGCAGTACACCTCCGTGATCGGCGGGCTCGACGTCGCCGGGGTCGACGGCAGCGGTGGCACCGACAGCGGGGAGAAGGCGCCGTGAACCAGCGGACCGGCACTCCGGCCGCCGGCAGCAGCCACGCCGCCAACCCCACTCGTCCTGGCTGGCGGGGGCGCCTGCCCCACCGCCGCCAGCTGCCCATCCTCGTGTGGATGGTCGTCTTCTGGTGCGGCCTGTGGGGCTCGGTCAGCCCGCTGGTGGTGGTGGGCGGCGTGCTCGTCGCCCTGGCCCTCGTGGCGGTGTTCCCGATGCCCACCCTGCCCCCGGCGCCGCGCCCCTCGCTGGTCGGGTCGGTGCGCCTGGCGCTCTTCGTGGTCTACGACCTGCTGCGCTCCAGCCTCCAGGTGGCCTGGTTCGCCGTGCGCCCCGGCCCCGTGCCCGCCAGCGCCATCGTCGCCGCGCCGCTGCGGTCCCGGTCGGACGCGATGATCGCCGCGACGGCGGAGCTGCTCAGCCTGGTGCCCGGCACGCTCGTGGTCGACATCGACGTCCCCAGCGGCACCCTGTACCTGCACGCCCTCGTCACGGGAGACCCCGAGAGGGTCGGCGACGACGTCCGCGAGCAGGTGCGGCGCATGGAGGAGCGGGTGCTCGCCGCGCTGGCGCCCGGAGCGCTGCGCGACGGGACGGACGTGGCTGACGACGTGAGGGAGGCGCAGCGCTGATGGGGGTCGTGACCGACGTCGCGCTGGGGATCCTGCTGGTGTCCGCGCTGCTCGTGGTGGTGCGGCTCGTGCGCGGCCCGACCACGCTCGACCGCGCCGCCGCCGCCGACGTCTTCGTGGCGATCCTGCTGTGCGGTGTCGCGGTGCTGGTGGCGCGGCGCGGCTCCACGGTGTTCGTCCCCGTGCTCCTGGCGCTGTCGCTGCTGGGCTTCGCCAGCTCGGTGGCGGTCGTGCGCTTCCTCGGCCGCGAGGACCCGGTGGAGCGCCCCGACGAGCACTCCGCCGAGGGCACCGACGCCCGCGAGCAGCAGGGAGGCACCCCGTGAGCGCCTGGGACTGGGTCTCGGCGGTGCTGCTGCTGTCGGGCTCGCTGCTGGCGCTGGCCGCCGGCATCGGCATGCTGCGCTTCCCCGACCTGTGGATGCGGATGCACGCGGGCACCAAGCCCCAGGTGCTGGGGCTGCTGCTGGTGCTGGCAGGGGTGGAGATCCAGCTGGTCCCCGACGCGAGCGCCGTCGTCGCGCTGCTGTTCGTGGGGCTGTTCCAGCTGGTCACCGCGCCGGTCGCGAGCCACCTGCTGGCCCGCGCCGGCCACCGGTCCGGAGTGGTCCCCCGCGACCAGCTGGTGCAGGACGACCTGCGCGTCTTCGAGCTGGAGTGCGCGGCGGGCGAGCACCCGGCGTCGTCACCCCCGAAGGACCCGACCCCCTCCTCGTGACGGCGGGCGCCGCACGCAGGCTCCTGCGTGCGACGCCCGTGGTCACGGACGGGCGGGTGAGGAGGTCAGGGGTGCAGCACGACCTTCGTCCACCCGTCCTCGCGAGCGTCGAAGTGCTGGTAGCCGTCGGCGGCCTGCGCCAGGTCCAGCTCGTGGCTGACGATGAAGCCCGGTGAGGCCTTGCCCTGCGTGATGAGGTCGCGCAGCTGTCGGTTGTAGCGCTTCACGTCGGCCTGGCCGGTGCCCATGGTCAGTCCCTTGGTGAAGAAGGCGCCGAAGGGGAAGGCCATGCGCCCCTCCTGCATGAGCGGGTCGGGACCGTTGGGGTCCTGGGGCGGGAACACGCCCACCACGCCGATGCCGCCGGTGGCCCGGACCACCTGGACGAGCGTGTCCAGGGTGCCGGCGGGGTGCTCCTCCCCCGAGTGGTCGTGGGCCTGCCAGCCCACGGCCTCGACACCGCGGTCCACCCCGACACCTCCCGTGGCCTCCATGACCTGCTCCACCGGATCGCCCTGGGAGAAGTCGACCGGCGTGGCACCCGCCTGCTCGGCCAGCGCGAGCCGGTCAGCGTGCTGGTCCACCACGTAGACCTGGTCGGCGCCCTGGATCCGCGCCGACAGGGCCGCCATGATCCCCACCGGGCCGGCACCCATGACCACCACGGACTCCCCCGGCTCGAGCCCCGACAGGCGCGTGCCGTGCCAGCCGGTGGGGAAGATGTCCGACAGCATCGCGTAGTCGAGCTCGTGCTCTCGGCTGTCAGCGCCGCCGGGCAGGCGGAGGGCGTTGAAGTCGGCGAACGGCACGCGCAGGTACTCGGCCTGCCCGCCCTGGTAGGGACCCATGTCGGCGTAGCCGAAGGCACCGCCCGCCATCCCCGGGTTCACCTCGAGGCAGAACGCCGTCTTGCCGCGGTTGCAGTTGCGGCAGTGCCCGCAGGCGATGTTGAAGGGGAGGGAGACGCGGTCGCCCTTCTTCAAGCGGGTGATGCCGGAGCCGACCTCCTCGACGATCCCCGTGTTCTCGTGGCCGAGGGTCTTGCCCTGCTCCACGTCGGTGCGCCCCTCGTACATGTGGAGGTCGGAGCCGCAGATGTTCGTGGACGTGATCTTGACGATGACGTCGGTGGGCGCCTCGATCCTGGCGTCGGGCACCTCGGTGACCGTGACGTCGCGGGGGCCGTTGTAGACGAGTGCCTTCATGGAGCACCCGTACCCGTCACGGTGGCCGGCAACCTGTGGATCAGCGGGGGTCGTGCTCCGCGTACCAGGCGGCGACGCGGCGGAAGCCCTCGTCGAGGTCGACCTTCGGAGCCCACTGCAGCACCCGCTGGGTCTCGCGCTGGTCGAACCAGTGGGCGGTGCCCAGCTGCTCGGCCAGGAAGCTCGTCAGCGGCGGCTCCTCGGCGCCGAGGGGGTGCCCCGCGGCGCGCAGGCCCCTCCAGACCGCCTCGACGGCGTGCCCAGCGGCGCTGGCGGCCCGGGTGGGGATGCGCCTGGTGGGGGCGGGCGCCCCACCGGCCACGGCCATCTTGGCCAGCAGCTCACCCACCGTGCGGGGCTGGGCGCTGGAGATGACGAAGGCGCGGCCGTGCGCGTCGTCGTCGGTGGCGTGGTCGAGGGCAGCCACGATCGCGTCGGCGGCGTCGTCCATGTACGTGGTGTCGATGAGGGCGGTGCCGTCACCGATGACCACCATGCGGCCCACGCGGGCGCGCTCGACCACGCGCCCGACCAGCTGGGTGTCGCCCGGGCCCCACACGATGTGCGGTCGCACCGCGACCACGGCGAACCCGGGAGCGTCCGCCGCCAGGGCGATGAGTTCGGCGGCGGCCTTGGTGCGGGCGTAGGGACCGCGGGCGTGCTCGGGGTCGGCCGTGCCGGCGCCCTCGCCCACCAGCGACGAGCCCACGTGCGCCACCGACGGCGAGGAGACCTGCACGTACCGGGTGGCCCCGGCCTCGCGGGCGCCGGCGAGCAGCGCGCGCGTCCCCTCGACGTTGACCGCCCGGTACTCCTCCTCCGGTCCGGTCAGCGCGACCTTGGCCGCCAGGTGGACCACGGCGTCGACGCCCTCGCAGGCGCGGCGCACGGCGGCGGGGTCGGACATGTCGCCCTGCACGTCGCGCACGCCCTCGACGCCGCTGGGGCGCCGCTGGAAGGTCGTCACCTCGTGGCCGCGGGCCACGAGGGCGGCGGCGGTGGTCCCGCCGAGCAGACCGCTGGCGCCGGTCACGAGCACCTTCACGCGGGCACCTCCACGGGGCTGTCGGCCTTGGTGCTCCCCGACAGGACCCCGGCGGCCCAGGCGGCGACCCTGGTCCTGTCGACCTTGGAGCGGTGGCGCACGTCGGTGGGCAGCTCGGACACCACGAGCACCGCGGCGACCGGGACCGGCGTGCCGGCGGTGGCCCGGACGGCGTCGACGAGCTCCACCGGGGCGGGTCCCGGAACGGGGGCGCCGTTCCCACCGGTGGTCTCCAGGACGACGACGGGCTGCTGCGTGCCGGCCGGGCCGACGCCCACGAGCGCCGCCCTCGCGACGCCGGGCAGCAGCTGCACCCGCTGTTCCGCGCCCACCGGGGTGAGCGGGCCGGCGGCCGTGGTGACGACGTGGGCGAGGCGGCCCTCCACCCACAACCGTCCCGCCGCGTCGAGGTGGCCGACGTCGCCGGTGCGGTGCCAGCCGGACTCGCCCTCGGCGCCGGGGGTGCCGCGGACGCTCTCGCGCTGCACGTCCCAGAGCTGGTCGTAGTGGTCCTTCATGAGCGGGGAGCGCACGACGATCTCGCCGGTGGGCGCCTCGGCGCCCTCGACGAGCGGGCCGACAGCGCGGCCGAGGTCGTCCAGGGCCGAGGTGGCCAGCCGCGTGCCCGGCAGCGGAGAGCCGACCAGCACCCCCTCACCGGGGCCGGCGGCCTGCAGCTCGGTGAGGTTGGTCTGGGCCACGAGCAGCCCCTCGGTCATGCCGTAGGGGGTGCGGCACTCGGCACCGGGCAGCACGTCACCGGCCTGAGCGAGCAGGTCGGTGCCCACGGGCGCGCCGGCGGACAGCAGGAGCCTGACGCGGGCCAGGGCTGCCCGGCCGGCGTCGTCGACGTCGCCGGAGGTCGCCACGACGCGCCGCAGCGCGGCGGGGGAGGCGAAGACGACAGGCGCCACCGACTCGTCGTCGGGAGCGACCGCCGCGACGGCGCGCGCGAGCGCGGCCGCGGTCAGGGTGTCGGGCTTGGTGACGTCGGTCTCGGGCACCGCGGCCGTGGCGCCGAGCAGAGGGGCGAGGATGGCGAAGGGGGCGAAGGCCGCCACCAGCGAGCCTCCGGGCCCGAGGCCGCACGTCTGGGCGGCGGCGTCGCGCAGGGCCTGCAGCGTCGCGTGGGTGTGCACGACGCCCTTGGCGGGCCCGGTGGAGCCGGAGGTGAACAGCACAGCGCCCTGGTCGGACGGCGACGGCTCGGGCAGCGGCTGGTGTCCGGTGGTGGTGCGCCGCGCACGACCGACGGCCTCCAGGTCCGCCAGGTGCTCCACCGCCCCGAGCGCGCGGCGGCGGATCCCCGTGCTCGCGCCGGCGAGGACGCGGCGGCCGGGCCAGCCGAGCGCACGAGCGGCCAGCAGGGCCCGCTCGATGCCGATGACGACCGCGGGGTCGGCGCTGGCGACGGCGCGGGTGAGGCCCTTGACGCCCAGTCCCGCATCAGCCACGACGACCACCGCACCGAGCCTCAGGCAGGCGCTGAACAGCGCCGACAGGTCGGGCCCGGGCGGCACGAGAAGCGCCACGCGCTGGCCGGGACGCACGCCGGAGGCCGCCAGGCCCTCGGCGAGGTCCTCCACGCGGGCGGCCAGCTGGCGCCAGGTGAGGGTCTCGGCGGGGGCGCCGGGGCGCAGCTGGGCCACGGCCACGGAGTCGTCCTGGGAGCGCTCGCGCAGCGCCGACCACAGGGGGGCGCGCTCCTGCGCCGCCGAGGGGTCCGAGGAGCCGGTGGTCCGAGCAGCGCCGGCGTACGGCGCTGACCGCAGCCGCTCCAGCCAGCGCACCACGGTCCCGGCGACGCCCCGGTCGGGCTCGACGTCCTCGACCAGCAGGTGGCCGGTGCCCTCGAAGCGGTGGACGTCCGCGTGCGGGAGGCGGGCGCGCAGGTCCTGGAAGTAGCGCTGCCGGAAGACGGGGTCGGCGGGGCCCCACACGAGCAGCGAGGGCACCCGGTCCGCGCCGATGGCGGACAGCCCCGCGGCCACCTCGTCCAGGGTCGGGGCGCTCGGGTGGCCGGGGGTCACCGGGATGTCGGCGACGAAGGCACCGACGCCCACGCGCCGCGCGGCGCCGCGGTACGGGGCCAGGTAGGCGTCGGCCACCCCGGGCGCCAGCGGGCGCCGCGCCGTGGCGACGGTGGCCCGCATGAACGCGTCGGTGGTCGTGGTCCCAGCGGTGTGGAGGCCGTGCGTGGTGAACGGCACGAGGATCGCCGGCAGTGACGCTCCCTCGGGCTGGTGCACCGCGGTGTTGAGGAGCACCACGCCCTCGAGGACGTCGCGGTGGCGTCCGGCCCACCCGGAGGAGACCACCCCGCCCCAGTCGTGGCCGATGGTCACCACGCGGGGGCGGGAACCCTCGGTCACCGGGCCCGAGACGCCCAGGACGTCGGTGAGGCGGCCGAGGTCGTCGATGCGCCGCTCGAGGCGACGGCGGGTGCCGGTGCGCTCCGACCAGCCCATGTCGAGCTGGTCGGGGGCCACCAGGCGCCACCCGGCGGCGGCGGCGCGCGGCAGCAGCGAGCGCCAGAGGTAGGACCAGGTGGGGTTGCCGTGCACGGCGAGCAGCACGCCGACCGGGTCGGCGCCGGTGGCCTCGCGCACCGCGGCCTCACCGTCCAGCAGGTGGACGGTGCGGCGGACGCCGTCGGCGTCGGTGAAGGAGACCAGGCGCGACCAGGTCGGATCCAGGCCGGGCAGGCCGGCCGGGGGGAGCGCCGCGGGGGCGCGGGTCACCAGACGATCTCGCAGAACGCCGAGTTCAGACCCGAGCCGACGCCCAGGCACAGCACGCGGTCGCCGGGCTCGAGCGAGTCGGCCTCGCGGGCCAGGGTCATGGGGAGGGAGGCCGGGCCGACGTTGCCGAGCACCGGGTAGCTCTCCGGCACCTTCGACCACGGCACACCGGTCCGCTCGACCAGCGCCGCCATGTGGATCTTGGAGACCTGGTGGAAGACGTAGCGGGCCACGCCGCTGCTCCAGCCCCACTCCTCGTCGGCGGCGTCGAACGCCTCTCCCACGAGGGCGACGCCGTGCTCGAGCAGCCCGCGGCCGTCCGCCACCATCTGCTCGGCGCTGGCCACGCACAGCCCGTGGTGGGAGCTGCCCGAGCGCGCCACGCCACCCCGGACCCGGTGGCCCTCGGGGTGGGCGTCCGCCGGGCCGAGGACGGCGGCCACCGCGCCGGACCCGAGGGTCAGGGAGGCGAACTCGTCCAGGTACTCCTGCCGCGTCACCGGCTGGTTGGCCAGGCGGTCCAGCGTCCTGTCGAACATCGGGCTGATGTCCTCGGCGCCGACGACCACCGCGTAGCGCACCTGGCCGGCGTCGATCATCGCCGAAGCGGTCTGCAGCCCGTTGACGAAGCCGAGGCAGGCGTTGGTGATGTCGAAGTTCATCGCCGAGCTCGGCAGCCCCATCGCCTCGTGCACGACGGCGGAGACCGCGGGCTCGAGGTGGTAGCGGGTCACCGAGGTGTTGATGACCAGACCGACGTCCGAGGCGTCGATGCCCGCCTCGGACAGCGCCTTCGACCCGGCCGTCGCGGCGGCCTCGCCGCACGTGACGTCGCCGGCGTACAGACGGCGCTCGCGGATGCCGGTGACGCGCTGCAGCAGGCCGGGGCGGATGCCCAGCCTCTTCATGGTGCCGGCGAGGCGCTCGTCGAGCTCGTCGGACGTGACCACGACCGGTGCCTCGATGGCGTTGATGGAGAGCAGAGCGGTGTTGGCCGCCCGCCAGCTCGTGTTGCCGTTCACGCACACCTCGTTCCAGGGCTCAGGACCCCTGAGGTTAACGGTCCTGACGGGGTGCTGCCCTCTCCGGAGACGCAGGAGGGCCCGGCCGCTGGACAGCGACCGGGCCCTCTGCTCGCGGTGCGCGAGGGGGGAGTTGAACCCCCACGCCCTTTCGGGCACACGGACCTGAACCGTGCGCGTCTGCCTATTCCGCCACTCGCGCGAGCAGTGGAAAAACTAGCACGGTCCGTCCGCCGACCCTCGCAGCGGGGCAGCGGGCCCCACCCGCGCCGCGCCGCTCAGGGAGGAGTGCGAGGGTCGAGCACCGGCACCGCGGCGCGCGGAGGTCTCCAGGAGCCCGCGCCCGGGCGGCGCCGCGGATACGATCCAGGACCGGCTGCCGCACGCTGAGGGGAGGGGCCGTGGGAGTGCTCGACCGCTTCGAGCGCAGCGTCGAGCGCGTGGTCAACGGCGTCTTCGCGAAGGCCTTCAAGAGCGAGGTGCAGCCCGTCGAGCTGGCGAGCGCCCTGCGCCGCGAGGTCGACACGACCTCCGCCGTCGTCGGCCCCGGCCGCACGCTCGTGCCGAACGCCTTCACCATCGACCTGGGCCCCTCCGACCACGAGCGCCTGTCCTCCTGGGAGGACGCGCTGGCGTCCGAGCTGGCCACGGCCGTGACCGAGCACGCCCGCGCCCAGCGGTACTCCTTCTCCGGCCCCGTCACGGTGCGGCTCCAGCGGGACGAGGAGCTCGCCACCGGTGTCTTCCGGGTGCGCAGCGCCCGCGTGCGCGGAGGCATCGCCCCCGCCACCTCCGCCGTCGCGACCCCGGCGCACCCGGTGCTCGAGGTCGACGGCCGCAGCTACCAGATGACCTCCGAGCGCACCGTGATCGGCCGCGGCAGCGAGTGCGACGTCGTCGTCGACGACCCCGGCACCTCCCGGCGGCACCTGGAGGTCGTCCGCAGCGGCGGCCGCACCACCGTGCACGACCTCGGCTCCACCAACGGCACCACGGTCGACGGCCGGCGCCTCGACGAGGCCGGTGGCCGCACCGCGGTGCTGCACGACGGCAGCCGCATCCAGCTGGGCCGCACCACGGTGGTCTTCCACTCCGGCGACAGCACCGGCGACGACGCCGACCAGGAGTGGTGAGGCCGTGAGCCAGCTCACCGTCACCGTCCTCCAGCTGGGCCTGCTCGTGGTGCTCTGGCTGTTCGTGCTGGGCGTGGTCGCCGTGCTGCGCCGGGACCTCTACGGCGTGCGGGCGCCGCGGCAGGCCGCGCCCGCGACGGCCGCCGGCTCCGGACCTCCGCCCGCCCCAGAACCCGCACCGGCCCCCTCGCCGGCTCCGGCGCCGCCGCCCGCTGCCGCCCCGCGGCCCGCCCCCTCGGCGCCCCGGGTCCGCCTCCTGGTGGTCACCGAGGGTCCGCGCGCCGGCACCCGGGTCGAGATGGACGGCTCTCCGGTGACCCTGGGCCGCTCCGACGACTGCACCCTCGTGCTCGGCGACGACTACGCCTCCGGCCACCACGCGCGCCTCACGCCCTCGAGCAGCGCCCCCGGGGGCTGGGTCCTGGAGGACCTGGGCTCCACCAACGGCACCTCCCTCGGCACCGGGCCGTCCGCCGCTCCCGTGCGCGGGGCGGTGCCGGTGGGCGCCGGCAGCGTGGTGCGCATCGGACGCACCACCCTGGAGCTGCGCGCATGACCCTGGCCCTGCGGGCCGCGGCCCGATCCGACGTCGGCCTGGTGCGCGCCAGCAACCAGGACTCCGGCTTCGCCGGCACCCGGTTCGTCGTCGTCGCCGACGGCATGGGCGGCCACGCCGGCGGTGACGTGGCCTCGGCCACCGCTGTCGCCGAGCTCATCGGCCTGGACGACGAGGCGCACGGCGCCGAGGCGCCCCAGCGCCTCGCGGACGCGGTGGCGCGGGCGCAGGCCGCCCTGCTGCGGCGGGTGGCGGTCGAGCCGTCGCTGTCGGGCATGGGCACCACCGTCACGGCGCTGCTGAGGGCGGGGGAGCGCCTCGTGCTGGCGCACCTGGGGGACTCCCGGGCCTACCTCCTGCGCGATGGCGCGCTGGTGCAGGTCACCCGAGACCACACCTTCGTCCAGCGCCTCGTCGACGAGGGCCGCATCACGGCCGAGGAGGCCGAGCACCACCCGCAGCGCAACGTCATCCTGCGCGTCCTCGGCGACGTCCAGTCCTCCCCCGAGCCGGACCTGTCCGTGCAGGAGGCGCACGTCGGCGACCGCTGGCTGCTGTGCTCCGACGGGCTCCCCCGGGTCGTGTCCGACGAGACGATCGAGCGCACGCTCGTGCAGGAGCCGGACGTCGGCAGGTGCGCGGAGACGCTCGTGGAGCTGGCCCTGCGGGCCGGCGCTCCCGACAACGTGACCTGCGTGGTCGCCGACGTCGTCGAGGTCTCCCCGGGCGACCCCCCGGCGACGGTCCGGCAGGTCGTCGGCGCCGCCGGTGAGCGCCCGGACCCCGACGAGCGCGCCGTCCGCATCCCCACCAGCCCCGCCATGCGCGCTGCGGTGCTGGGCCGGGGCAGCGGCACGGCGCCGCTGACGGCGGCCGCTCCGACCGCCCCAGCGGGCGCCTCCGCCCGCTCCGACAGGTCCCAGGAGGAGTCGCAGACCGGTCCACCGGGCGCGGCGACCGGGGACCGCACCGACCCTCCCCCACGGCCCGCCAGGGTCCGGTGGGGGCTGCGGGTGCTCGTGGTCCTCGTCGTGGCCCTCGTCCTGGGGGGCGGCGCCCTGGCCGGGTCGGCGTGGCTGGGGCGCCAGTACTTCGTCGCCGACGACGGCGGCGCCGTGGCCATCTACCGCGGGCTGTCGCAGGACGTGGGCCCTGTGCACCTGTCCCGGCTGGTCGACACCACCGACGTCCGCGTCGCCGACCTCCCCGCGGCGTTCCGCGACCAGGTGGCCGCCGGGATGCCCGCTGACAGCCTGCCCGCGGCCCAGGAGATCGTGACCCGGCTGCGGGACGTCTCGCGCACGGAGGACGACGCCGCTGCAGGGGGCACCAGCCCCTCCGCCGGCACCGACCCCTCGGCCTCGCCGAGCACGGCTCCGACCGAGCAGCCCGCCCCCGTCGAGGGCGGCGCCCCCACCACGGCGGCGGCACCGTGAGGGCGCGCTGGGTGGAGCTGGGTCTGACCGCGGTGGCGGTCGGCGTCGCCATGGGCGCCTACGGGCTGGTCGGCGTGGCCACCGACGGCGCGTGGCCCGAGGACCTGCTCGGCTACGGCGGCGGTCTGGGCGTGCTGGCCCTGGTGCTGCACGTGGCCGTGAGGTGGCGCGCTCCGCACGCCGACCCGCTGCTCATCCCCGTGGCCATGCTCCTGAACGGGCTGGGGCTCGCGCTGATCCACCGCCTGGACGTGGCCGAGGACACCGCCTTCGCCGAGCGGCAGCTGGCGTGGTCCGCGGTCGGGCTGCTGCTGGCGACGCTCGTCGTCGTCCTGCTCCGCGACCACCGCTGGCTGCGCCGGTACACGTTCACGGCGATGGTGGTCGGCCTGGTCCTGCTGGTGATGCCGCTGGTGCCGGGACTGGGTCGCAACATCAACGGCGCCCAGATCTGGGTCCGCGTCGGACCCATCGGCTTCCAGCCGGGCGAGCTCGCCAAGATCGTGCTGACCGTGTTCTTCGCCGGCTACCTCGTCACCGCCCGCGACACCCTGTCGCTGGTCGGTCCCAAGGTGCTCGGTCTGCAGCTGCCCCGGCTGCGCGACCTCGGCCCGCTGGTGGTGGCGTGGCTGGCGAGCCTGGGCGTCCTGGTGCTCGAGCGCGACCTCGGCACCTCGCTGCTGTTCTTCGGGCTGTTCGTGGCGATGCTCTACGTGGCCACGCAGCGGTTCAGCTGGATCGCCATCGGCCTGGTGCTCTTCGCCGGCGGTGCGGTGTTCGCGTGGAGCATCTTCGCCCACGTGCAGGCGCGCGTCAGCGCCTGGCTCGACCCCTTCTCCTCCGCGATCTACGGCAAGTCCTACGGCGGCAGCTACCAGCTGGTGCAGGGGCTCTTCGGCTTCGCGCACGGCGGCCTGCTGGGCACCGGCATCGGCCAGGGACGGCCGCAGATCGTCCCCGAGGCCGAGAGCGACTTCATCCTCGCGACCCTCGGTGAGGAGCTGGGCCTGACCGGGCTGCTGGCCGTGCTGGTGGTCTACCTCGTCCTCGTCGAGCGGGGCCTGCGCACGGCCGTCGCGGTGCGCGACGGCTTCGGCAAGCTGCTGGCGGGCGGTCTGGCCTTCGCCATCGGCCTGCAGTGCTTCGTGGTGGCCGGCGGCGTGCTGCGCGTGATCCCCCTGACGGGCCTGACCATGCCGTTCCTCGCCTACGGCGGGTCGAGCCTCGTGGCCAACTGGATGATCGTCGGGCTGCTGCTGCGCGTCTCCGACGCCGCGCGCCGCCCCGCGCCCGCCGTCCCCGAGCCCGAGGGCGCCCCCGTGGTGCCCGACGAGGCCGGATCCGCCGCCACGCAGGTGGTGCGCCTGTGAACGCCCCCCTGCGCCGGCTCGCCGTGGTGGTCACGGCGATGTTCACCGCGCTCATGGTCGCCGCGACCTGGGTGCAGTTCGTCGACGCCGGCTCGCTGCGCGCCGACCCCCGCAACTCGCGCACCCTGTACGACCAGCTCGGCCGGGAGCGGGGGCCGATCACCACCGCCGACGGCACGGTCATCGCCGAGTCGGTGCCCAAGGACGACAGGTACCGCTACCAGCGGACCTACCCCGAGGGCGAGCTCTACTCGGCCGTCACCGGCACCTACTCGGTGACGACGGGACCCAGCGGGCTGGAGCGCGCCGAGGACGGCTACCTGTCCGGCACCTCTGACAAGCTCTTCTACCGCCGCATCTCCGACCTGCTGACGGGCACGCAGCCGGGCGGCGCGGTGGTGGAGACCACCCTGCGCGACGCCGTCCAGAAGGCCGCCGCTGACGGCCTGGGCGACCAGCAGGGCGCCGTCGTGGCCCTCGACCCGAAGACCGGTGACGTGCTGGCGCTGTACTCCTCCCCCGGGTGGGACCCGAACGCCCTGGCCGACCACGACACCTCCGCCGCGGCCGCCGCCCGCAAGGAGCTGACCGACGCCGACGGCGACCCGCTGGTCAGCAAGGCGACCTCGCAGAGCTACCCGCCCGGCTCGACGTTCAAGCTCGTCACGACGGCCGCGGCGCTGGAGAGCGGGAAGTACACCGCCGACAGCGTGCTGGACGGCCCGGCCGAGCTGACGCTGCCGCAGACCACCGCGACGCTGGCCAACGACGACGACCGGCCGTGCGGCACCGACGGCAGGACGTCCCTGGCCGACGCGCTGCGCGTCTCGTGCAACACGGCGTACGCCAACCTCGGGCTCGCCCTGGGGCAGGACGCGCTGCGGGAGCAGGCTCAGAAGTTCGGCTTCGACAAGGCCTTCGACATCCCGACCCGGGTGGCGGCCAGCAAGTTCCCCTCCCAGGACCTCAACCCGCCGCAGCTGGCCCAGTCCAGCATCGGCCAGTTCAGCGTCCAGGCGACCCCGATGCAGATGGCCATGGTCGCCGCGGCGATCGCGAACGGTGGAGTGGTGATGCAGCCCAACCTGGTCCGCACGGTGAGGGGCCGTGATCTCGCGGTGCTGGACGCGCCTCGCCCCACCGAGGTGGGGCGCGCCGTGTCCGGGCAGACCGCGAGCAGCCTGACCGCCATGATGGAGGGCGTGGTGCAGTCCGGGACCGGTCGCAGGGCGCAGATCCCGGGCGTGAGCGTGGCCGGCAAGACCGGCACCGCCCAGACGGTTCCCGGTGCTGCGCCGCACGCGTGGTTCACCGCGTTCGCCCCCGCCGACGACCCGGAGGTGGCCGTGGCCGTGTTCGTCGAGAACGGCGGGAACGCCGCGCAGGAGGCCTCCGGCGGCAGCGTCGCGGCGCCGATCGCCAAGTCGGTCATCCAGGCCGCACTGGCGGCCCAGGGCTCGGGGAGCAACGGCTGATGCGCGTCGACTCCGGCACCGTGCTGGGCAACCGCTACCAGCTCACCAACCCCATCGCCTCCGGTGGCATGGGCGAGGTGTGGGAGGCCCGCGACGAGCTGCTGGGCCGCACCGTGGCCGTCAAGGTGCTGCGCAGCGAGCTCGCCAGCGACGCCGGGTTCCTGGCCCGCTTCCGCACCGAGGCCCGCAACAGCGCCCGCCTGGCCCACCCGGCGATCGCCGCCACGTACGACTACGGCGAGTCCGACGGCAGCGCGTGGCTGGTCATGGAGCTGGTGCCGGGGGAGCCGCTGAGCGACCTGCTGGCCACCCAGCACTCCGTGGAGCCGCGCCGTGCGATGCGGATCATCGCCTCGGCGGCGTCCGGTCTGGCCGCGGCGCACGAGGCGGGGATCGTCCACCGCGACGTCAAGCCGGGCAACCTCCTCGTGACCCCCACCGGAGGGGTCAAGGTCACCGACTTCGGCATCGCCCGGGCCGCTGCCGAGGCACCGCTGACGGCCACGGGCCAGGTCATGGGGACAGCGGCCTACCTCTCCCCCGAGCAGGCCACCGGCCGGCGCGACCTGACCCCCGCCGTCGACGTCTACGCCCTCGGCGTGGTCGCCCACGAGATGCTCGCCGGGCAGCGCCCCTTCACGGGCGAGTCGCAGGTGGCCATCGCGCTGGCGCAGGTCAACGACCCGCCGCCGCCGCTGCCCTCGTCCGTGCCCGCCGGGGCCCGCGCCCTGGTCGACGCGTGCCTCGCGAAGGACCCGCACGCCCGTCCCCGCGACGCGGCCGTGGTGGCCCAGGTGGCCACCCTCGTGGCCGACGGCGACGACGCGCGCGCCCAGCGCGTGCTGCGCGCCGGGCTCGGCTCCGCCGCCGCGGGTGCAGCGGCGGGGGCCACGGGCGCCTCCACCGTCGCGCTCCCGCCGACGGCCGACGCGACCCGCGCCATGCCGCCCTCGCTGGACGACGAGACGGTCCCCTGGCCCGAGCCGGCGGCTCCCGCCACGCGGCGCTCCGCCCAGGCCGCTGCCGCCGCCTACGCGGCGGGATCGGCCACGGGCGCCGGTGCCGCCGGTGCTGCTGGTCCCGGGGGTGAGTTCCCCCGCACGGGCATGACGACGGGTCCGCACGGCACGCCGGAGCCGACCGGCCAGCGCTCCACCCGCGGGCGCATGACGGTGCCGCTGCTCGGCCTGCTGGCCGTCCTCGTCGTCGTCCTGGCCGCGCTGGTGTACCTCAACAGCGCGGGGGCGGGCGGCAGCACTCAGGAGCCGTCCAACGCGCCGCTGAGCACGCCGGACACCACGAGTGACGTCACGCAGGCCCCCAGCCGGACTCGTGCGACCGAGTCCGCGACGGAGTCGGCGACGACCACGACCCCCTCGGACACTCCGAGCACGGCCACGGAGAGCCCGAGCGCCTCGCCCTCGGAGACGGCCACGACGCCCGCGCCCACCGCGTCCGAGCCGGCGCCCACCGCGTCGGCACCCACGCCCAGCACCGGTGCCTCGGCCACGCCGGGGGCCACCGGGACCGCCGGCGGCGCTGGAGCCGGTGCCGCCGGTGCTGGTGCTCCCGCCGGCGGTTCCGTGCAGGGGGTGGACGGAGCGTGACCGGAGCCCCCCGCGTGCTCGGAGACCGCTACGAGGTCTCCGAGCTGCTGGGGCGCGGCGGCATGGCCGAGGTCCACGCCGGGCGCGACCAGCGCCTGGGCCGCCGGGTCGCCATCAAGCTGCTGCGCTCCGACATGGCGCGGGACCCGGTCTTCCAGGCCCGGTTCCGCCGCGAGGCGCAGTCGACGGCAGGCCTGAACCACCCCTCGATCGTGGCGGTCTACGACACCGGCGAGGACGTCTCCACCGAGTCGGGCGGCGCCCAGGTGCGCACCCCCTACATCGTCATGGAGTACGTCGAGGGCCGCACCGTCCGCGACGTGCTCGACGAGGCCGGCGGGACCGGGCTGGGCACGCAGCGCGCCGTCGAGATCACCGCTGGTGTGCTCACGGCGCTGCAGGCGGCGCACGACGCCGGCATCGTCCACCGAGACGTCAAGCCCGCCAACGTCATGGTGACGCCCTCGGGCGGCATCAAGGTCATGGACTTCGGCATCGCCCGCGCGGTCGCGGACTCCTCCGCCACGATGACGCAGACGAGCGCCGTCATCGGCACTGCGCAGTACCTCTCCCCGGAGCAGGCGCGCGGTGAGGTGGTCGACGCCCGCACCGACCTGTACTCCACCGGCTGCCTGCTGTACGAGCTGCTCACGGGTCGTCCGCCGTTCATCGGCGACTCCCCCGTGGCGGTGGCCTACCAGCACGTCGGGGAGCTGCCGGCGCCGCCGAGCCAGTACAACCGCGCCGTCGACGACGAGCTCGACCGGGTGGTGCTCAAAGCGCTGTCCAAGCAGCGCGACGACAGGTACTCCGACGCCGTGGAGTTCCGCGACGACCTGCTCGCCGCCGAGGCCGGCGACCCGGTCATGGCGCCGACGGTCGCCGTGGCCCACGCGTCCGCCACGCAGTTCCTGCCGACCACCACCGAGGCGACCCGTGCAGTGGCCGCCGGCGGCTTCGTGAGCCGGCGCACCCGCACCGACCCCACGGGCCAGGCCGCGGCGGTGGACGCCCCGGTGACGGGCCAGTTCGCCGCCCAGCCCCCGCCGCGGCGTGGCAGCCGGGCCTTCATGACCGTGCTCGTGGTGGTGCTCCTGGTGGTGCTGCTCCTGGTCGGGTGGCTGACGGTGCGCGCCTACCAGGAGTCGAACCTCGTCACGATCCCGCCAGTGGTCGGACAGACCCAGCAGGCCGCCGAGGCGAGCCTCACAGGGCTGGGGCTGAGCGTGGGGCAGGTGACCCAGAAGGCGGACCCCGCAGCGGCGGGCACCGTGCTCGACTCCGACCCCGACGCCGGTGAGCGCGTCGACCCGAAGTCGTCAGTGGCGCTGGTGGTCTCCAACGGACCCGCCGCCGTCCAGGTGCCGGACGTCATCGGGCAGACCCAGGAGCAGGCGGCGGCGACGCTGTCGGGCAGCGGACTGGCGCTGGGGACGGTCTCCACGAAGGACGCTCCGCAGCTGCGCGCCGGCACCGTCATCTCCACCGACCCCCCGAAGGGCTCCTCCCTCCAGCCCGGGACGAAGGTGGGTCTCGTCGTCGCCAGCGGCAAGGTCGAGGTGGCGAGCGTGGTGGGCAAGAGCCAGCAGGACGCTGTGACGGCGTTGACCGAGCTGGGCCTGGTGCCCTCGCTGAGCGCCCAGCCGAGCGACCAGCCGGCGGGGACGGTCGTGTCCCAGACCCCTGAGAGCGGCTCGGTGGCCGTCGGGAGCGTCGTCCAGCTCGTGGTCTCCGGTGGTGCGACCCCCACGGAGACGCCCACGGACCAGCCGACCGACCAGCCGACCGACCAGCCGACCGACGGTCAGGGCGACGGGGGCGGTCCGGCCCCCAGCCCGAGTCCCTCGCCCAGCCAGACGCCGAGCACCACGGCCACGCAGGGCACCTCCCTGGCCCCGGAGGACCCGGCGCCCACGGGAGAGCCGTCCAGGAGCCCGAGAGAGGGCTGAGACCGCCTCGCGCGCCTGGGGGTCGTCGTGCGGCGACCCTCAGGCGGGGCGGGTCTGCCCGTCGCGCACGAGCGGGGCCATGCCGGTGGAGCGCTCCACCGCACCGTCGTCGCCGCAGACCTGCAGCCAGTTCGCGAACAGCCGGTGCCCGCCCTGGGTGAGCACCGACTCGGGGTGGAACTGCACGCCGTGCAGCGGCAGCTCGCGGTGCTGGAGGGCCATCACCACGCCCCCGGGGGTGCGCCCGGTGACGACCAGCTCCTCGGGGACGGTGTCGGAGACGACCGCGAGGGAGTGGTAGCGGGTGGCGGTGAAGGGCTGCGGGAGGCCGTGGAGCACGCCGTCGCCGTCGTGGACGACCTCGCTGGTCTTGCCGTGCAGCAGCTCCTCGGCGTGCGTCACGGTCGCCCCGAAGACCTCGCCGAGGGCCTGGTGTCCCAGGCAGACGCCCAGCATCGGCGTGGCCCGCTCCGCGCAGCGGCGCACGAGGTCAGGACTGGCGCCCGCTTCCTTCGGGGCACCCGGGCCGGGCGAGAGGAGGACGCCGTCCACCCCCTCGAGCACGTCGTCGCGACCGAGCCAGGGGTCGTCGTTGCGCAGCACCCGGCAGTCGGCGCCGAGCTGCTCGAGGTAGCCCACGATCGTCCAGACGAAGCTGTCGTAGTTGTCGACGACGAGCACGCGGCGGCCGGTGGAGCTCATCGAGGAACCGTAGCGTGGGCGAGCTGCAGGGATCCGTCCCAACCGGGCACGCTGACGTCCTGCTGGCTCAGCTGCCAGCCGAGCCCCACCCGGGCGGCGTCGGAGAGGTAGCTGCGCACGGCCGGTGAGGCGTCCACGGCGGCCCTGAGGGCCGTGGGGTCGCCGACGGCCCTCACGGTGTACGGCGGGGCGTACAGGCGCCCCTGCAGGCGCAGGACGTTGCCGACGCAGCGCACGGCGGACGTGGAGATGATCCGCTGGTCCTGCAGCCCCACCGCGGTGGCACCGCCCGCCCACAGGGCGTTCACCACGGCCTGCAGGTCCTGCTGGTGGACGATGAGCACGTCGGCGGAGACGCCGCTGGCCCCGGCGGCCGCGGCGGTGTCGGCGGCGCGCGGGGCGTCGTCGAGGGTGATGACCAGGCCCGGCCCGTCCACGGGGTCGAGGCCGGCCGAGCCGGCCAGGGTGCCCGCCTCGGCCTGGAGCCGCTGGGCGGCCGGGTCGTCGACCTGGCGCCCGAGGGAGGCGACCTCCTCCTGCAGCTGCGCGAGGTGTGCGTCGTCACGGGCGACGTCCCGCTCACGGGCCACCACCTGGCTGCGCAGGTCGCTCGTGCTGGCCCGCAGGTCCGTGCCGTCCGCGGTGCGCGCCGACGTGGCGAACAGCCCTCCCGCGAGCACGAGGACGACGACGACGGCGGTGCCGCCGAGACCGGGGCGCGGCCAGCGCCGTCCAGAGGCGCTCTGCGAGGCGCCCGCGGGGCGCTCGACGAGGTCCTGGGCGGGGTCCGAGCCGGGGTGCTGGGCGGTCGGGGAGGTGGTCGCCGGGGCAGCTGCCGAGGACTCGTGCGCTGCGTCCGTCACGGCTCGCCCTCCCCGCCCGGCCCGGGCGACTACCCTCGGGCCCTGACAGCCCTGCTGGAGGAGGACCGGTGCCCGAGTCGAGGATACGTCGCCGTCGCGCGTGGACAGCCCCGCGCGAGAAGAGCGCCGGCCCCCGCCCGAGCCCCCGCTGGTGGGTTCCGGTCATGCTCGGGCTGATGCTGCTCGGGCTGGTGTGGATCGTCGTCTACTACCTCAGCGGCGCGAAGTACCCCGTGCCGCCGCTCGGCGCGTGGAACTTGGGCGTGGGGTTCGCCGTGGTGCTCGTCGGCTTCGCGATGACCACCCGCTGGCGCTGACGCCGTCCTGAGGACCGACCGGGACCACCGGGCTCAGAGGAGCCCGGTGGCCGCCATCCGTGCGACGGCGGCCACGAGCAGCACCAGCGCGACGGCGGCGGTCCCGACCACCTGCGCCGGGGTGCGGATGCGCTGCGGCGCGTAGGCGTAGACGGCGCCGAGGGCCAGTCCGGTGACGAGCCCGCCGAGGTGGGCCTGCCAGGCGATGCCCGGCACGAGGAAGCCGATGGCGCCGTTGATGACGATGAGCACGACGATCTGGCCGAACTGCTGGTTGAGCCTGCGCTGGACGAGCACGAGCGCGCCGAAGAGGCCGAAGACCGCGCCGGAGGCGCCCACGGAGATGGTGGTCCAGCTCTGGCTCGTCGGACTGATGACGAGCAGCGACCCGACCGAGCCGCCGAAGGCGGTGATCAGGTAGAGCGCCGCGAAGCGGGCCCTGCCGAACTGCTGCTCCAGGTACGAGCCGAAGAGCCACAGCGCGTACATGTTGAAGGCGATGTGGATGACCCCGCCGTGCAGGAAGGCGGCGGTGAGGAAGCGCCAGGGCTCGGCAGCGGCCGCGACCGGTGCGAAGCCGTACTGGTAGGTGATCCCGGGCGCCACGGTCGCCTGCAGCAGGTAGACCGCGACGCAGATGCCGATCATGGTCAGCGTGACCACGGGGCGGCCGCCGCGCAGGGTGGCACCGAAGGCCGTGCGGGCCTGGCGGACGTCCCGAGCACCCTCGCGGACGCAGTCCACGCACTGGATCCCCACCGCCGCGGGTCGCTGGCACTCGGGGCAGGTGGGCCGCTCGCAGCGCTGGCAGCGGACGTACGAGACCCGGTCGGGGTGTCGGGGGCAGACCGGGTCCTGCCTGGGGGCCTGGGGCCCCCAGGCAGGGTCGGTCACGGTCGCAGGGCCGGCTGGTGCGAGGTGGTCAGTCGGAGATCTCGACGGACTCGAGCACCACGGGCTCCACGGGGCGGTCCATGGCCCCCGTGCGGACACCGGCGATGGCGTCGATGACCTTCTTGCTCTCCTCGTCGGCGACCTCGCCGAAGATCGTGTGCTTGCCCTGCAGCCACGTGGTCGGTGCCACCGTGATGAAGAACTGCGAGCCGTTGGTGCCCTGGCCCCCGCGCTTGCCGGCGTTCGCCATGGCGAGCAGGTAGGGCTTGGTGAAGGTCAGCTCGGGGTGGATCTCGTCGTCGAAGGTGTAGCCGGGACCGCCTGTGCCGTTCCCGACCGGGTCACCGCCCTGGATCATGAAGCCGGGGATGATGCGGTGGAAGGTGAGCCCGTCGAAGAACTTGTCGGTGCGCTTGGCACCGGTCTGCGGGTCGGTCCACTCCTTCTCACCCGTCGCCAGCCCGGTGAAGTTGGCCACCGTCTTGGGTGCGTGGTCGGGGAACAGCACCACGCGGACGTCCCCGTGGTTCGTGTGCAGCGTCGCCTCCATGGGCACCATCCTCGCACCCGGTGCGATCTCGCCCCCTCGCTGGGCGATCCGCAGCCCCTCCCGGCAGGATGGGCGCCGACGGTCCGGGAGCCGGGCCCGGGAGGAGGACGCGTGTTCGGGAGGAAGAACCGAGCGGAGCGGACCGCCGCGGCGGTCAGCCACGCCACGAAGGCGGCCGGGGCGACGCTCGCAGGCAGGGCGGAGAAGCACGCCGCGCAGGTCGCCGGTGAGCTGGCGAACGTGAAGCAGGGCGCGAAGGGCGCCGGCCACACCGTGGCCGCGTCGGGCGCTGCCCTGCAGGCGGGTGCGCTGAGCAGCGCGCAGCGCATCGCGAAGAGCGCCGAGGAGTGGAAGAAGCAGGCCGGTCCGGCCGCCGCGCAGGCCAAGGAGGCAGCCGTCGGCTACGCCGGCCAGGCGCGCGAGTGGGCGCAGCCCCGCGTGGAGGAGGCGTACGCCAAGGCCGTGCCGCTGGTCGTCGACGCCAGGGACCGCGGCATCCGGGCTGCGGCGCCCAAGGTGGAGCACGCGGCCGACTCGCTGGTGCCGCACGTGGACCACGCGCGCGACACGATCGTGGACGAGTGGCTGCCGCGCGCCGTCGCGGCCGTCAGCGCGGCTGCCGCCGCTGCCGCCGCGAAGGCCGGCGAGGCGACCGACGCCGCCGCGACGAGCACCACCGCGGGCCTGAAGAAGGTCAGCGGCAGCCCGCTCATCAGCGCCAAGGCCGCCAAGAAGGCGGCGCGTCGCCGTCGCACCCGCCGGTTCCTGGTCTTCACGACCGTCGTCGGCGCTGCGGGTGCTGCCGGGTGGGCCGTGTGGAAGTCCCGCCAGCAGGCCGTGGTGGACCCGTGGGTCCCCGCGACCGCTCCGGGCACCGGGGTCAGCTCCGCGCCCGACCACAGCCGTCTGTCGTCCTCGACACCGGGCACCTCGGGTGCCGCCGGCGCTCCGCTCGGTGGCGGCAGCGCCGCGAGCACGTCCTCCGACGTCGACACCCCCGCCGCCGACGGCTCGACGAAGGCTCAGGACGCCGCGTCGAAGGTCGAGTCCGCCGTCGACAAGGCCGCGGGCAAGGTCCAGGAGACGGTCGAGAAGGTCGTCGACAAGGCCAAGGACGCCGCACCGTCCTCCCCCTCGACCACCGAGGACGCCGACGCCGCGAAGCGCAGCACCGCCCCGCCGACGCTGACCACCAGCGCCACCACGGCCGGCGCCGCAGACTCCGTGCTCGGTGACGCGACCAAGGGCGCGGACACCCCCGCCGCTCCGACGACGCCGGCCGAGGGCAGCGCGAGCAGGGCCAAGCCCAGGCCGAAGCCCGGGCCGTCCGGCTCCTGAGGGGCTGAACAGCACGAAGGCCGGTCACCCCGAGGGGTGACCGGCCTTCTCGTGTGTCTCCGAGTGGAGGCGAGGGGACTCGAACCCCTAACCCCCTGCATGCAAAGCAGGTGCGCTACCAATTGCGCCACGCCCCCGGGGGCACGTCGGGTGGGCCTAACAGGACTTGAACCTGTGACCTCTTCCTTATCAGGGAAGCGCTCTAACCAACTGAGCTATAGGCCCGAACCGGGGCGCACGCGCACCGGGTGGAACGAGGTTAGCGCACGCTCGGGGTCAGTCGTCGCTCAGGGTCAGCCTGACGCCGCCGACGAGCCCGCTGGCGAGGTTGTAGAGGACGGCCGCGACCGTGCTGATGAGCGTCAGCAGGACGACGTCGACCACGGCGAGGAACACGGTCACCGACAGCACGCGCGACAGGCTGAGCAGGTCGGCCACGCGGAAGTTGCTCTCCGTGCCGACGACGTCGCTGATGACGCTGTCGAGCTGACCGAACACGCCCATGCCGTTGAGCACGGCCCACAGCACGGTGACGGCGACCACGGCGATGATGCCCAGGGCCACCGACAGCAGGAAGGCGAGCCGCGCCACGGACCACAGGCTGACGCGCGACAGGCTCAGCTTGACCCTCCGCGGGGCCTCCGCCGTGGAGGCCGGCGCGGCATGGGCTGCGTCCGGCTGCTCCGCGGCTCGCGCCTCCGCGCCGGTGCGCACCGGGCGCACCGCCGTGGGAGCCGTGCTCGCCGCCGGACCAGCGGCGGCCGCAGGACTCTGACGCGCTGTGGCCGCCTTCGAGGACGCCGCCGGCGGCGAGGTCAGGGGGCGGGCAGGGGCTCCGCGCTGCGCGGAGCCCCCGGAACCCGGGCGAGGGCCGTTGCCGAGCGTCCCCGCCCCACCCGCTGGCGCGGAGGTGGGCCGGGTGCCCCCGCCCGCCGGCCGCTGGCCGGCGGGTCGGGCAGGGCCTGCGGCACCTCCACCAGGCGTGCTGGCGGCCGCTGGCCGCCCAGAGGAACCCGAGGAGTCTCGGGCGTCAGTCTTCTCGGACGGGCTCACGCCCCACCTCCGGGCTCAGGCTCAGGCTCAGGCGACGGTACGGCATCCGGGCCGTCGTCGCCGGGAGCCGCGCCCGGCTCCTGCGCGTCCTGGACCGGGTCGAACCGCTCAGCGACCTCGGCACCCCCAGCGGGGTCGACGGACTCGTCCTCCGCCGCCTCCTCCTCGGCCGCCCGCTCGGCGTTGCGCGCCACCAGGAGGATCTGGTCGCGGGCGTCGACCTTGGCGAAGCTGACGCCCATGGTGTCGCGGCCGGTGGCGCGCACCTCGGAGGCGCGGCTGCGGACCACCTTCCCGCTGGCCATCACCACGAGCACCTCGTCCTCGTCGCCCACGAGGAGGGCCCCGGCGAGGTCGCCACCGCGCTCGGACGGCTTCGCGACCCGCACGCCGTACCCGCCGCGGCCCTGCACGCGGTACTGGTCCACCGCGGTGCGCTTGGCCATGCCCGAGGCGAAGACCACGAACACGTCCGCGGTGGTGTCGTCGCGGACGGCGTCCATGGCCAGCAGCTCGTCCCCGTCGCGGAACCGCATGCCGGTGACGCCCGACGTCGCGCGGCCCATGGGCCTCAGCGCCTCGTCAGACGCGGTGAAGCGCACCGACTGCCCCTGCCGGGACACCAGCAGGAGGTCGTCCTCGTCGCCGACCAGGCGAGCGGAGACCAGCTCGTCGCCCTCGCGGAGGTTGATGGCCACCACGCCGCCGGAGCGCGCCGAGTCGTACTCGGTGAGCCTCGTCTTCTTCACCAGCCCGCTGCGGGTCGCCAGGACGAGGAAGGGCGCCTGGGCGTAGTCGCGCAGGTCCAGGACCTGGGCGATCTTCTCGCCCGGCTGGAACGCCAGCAGGTTGGCCACGTGCTGGCCGCGCGCGTCGCGGCCGCCCTCGGGCAGCTCGTGCGCCTTCGCCCGGTAGACCCGGCCGAAGTTGGTGAAGAACAGCAGCCAGTGGTGCGTCGTGGTGGTGAAGAAGGAGCTGACGAGGTCGTCAGCGCGCAGCGCCGCCCCCCGCACGCCCTTGCCGCCGCGGCGCTGGGCCCGGTAGGCGTCGACGCGGGTCCGCTTGGCGTAGCCGCCGGCCGTGATCGTGACGACCACGTCCTCCTCGGGGATGAGGTCCTCCACGCTCATGTCGCCCTCGAAGGGCACGATGCGCGTGCGCCGGTCGTCGCCGTACTTGCTGACGATCTCGCCCAGCTCCTCGCCGACGATCGTCCGCTGGCGGGCGGGGCTCGCGAGGATGTCCTCGTAGTCGGCGATGAGCGCGACGAGGGCGTCGTGCTCGTCGATGATGCGCTGGCGCTCCAGCGCCGCCAGGCGGCGCAGCTGCATCTCGAGGATGGCGTTGGCCTGGACCTCGTCGATGTCGAGCAGGCCCATGAGGCCGACGCGGGCGTCCTCGGTGGTGGCCGACGCGCGGATCAGGGCGATGACGGCGTCGAGCGCGTCGAGCGCCTTCAGCTGGCCGATGAGGATGTGGGCCCGCTGCTGCGCGCGGCGCAGGCGGTACTGGGTCCGCCGGACGATCACCTCGAGCTGGTGGGCGATCCAGTGCGAGACGAAGGCGTTGATCGGCAGGGTCCGCGGGACGCCGTCGACCAGCGCCAGCATGTTGGCGCTGAAGTTCTCCTGCAGCGGGGTGTGCTTGTAGAGGTTGTTCAGCACGACCTTGGCCACCGCGTCGCGCTTGAGGACGACGACCAGGCGCTGGCCCGTCTTGCCGGAGGTCTCGTCGCGGACGTCGGCGATGCCGGCGATGCGGCCGGTGTTCGCCAGCTCGGCGATCTTGGTGGCGAGGTTGTCGGGGTTGACCTGGTAGGGCAGCTCCGTGACCACCAGGCACTGGCGGTTCTGGATCTCCTCGACCGCGACGACGGCGCGCATCGGGACGCTCCCGCGGCCCGTGCGGTACATGTCCTCGATGCCCGAGCGGCCGAGGATCGTGGCGGCGGTGGGGAAGTCGGGCCCCTGGATGCGCGCCAGCAGCGCGTCCAGGAGCTCCTCCTCGCTCGCGTCGGGGTGCTCGAGTGCCCACTTGACGCCGTCGGCCACCTCGCGCAGGTTGTGCGGCGGGATGTTGGTGGCCATGCCCACCGCGATGCCTGCAGAGCCGTTGACCAGCAGGTTCGGGAAGCGCGACGGCAGGACGTCGGGCTCGGTGGTGTGCCCGTCGTAGTTGGGCGAGAAGTCGACGGTCTCCTCGTCGATGTCCCGCACCATCTCCAGCGCCAGCGGCGCCATGCGGCACTCGGTGTACCGGGGGGCGGCGGCGGAGTCGTTGCCGGGGGAGCCGAAGTTGCCCTGGCCGGCCACCAGCGGGTACCGCAGCGACCAGTCCTGGGCGAGGCGGACGAGGGCGTCGTAGATCGCCGTGTCGCCGTGGGGGTGGTAGTGCCCCATGACGTCTCCGACCACGCGGGCGCACTTGGAGTACGGCCGGTCAGGGCGGTACCCGCCGTCGTACATCGCGTACAGCACGCGCCGGTGAACCGGCTTGAGCCCGTCGCGCACGTCGGGCAGCGCCCGGCTCACGATGACGCTCATCGCGTAGTCGAGGTACGACCGCTGCATCTCCAGCTGCAGGTCGACCTGCTCGATCCGGTCCCCGCCCGACGACTCCGAGGGGGCGACCGTTCCGTTCGGGGGCTCAGACATCGAGGAACCTCACGTCGTGGGCGTTGCGCTGGATGAACGAGCGCCGGGAGTCGACGTCCTCGCCCATGAGCACGGCGAAGATCGCGTCGGCCGCGGCGGCGTCGTCGAGGGAGACCCGGCGCAGGGTGCGGTGCGCGCGGTCCATGGTGGTGCTGGCGAGCTCGTCCCAGTTCATCTCGCCCAGCCCCTTGTAGCGCTGGACGGCGCTCTCCTTGGGCAGCCGGCCGCCGTTCGCCTGGCCTTCCGCGAGGAACGCGTCGCGCTCGCGGTCGGAGAAGACGAAGTCGTGCTCGCGGTTGGACCACTTGATCCGGTACAGCGGGGGCTGGGCCAGGTAGACGTGGCCCATCTCGACCAGCGGGCGCATGTAGCGGAACAGCAGCGTGAGCAGCAGCGTGGTGATGTGCTGGCCGTCGACGTCGGCGTCCGCCATGAGGATGATCTTGTGGTAGCGCAGCTTGGAGATGTCGAACTCCTCGCCGATGCCGGTGCCGAACGCCGTGATGAGCGCCTGCACCTCCTGGTTGCCCAGGGCCTTGTCGAGACGGGCCTTCTCGACGTTGAGGATCTTGCCGCGGATCGGCAGGATCGCCTGCGTCTCGGGGTCGCGGCCCTTGACGGCGGAGCCACCGGCGGAGTCGCCCTCGACGATGAAGACCTCGCAGCGCGAGGGGTCGTTGGAGGAGCAGTCGCGCAGCTTGCCGGGAAGGCCGATGCCGTCCATGAGGCCCTTGCGGCGGGTGGCCTCGCGGGCCTTGCGCGCCGCCATGCGGGCCACCGAGGCGCTGATGGCCTTGCGGACCACGGCCTTGGCCTCGAACGGGTTGCGCTCGAGCCAGTCGGAGAGGTTGTCCGTCATGCGGTTCTGGACGAAGCCCTTGACCTCGGTGTTGCCGAGCTTGGTCTTGGTCTGGCCCTCGAACTGCGGCTCGCCGAGCTTGACGGAGACGACGGCGGTGAGGCCCTCGCGCACGTCGTCCCCGGTGAGGTTCTCGTCCTTCTCCTTGAGGAGGTTGTTGGCGCGCGCGTAGCGGTTGACCAGGGCGGTCAGGGCTGCGCGGAAGCCCTCCTCGTGGGTGCCCCCCTCGTGGGTGTTGATGACGTTGGCGTAGGTGTGGACGGACTCGGAGTACCCGGTCGTCCACTGCATCGCGATCTCGACCGACATGCCGCGGTCGGTGTCCTCGGCCTCGAAGGCGATCACCGAGTCGTGCACGGCCTCGGAGCGCTTCTGGTTGTTGAGGTGCTTGACGTAGTCGACCAGACCGCCGTCGTAGCGGTAGGTGACCGAGCGGGCCTTCACCGACTCGTCGTAGTCCTCGCCCTCCTCGGTGCTGGTGGGCCGCTCGTCGGTGAGCCTGAGCTCGAGGCCCCGGTTGAGGAAGGCGTACTGCTGGAGGCGCGCGCGCAGCGTCTCGTAGTCGAAGACGACGGTCTCGAACGTCTCCTCGCTGGGCCAGAAGGTCACCGTGGTCCCGGTGGTCTCGGCCTCCTCGCCCTTCTCCAGCGGCGCCTCGGGGACGCCGTGGCGGTAGGCCTGGCGCCACACGTGGCCCTGGCGGCGCACCTCCACCTCCACGCGGCGGGAGAGCGCGTTCACCACGGAGATGCCCACGCCGTGCAGGCCGCCGGAGACGGCGTAGCCGCCACCGCCGAACTTGCCACCCGCGTGCAGGACGGTGAGGACCACCTCGACGGCGGGCTTGCCCTCTGACGGGATGACGTCGACGGGGATGCCGCGTCCGTCGTCGACCACGCGGACGCCGCCGTCAGCCAGCAGCGTCACGTCGATGGCGGTGGCGTGCCCCGCGAGGGCCTCGTCCACGGAGTTGTCGACGACCTCCCACACCAGGTGGTGCAGGCCGCGCTCGCCGGTGGAGCCGATGTACATGCCGGGCCGCTTGCGGACGGCCTCGAGGCCCTCGAGGACCTGGATGTTGCTGGCGTCGTACGTGGGGGACGACGGTGCCGGGCCGCTCGCGCGGTGGTGCTCCTCCGGCTGCTCGGCCAGGGGCTGCGTGAGAGCCTCGGGCACGGGAACGGCGTCGTCTGTGGGGTCGGCCACGGTCCTCCTCGCGCAGTCACGCGCTCAGGAGCGCGCACGGGCCTCCATCTTACGTCGACACGCCGACACCCCGTCGCCGGACGGGCTCCTCACGGCCCAGAGCACCCCTTCTGGGGGCCGTGGACGCCCCGCAGCGCCACGAACAGACCCGCACTGGTGCCCCGGGTCCGCCCCGGCGCTCCCGGGGCGGCTCTGCGCCCGCTGCGCCCCCCACCGGGGCGGGTGCCGCACCAGGCGGCCGCGGTCAGCCGTACGTGTCGCGCGGACCACGGCCGCCGGCGGAGCGGCTGCCCGCGCGCCAGGACGGGCCGGCGGGCCCGCGGACCACCAGGCGGGTGACCACGCCCTCGCCGAGGTCCTCGTCGAGCCGTCGCAGCACGGTCGCCGTGAGCAGGCGCACCTGCGTGGCCCAGGCGGTCGAGTCCGCGCGCACCACCAGCTCGCCCTCGGAGAAGGTCTCCGGCTGGCAGTGGGCGGCGATCTCGGCGCCGACCACGTCCGCCCAGCGGCCCATGACGCCCCCGACGGCGACCGGCGTCCGCCAGCCGCGCTCGTTGACCAGCCGGCCGATGCTCGCCGAGACGGTCTGGGGGTCCCTCGCGTCGGGCCGGGCGCCGCTGCGCCCGCCGTCCTGACCGCTGCGGCGGGCACCACCGGCGGTGGCCGGGCCGCCGGTGCCTCCACCCCGGCCGGGAGGGGGCAGCGACCCCGGCCTCCCCGGCCGGGCGCCGCGGGCGCGGGCGGCGGCCCGCGCGCGGTGGAGGGCGGTGGCGGCGGCGTCGGGCAGCAGCTCGGGGCCCGGCAGCGCGTCGGGGTCCACCGGCCCGCTGGGGCCGGAGGGCGCGCCCTGGCCGGACGCGGGGTCGCGGCGCGGGGGGTCAGCCACCGCCGGGCTCCACCGTCCCCGCGCGCACCTGGAGGCGGCGGCCGGACAGCTCCGGCGGCACGTCCTCGGCCACCGCGGCCGTGATGAGCACCTGCTCGGCCGGCGCCACCAGCGCGGCCAGCCGCTGGCGGCGGCCGGCGTCCAGCTCCGCGAAGACGTCGTCCAGCACCAGCACCGGCTCGCTGGCCGGGTCCTTCGGACCCTCCCCGCACAGCAGCTCGTACAGGCCCAGGCGCAGCGCGAGCGCGTACGACCACGACTCCCCGTGGCTCGCGTACCCGCGCGCGGGCAGACCCGTCAGCTCCAGCACGAGGTCGTCGCGCTGGGGACCGACCAGCGAGGTGCCGCGCTCCAGCTCCTCGGAGCGCACCTCCGCCATCTGCTCCAGCAGCGCCTGGGCGAGCTCGGCGCGCGGTGGCAGCTCGGCGCCGCCGGCGAGGTCGAGGTCGGCGAGGAGCGGCAGGCTGCTGCGGTAGGCCAGGCGCACCGGACCGTCGGCGTCACCGGCGGCGGCGCCGGCGCCGGCGCCGCTCACGGCCGCGTAGGCGCGGGAGACGTGGGGGTGCAGCCGCCGGACGAGCAGCAGGCGTGCCGCCAGCAGCTCCGCGCCGGCGGTCGCCAGGTGGGTGTCCCACACGTCGAGGGTGGCCGCCTCGGCCGCCGCCGCGTCCTCCCACCCGGACTCGCGCGCCGCCTGCGCGGCCCTGTCACGGGCGCGCGACGGCCTGCCGCTGCGGCCGCCGCGGCGCGAGGCCGCGGCCTGGCGCAGCAGAGCGCCGCGCTGCTTGAGGACCCTGTCCAGGTCGGAGCGGACCCCCGCCAGCCGCGGGGCGAGCGCCACGAGGGCCTCGTCCATGAACCGGCGCCGACCCTCGGGGTCGCCCTTGACCAGGGCGAGGTCCTCCGGGGCGAACAGCACGGTGCGCAGCGACCCGAGCACCTCGCGGGCGCGCGACAGCGGCGCCCGGTTCAGCCGGGCGCGGTTGGCCTTCCCAGGAGAGATCTCCACCTCGACCAGCGTGGAGCGGCCGGCCCTGTCCACGGCGGCGCGCACCACCGCGCGCTCCGCCCCGGCGCGCACGAGCGGCGCGTCGGTGGCGGAGCGGTGGCTGCCGAGCGTCGCGACGTACCCGACGGCCTCGACGAGGTTGGTCTTCCCCTGCCCGTTCCGCCCGACCAGGGCGGTCGGGCCCGGGCCGAGCTCGACCTCCGCGCCCTCGTAGTTGCGGAAGTCGACCAGGGACAGGTGCGTGACGTGCACCCGTCCCCCCGGTCAGCGGGAGGTGGAGCCCGAGCCGGAGCTCGGTCCCGCCTCGGCGGCGCTGGCCTCCTGGGCGCCCTGCTCGGGCTGGCCGCCGCTGCGCTGGTCAGCGGTGGCGTCGTCCCCGCCGAGCGACTCGACCGCGTGCCCGCCGAACTGGTTGCGCAGCGCGGCGACCATCTTCATGGCCGGGGAGTCGTCCTGGCGGGAGGCGAAGCGCGCGAAGAGCGCCGCGGTGATCGCGGGCATCGGCACCGACTCGTTGATGGCTTCCTCCACCGTCCAGCGGCCCTCGCCGGAGTCGTTCACGTAGCCGCGGATGCTGCCGAGGCTGGTGCCCTCGGCCTCCAGGGCGCGCACCAGCAGGTCGAGCAGCCAGGAGCGCACCACGGTGCCGCGCGTCCACGCCTTGAAGGACCCCGTCACGTCGGTGACGATGTCCTTGGCCGTGAGCAGCTCGAAGCCCTCGGCGTAGGCCTGCATGAGGCCGTACTCGATGCCGTTGTGGACCATCTTCGCGTAGTGGCCCGCGCCCACGGCGCCGGCGTGGACGAACCCCTCCTCGCGCGGCCCCTCGGGGCGCAGCGCGTCGAAGACGGGCAGGAGGCGCTCGACCAGGGCGGCGTCGCCACCGCACATGAGGCCGTAGCCGTTCTCGAGGCCCCAGATCCCGCCGGAGACGCCGCAGTCCACGAAGCCGATGCCGCGCTCGGCGAGCGACTCCGCGTGGGCGGCGTCGTCGGTGTACTTCGAGTTGCCGCCGTCGATGACGACGTCGCCCTCGGACAGCAGGCCCTTGAGCTGGTCGATGACGCTGTGGGTGACCTTGCCGGCCGGGACCATCACCCAGACCGCGCGGGGCGCGGGCAGGGCGGCGACGAGGGCCTCGAGGCTCTCGACGTCGCTCAGGTCGGGGTTGTTGTCGAAGCCGGTGACCTCGACGCCGCCGCGGCGCAGCCGCGTGCGCATGTTGCCGCCCATCTTGCCGAGACCGACGAGACCGATGTGCACGGGAGACCTCCGGGGAAGGGGTGGTGGTGCTGGTGGACCGTTCCCCGTTCCATCGAACGGGTGACGCTCCGGCTTTAGCCGGCCATCCGCACGGGCATCAGCAGGTAGCGGTAGTGGTCGCTCGGCTCGCCGTCCTCGTCGGTCTGACCGGTGAGCACGGCGGGCTTCGTGGGAAGCGTGAAGGACAGGCGCACGAACGGCATGTTGAGCGCGCCGAGGCCGTCCAGGAGGAACTGCGGGTTGAACGCGATGGAGACGTCGTCGCCGTGCAGCTGCGCGGGGATCGCCTCGGACGCCTGGGCGTCCTCGCCGTCGCCGGCCTCCAGCACCACCTGGCCCTGGGTGAAGGACAGGCGCACCGGGCGGCTGCGCTCGGCGACGAGGGCGACGCGGCGGACCGCCTCGACCAGCGCCGGGACGGAGACCACCGCGGAGATCGGGGACTCGGCGGGGAACAGCGAGCGCACCTTGGGGTAGTCGCCGTCGACCAGGAGCGACGTGGTGCGCCGGCCACCGGCCTCGAAGCCGACCAGGCCCGAGGTGCCGCGTCCGCGCCCCTCGCCACCTGCGGCCTCGGACGACAGCGCCAGCACGACCTCACCGCTGCCCATGGCCCGGGCGACCTCGGAGAGGGTCCGGGCCCGCACGAGGGCCGCGGACGACGCGCCGGGCTGCCCGGCGGACCACGGCAGCGTGCGGACCGCGAGCCGGTAGCGGTCGGTGGCGAGCAGGGTCAGCTCGTCGTCCTCGATCTCTACGCGCACGCCCGTCAGCACGGGGAGCGTCTCGTCGCGGCTGGCCGCGACGACCACCTGGGCGACGGCGGACGCGAAGACGTCGCCGGCCACGCTGCCGAGGACGTCGGGCATGGCCGGCAGGGCCGGGTAGTCCTCCACCGGCATCGTCAGCAGCGTGAAGCGGCTCGAGCCGCAGGTCACGATGACGCGGGGCCCCTGCAGGGACACCTGCACCGGCTGCGCCGGCAGGGAGCGGGCGATGTCGGCCAGGAGGCGGCCCGAGACGAGCACGCGTCCGGACTCGTGCACCTCGGCCGGGACCTCCACGTGCGCGGAGACCTCGTAGTCGAAGCTCGACAGCTTCAGGACGCCCGGCTCCGCCGCCTCGAGGAGGACCCCCGACAGCACCGGGACCGGCGGCCGGGCCGGAAGCGTCCGCGCCGTCCACCCGACGGCGTCGGCCAGGACGTCGCGCTCGACCCCGAACCTCACGGGTCCACCTCCATGCGTGCGTGCTGCGTGCCCCGGGAGGGCCCCGACGGGCGAGGGTATCGGTGTGCGGGCCCTGACCCGGTCAGCCACCCACAGGCCCCCCGTGCCGCGGCTCGGGCGGTCCGGCGCAGATGAAGGCGGCGCGATCGAATCCGCTAGATGAATGGTTCCGTAGTAGTCATAGGGCCTGTGGATACTGTGGAAAACCCCCGTCATCGCAGGTGGGAGGTTGTGCACACCTGTGGACAGAGCTGTGGATGACGTGGGGAAAAACTACGGGTGCCTGTGGACGGCCAGATGTTGTCCACATCCCGTCCACAGATCGACCCCCGTTTGTCCACACGTCGTCCACAGGAATCCGACGGTTCTCCACAGGGCCTGTGGACACAGTCGTCCACAGGCCCTGTGGACGGCTGTGGATCGTCCTCACCTGTGGACACACCCTGTGGACAACTTGCGTCGTCGCAGGTCAGGAGGTTGCGAGCTTCAGGCTCGGTGCTGGAGCTTGATGCGGTTGGTCAGCTCCGTGACCTCGTTGTAGGTCTGCCGGCGCTCCGTGAGCTGCTCGCGCACCTTGCGGTTCGCGTGCATCACGGTGGTGTGGTCCCGACCGCCGAAGGCCTGTCCGATCTTGGGCAGGCTCAGCTCGGTGAGCTCCCGGCAGAGGTACATCGCCACCTGGCGCGCGTTCACCACCGACCGCGAGCGGGCGGGCCCGCACAGGTCCTCGATGGTCAGCTTGTAGTAGTCGGCCGTCTGCGCCATCACCGTCGCCAGGGAGATCTGCGCGGTCTCCCCGGTGAGGAGGTCCTTCAGGACCACCTCGGCGAGCGCCAGGTCGACGTCGGCGCGGTTGAGGTTGGCGAAGGCCGTGACGCGGATGAGGGCCCCCTCCAGCTCGCGGATGTTGGTCGAGATCTGCGAGCCGATGAACTCCAGCACCTCGTACGGCACCGAGATGCGGTCCGTGATGGCCTTCTTGGACAGGATCGCGATCCGCGTCTCCAGGTCCGGCGGCTGCACGTCCGTGGTCAGGCCCCACTCGAACCGCGACCGCATGCGCTCCTCGAACCCGAAGAGGTTCTTGGGCGGCTGGTCGGAGGTGATGATCACCTGCTTGTTGGCGTTGTGGAGCACGTTGAAGGTGTGGAAGAACTCCTCCTGCGTCTGCACCTTGTTGGACAGGAACTGGATGTCGTCCACGAGGAGGAAGTCGACGTCGCGGTAGCGGCGCAGGAACGAGTTCTTCTGGTCGTCCCTGATGGAGTTGATGAAGTCGTTGGTGAACTCCTCGGAGTTCACGTACCGGACCTTCACGCCCTGGTAGAGGTGCTGGGCGTAGTGCCCGATGGCGTGCAGCAGGTGCGTCTTGCCCAGCCCCGACGGCCCGTAGACGAACAGCGGGTTGTAGGCCTTGGCCGGCGCCTCGGCCACCGCCACCGCCGCCGCGTGGGCGAAGCGGTTGGAGGAGCCGATGACGAAGGTGTCGAAGGTGTACTTCGGGTTCAGCCGCGCGGGCTCGGCGTCCTTGCGGGTCTGCTCTCCGCGGCGGCTGCGCGGCACCTGCGGTGGCCGGCTCACGCCGAACAGGGCGCCGTCCTCGCCGGTGGCGAGCAGCTCGGAGCCGTCCTCGCCGTCCTCGTCCTCGGCGGGCTCGCCGTCTCCGGCGCCCGCAGGGGCTCCGGAGACGCCCCGGGGGGACGGCACCTGTCCCTCGGCGGGGGCGGGTGGGGGCGGCACCTCCAGGGGAGGGGCGTCGGTGAGGGTGCTGTCGACCGCCACCGCCACGCGGACCTCGCGGCCCAGGCGCTCCGAGAGCGCGGCCGCCACGGGCTCGCGCAGGCGCTGCTCGATCATCTCCTTGGTGAGCTCGTTGGGCACCGAGAGCAGCACCATGTCGTTGAGCAGACCGAGGGGACGCGTCAGGCGGAGGAACGCCAGCTGCTGGCGCGAGATGCGTGCGTCCGCACCCAGCGCGGCGATGACGGCCGGCCAGGCGGACGGGAGGTCCTGCTGATCGGCCACCGCTCCACCCTCCCACGCCCGCACGCGGGGTCGCGCACGTCGTCCACAGGGTTGTCCACAGGCTGTGGACGGAGGTGGGGACGTGGACCGGTCGGGAGGCGGCGGTGCCGGCCCCGGAGCGGGAGCGCACGACGCTAGCGGCACCGTCTCTCCGGGCACAAGGCGGCATGCCGGAGGGGGTTCCGACACCCCGGTGGCGCGGCCCGGGGCGTCAGGCGGCGGCTCGTGAGCGCGGCAGAATTGACCCTTCAGGCTCCGCGCCCCTACCGTGGAGCGGTTGCGGCAGGCGCTCGAGCGTCCCCGGAAGCCCTCACGACCACGTCGTCAGGGCCGGGGGAGCTCAGCCCGGCCGCTCGGTGCGACCGCATCCTCCCGGGTGCCAGGTCGCCCGCGACAGCGAGCTGATCAGCGACGTGATGGAGTGACGGGCGTGAGCAAGCGGACCTTCCAGCCGAACAACCGGCGCCGGGCCAAGGTGCACGGCTTCCGCCTGCGCATGCGGACCCGCGCCGGCCGAGCCATCCTCGCCGCGCGGCGCTCCAAGGGCCGCGCGCAGCTGTCCGCCTGAGACCAGCGGCCCCCGGGCCCGCTGCCTCGTGCTTCCCGCGCCGCACCGCCTGCGCCGCCCCGCCGACTTCTCGGCGGTCGTGCGGCGCGGGCGGCGCGCTGGCCGGCGCCACCTCGTGCTGCACCTCCTCGAGCCCTCGGGCCCGGAGGAGGCGGCAGGCCCGGTGCGCGTCGGTTTCGTGGTGTCCAAGGCCGTCGGCGGATCCGTGGTGCGCAACCGCGTCGAGCGGCGGCTGCGCCACCTCGTGCGCGACCACCTGGACGCGCTGCCTCCCGGGGCTCGCGCGGTGGTGAGGGCCAACCCGGCCTCCGCCGCAGCTCCGAGCGACGTGCTCGCGCGCGACCTGGCGTCCGCCGTGCACCGGCTCGTCAGCCCGGCCCGGGAGCCGGGGTGAGGCGGGCGGCGCGAGCGCTGCGGGCCCTCGACGCGGGGGTCGCCCTGGCGCTCCTGCTCCTGGTCCGGGCCTACCAGCTGCTGCTGTCCCCCCTGGTCGGCCCCGTCTGCCGCTACGCCCCCTCCTGCTCCTCCTACGGGGCCACGGCGCTCCGGCGCCACGGGGCGGTCCGGGGGACGTGGCTGACGGCGCGCCGGGTGCTGCGCTGCCACCCCTGGGCAGCCGGTGGCTGGGACCCCGTGCCCGAGCCCGCGGGCGGTGCGAGGGCGGAGGCGCCTCCCGGCAGGCCCCACACTGGTGCGGGCGGCGCGACCGGCGGCGAGCCGTCCGAGCGCCACCAGCGCCACCTGCTGCACGACCAGCCGGACCACCACGACCACGGGGCCTCCCGTCCCCAGCCCGTGAGGACGAGATGAACTTCTTCGAGAGCCTGATCTACCCGCTCGAGTGGGTGGTGGCCTGGATCATGGTCGGTGCCCACGCGGGCCTGACCGCGCTCGGCATGCCCGAGGACGGCGGCTGGACCTGGGCGCTCTCGATCGTCGCGCTCGTGGTGATCATCCGCATCGTCCTGATCCCGCTGTTCGTCAAGCAGATCAAGGCGAGCCGGGGCATGGCCCTCCTCCAGCCGGAGATGCGGAAGATCCAGCAGAAGTACAAGGGCAAGACCGACCCGGCCAGCCGCGAGGCGATGAGCCGGGAGACGATGGAGCTGTACCGCTCCCACGGCACCAACCCCTTCTCCTCCTGCCTGCCGATCCTCCTGCAGGCGCCGATCTTCTTCGCGCTCTTCCGGGTGCTGAACTACGGCATCCGCAACGAGCAGGGCGTCGGCCCGCTCACCGGGGTGCTGGCCAAGCAGGCCGCTGAGTCGACCATCTTCGGCGCGCGCCTGACGGACACCTTCCTGGGCAGCGGCGACCTCAACGTCAAGATCCTCACCGCGGTGCTCATCGTGGCCATGAGCCTCACGACGTTCACCACGCAGCGCCAGCTGATGATCAAGAACATGCCGGCCTCCGCGCTCGACAACCCGTTCGCGCAGCAGCAGAAGCTGATCATGTACCTGTTCCCGATCATCTTCGCCGTCTCCGGCGTGAACTTCCCGATCGGCGTGCTCATCTACTGGTTCACCACCAACCTGTGGACCGGTGGCCAGCAGGCCTACGTCATCCGCCGCATGCCCGCCCCCGGGTCCAAGGCCGAGGAGGCGCTGGAGGCCCGCCGGGCCCGCAAGCGCGCCCGCCGCGGTGAGGCCTCGACCGACGTCGTCGCCGGTGAGGTCGTCCAGGAGGCTCCCCAGCGGACCGGCCAGCGCGTCCAGCCCAAGCGCAAGGACCGCAACCGCGGTCCTGCCGAGCCGACGCGCCGCCCCCAGAACTGAACCGCCCACCTGACGACGAGGAGGCCGTGGTGAGCACCGAGCAGGCCACGCACGAGGTCCCCACCAGCACCACTGACGACGACGCCACCGCCGCGGCCGGTCCCGCGGAGGGCCACGCGCCCGCCGGCGAGGGCGGCGAGCGCCGCAGCCGCCTGGAGCGGCTCGAGGAGGAGGGAGAGGTGGCGGCTGACTACCTCGAGGAGCTCCTGGACATCGCCGACCTCGACGGCGACATCGACATCGACGTCGAAGACGGCCGCGCCGCCGTGTCGGTGGTCGCCGAGGGCAGCGACGCCGTCGCCCTGCGCCGGCTCGCCGGTCCGCGCGGCGAGGTGCTCGAGGCGCTGCAGGACCTGACCAGGCTCGCCGTCCAGGCGCGCACCGGTGAGCGCAGCCGCCTCATGCTCGACGTGGCGGGCCACCGCGCTCGCCGGCGCGAGGAGCTGCAGGAGCTGGCCGCGCAGGCGGTGGCCGAGGTCCAGCGCGACGGCGCCCCCGTGGCGCTGGAGCCGATGAACCCCTTCGAGCGCAAGGTCGTGCACGACGCCGTCGCGGCGGCCGGCCTGGTCAGCGACTCCGAGGGCGAGGAGCCCCACCGCCGCGTGGTGGTCTCCCCCGCCGCCTGACGTGGCAGGCGACCCCGCCGAGCCCGCTCAGGCCACCGGGGAGCTCCTGGCGCCGCGCGTCGTCGACGGTCGGCTGCCCGAGCCCGCCGGGCTGGCCGCGGCCGTGAGCACCGTCTTCGCCGCTCAGGACGACGACGGGGCCGGCCTCGACCTGGCGCGCCGCTACGCCGGCCACCTGGCCACGACGGCCGTCGAGCGCGGCCTCGTCGGCCCGCGGGAGGTGCCCCGCCTGTGGGAGCGGCACGTGCTCAACTGCGCCGTCGTCGGCGAGCTGCTCCCACCCGCCGCGCTGGTGGTGGACGTCGGCAGCGGCGCGGGCCTGCCGGGCCTCTGCCTGGCGCTGGCGCGGCCGGACGCCACCGTGGTGCTCGTGGAGCCCCTGGAGCGGCGCGCGACGTGGCTGGGTGAGGTCGTGGAGGACCTCGGCATCGGCCGCCGCGTGCGCGTGGTGCGGGCCCGTGCCGAGGAGGTCGCCCCGGGCCGTCCCGGTGCGCTGCCGGCCGCTGACGTGGTGACCGCGCGCGCCGTGGCACCCCTGGAGCGCCTCGCGGGCTGGTGCCTCCCCCTCGCTCGCCGCGGAGGCCTCCTCCTGGCCCTGAAGGGCCGGAGCGCTGCAGAGGAGGTCGAGGCGGCGCGTGCGGCGCTGGCGCGCCTCGGGGGCCTCGACCCGCAGGTGCTGGAGGTCGGGAGCGGGCTCGTCGCGGTCCCGACCACCGTGGTGAGCGTTACTGTGGGTGCCGCCCCTCACCCGGTCGGGGGTGCGCGAGGCGGAGAGGACGTCGGTGGTCGATCACGAGCGGCGCGGCAGCGCGCGCGGAAGCCACGTGGCTGAGCAGCCTCATGGAACGCCCGAGGACGAGGAGCTCGCCCGTCGGGCGCTGCTCGCCCAGGCGATCCCGGACGCCGGCGAGGACACGCCGCTGGCGCGCCAGGCCGCCGAGGACGCCCGCCGGCGGATCCGGCTGCGGGGGCGGATGCTCCCCAAGCCCCCCCAGACGCGCGTCCTGACGGTCGCCAACCAGAAGGGCGGCGTCGGCAAGACCACGAGCGCGGTGAACCTGGCTGCCGCCCTGGCCCAGTGCGGGCTGCAGGTGCTCGTGCTCGACGTCGACCCCCAGGGCAACGCGTCCACGGCGCTGGGTGTGGCCCACGAGGACCGCACGCCGGGCACGTACGAGGTGCTGGTGGAGGGCCTGCCGCTGTCGGAGGCCGTGCGCCCGTGCCCGGACGTGCGCGGTCTGGAGGTCTGCCCCGCCAGCATCGACCTGGCCGGCGCGGAGATGGAGCTGGCGCAGGAGCCCGACATGGTGGCCCGCGTCTCCCTGCTCAGCCGCGCCCTGGCCGACCACGTCGCCGAGCGCGAGGAGCAGGGACGTCCCCGCCTGGACTACGTCCTGCTGGACTGCCCGCCCAGCCTGGGCCTGATCACGCTCAACGCCCTGGTCGCGGCGCGCGAGGTGCTCATCCCCATCCAGTGCGAGTACTACGCGCTGGAGGGCCTGACGCAGCTGCGGAACAACATCGGCCTCGTGCAGCGGTCCCTGAACCCGCAGCTGGAGATCAGCACGATCCTGCTGACGATGTACGACGCGCGCACGCGCCTGGCCCGCGAGGTGGCCGACGAGGTGCGCCGCGCCTTCCCCACCCGGGTGCTCGACACCACCATCCCGCGGTCGGTGCGCATCTCCGAGGCGCCCAGCCACGGCGAGACCGTGATGACCTACGACCCGGGCAACTCCGGGGCGCTGTCGTACCTGCAGGCCGCGCGCGAGCTGGTCGAGGGCCACCACGCCCGCCTGGCCGCTGCCGCGCCGGTCCCCGCCGACGCGGTCGAGGACCCCGAGGCGGTGGTCCCCGCTCCTGCGGAGCCCGGCGGTGCCACGGACCCGGCGGCCACGGCTGAGCAGACCGTCCCGGTCGCGCGGCTCGGGCAGCCCGAGCCGTCCGACGCAGCAGAGGTCGAGGAGGGGGCGGACGCGGTCGACCAGACCGAGGAGCCCGAGCAGCCGGCGGCCGTCGTCGACCTCCGCAGCGGTCCCCTCGACCTGCGCGGCTCCTGGACGCCGGACCGCAGCACCGCCAGCGGCCGCCGCGCAGCGGAGCGCCGCGCATGAGCGAGCGCAAGCGCGGCCTGGGCCGGGGCCTGGGCGCCCTCATCCCCGACGCCGTGTCCCCGGAGGTCACCGGGCAGCTGCGCGCCGTCAGCGCGCCCGAGCGCCCCGACCGTCGTCCGGAGCCGCAGGTCCTCGACCGCGCCGACCGCCGTCCCGAGCCCGCCGAGGGCGACGGCGCCGGCAGCGGTGCTCCCGCTGACGGCCCCGGTGGCCGCGTCATCGACCTGCGCGACGGAGCCCCGGCGGCCCCCAGCTGGCAGGCGCCGCGCCGTCCCGGCTCCCGGGCCGCCGCGCGCGACGAGGACCTGCTGCCCATCCCGGGCACGTGGTTCGCCGAGGTGCCCATCGGGTCGGTCAGCCCCAACCCGCGCCAGCCGCGCCAGGTCTTCGACGAGGACGCGCACGCCGAGCTCGTGCACAGCGTCAAGGAGATCGGCGTCCTGCAGCCGGTGGTCGTCCGACCGCTGCGCCGGGTCGACGGCAGCACGCCGCCTCCGGGTGAGCAGATGTCGTTCGAGCTGGTCATGGGTGAGCGGCGCTGGCGCGCCGCGGAGAGCGCCGGCCTCACGACGGTGCCCGCCATCGTCAGGGACACCACCGACGAGGACCTCCTGCGCGACGCGCTGCTGGAGAACCTCCACCGCGCCGACCTCAACCCCCTCGAGGAGGCGGCGGCCTACCAGCAGCTCCTCGACGACTTCGGCTGCACGCACGACTCCCTCGCCCAGCGCCTGGGCAGGTCCCGTCCGCAGATCTCCAACACGATCCGCCTCCTGCGGCTGCCCCCGACGGTGGCCCGCCGCGTGGCCGCCGGTGTCATCTCCGCAGGTCATGCGCGGGCCCTCCTCGGGCTGCCGACGGCGGACGCCATGGAGCGCCTGGCGCAGCGGATCGTGGCCGAGGGCCTGTCGGTGCGCACGACTGAGGAGCTGGTGGCCCTGGGCGGCGTCGGCCAGGCCCGGCCGAGCCGCCCGCAGGTGCGCGCCGCGGCGCCCGTGCTGGACGACCTCGCCGCCCGCCTGTCTGACCGCTTCGACACCCGGGTGAGCGTGGCCATGGGCGCCAAGAAGGGGCGCCTGACGGTCGAGTTCGCGACCCTGGAGGACCTCGACCGCATCCTCGGGTCGTTGGCCCCGGGTGAGTCAGGGGTCTTCCAGGCCACCGCTGATGACGTGATCGACGCCGACGGCGCTGGGGGCCCGACCGGTCCCTCGAGCGCCTCCTGACGCCCCCGGAGCCCGGGGCGTGTCCCGCCGCGTCGCGCCGCTGACCCTCGAGGCGCTGTCCGACCTGCCGACCCGCTGCCGCGGGTGCGTGGCGTGGGAGCTCGACCCCGTCTCCGCGGGTCGCGCCGTCGCCGCGGGCGGCACCGCCTTCGAGAAGGAGGCGTGGCTGTCCGAGGTGCTCCTGCAGTGGGGCTCGGCGGGGCGGCTGGCGTACGTCGACGACGCTCTCGTCGGCTTCGTCACCTACGCGCCTCCCGTGCACGTGCCGCGCTCGCGCGCGTTCCCCACCTCGCCGGTGAGCGGTGACGCCGTGCTGCTGATGACCGGGTACGTCGAGCAGCAGCACCGCGGCGGTGGCATCGCCCGGATGCTGGTGCAGAGCGCTGCCAAGGACCTCACCCAGCGCGGCGTGCGCGCGATCGAGGCGTTCGGCGTCGCCGGGACCGAGGTGGACGCGCTGGACGCCGGCCTGTCGGCCGGGTGCATGGTCCCGGCGGCCTTCTTCGAGGCCGTGGGCTTCACCGTGGTCAGGCCCCACCACCGCTACCCGCGTCTGCGGCTGGAGCTGAGGACCGCGCTGTCGTGGCGCGAGGACGTCGAGGCGGCCCTGGAGCGCATCCTGGGCCGCGCGCGCGTCCCCGTCCTCTCCGGGGTCTGAGCCGGCTCGGCGGGGTCCTCAGCGGAGCGCACAGGGCCTCGCACTGCTGACGACGACGAAGGCCCCCGACCTGTGCAGGTCGGGGGCCTTCGTCGTCGTCAGCGGGTCAGCCGATGAACTCGGCGAGCTCCCGCTCGAGGACGGGCTTGGGACGGGCGCCGATGATCTGCTTCACCAGCTCACCGCCCTTGTAGACGTTGAGGGTGGGGATGGAGGTGATGCCGTACGCCGCGGAGGTGCGCGGGTTCTCGTCGGTGTTCACCTTGACGACGTCGAGGACCTCGGCGTGCTCGCCGGCGATCTCCTCGATGATGGGGGAGACCTGGCGGCACGGGCCGCACCAGGGCGCCCAGAAGTCGACGAGGACGGGCTTGTCGTTCTGCAGCACCTCGGTGTCGAAGGTGGCGTCGGTGACGGCGCGAGCGGTCATGGCTGTTCCTCTCGGTCTGCGGGCGGGTCGGTGGTGGTGCGGGAGCGGGCGAGCGGTCAGCCGACGGCGGTGGCCTCGGCCACCTCTTCGGCCTCGACCGCGGCGACCCGCGGGGAGTCGGTGTCGGCCAGGGCGGCCAGGTACCGCTCGGCGTCGAGGGCCGCGACGGTGCCGGAGGCGGCCGCGGTGATGGCCTGGCGGTACTCGTGGTCGACCACGTCCCCGCAGGCGAAGACGCCCGGCAGGTTGGTGCGCGAGGAGCGCCCCTCCACCGCGACGTAGCCCTTGTCGTCCAGGTCCACCTGGCCGCGGAAGAGGTCGACGCGGGGCTCGTGGCCGATGGCCACGAACACGCCGGCCACGGGCAGCTCGGACAGCTCGTCCGTCACGGTGTCGCGCAGGCGCAGGCCGGTGACCTTGTCACCACCCACGACGTCCTCCACGGCGCTGTTCCAGGCGTAGCGGATCTTGGGGTCGTTCTGCGCGCGGCGCTGCATGATCTTCGAGGCGCGCAGCTCGTCGCGGCGGTGCACCAGCGTTACCGAGTCGGCGAAGCGCGACAGGAACGTCGCCTCCTCCAGCGCCGAGTCGCCCCCGCCGACCACCGCGACGTCCTTGCCCTTGAAGAAGAAGCCGTCGCAGGTGGCGCACCAGGAGACCCCGTGGCCGGAGAGGCGCTTCTCGTTGGGCAGGCCCAGCTCGCGGTAGGCGGAGCCGGTGGCGAGCACGACCACGCGGGCGCGGTAGGTCTCCCCCAGGCCGGTGCGCACCACCTTGACGTCACCGGTGAGGTCCAGCTCGACGGCGTCGTCGTAGACGACCTCCGCGCCGAACCGCTCGGCCTGGGCCTGCATGCGCTCCATGAGCTCGGGGCCCATGAGGCCCTCGGGGAAGCCCGGGAAGTTCTCGACCTCGGTGGTGTTCATGAGGGCTCCGCCGACCGTGACGGAACCCGCCACCACGACGGGGTGCAGGTCGGCGCGGGCGGCGTAGATGGCCGCCGTCCAGCCTGCGGGTCCCGATCCCACGATCACCAGGTCGCGGACGTCATCGGGCACGTGGGTCTCCCCTCGAAGGCGGTTGCGCCGGGTCCCGCTGCTGGTCACGGGGCGCGAGTCGTTCAACCGATCGTAGGGGCCGGTCTGTTCCCGACCGTGCTCCCGACCCGTCAGCGCGCGGAGACCTCGTCGACGGTCGCGGCGTACCCGGACGACGTCTGCGGGAGCTCGGTGAACCAGAGCAGCAGGTGGGTGGCGGTCGTCGGCTGGTCCAGGGGGATCTCGACGGTGGCGCCACCGGTGCCCGCTGCGGTGGTGGCCACGACGGTGCTGCCCTCGTAGCCGCCGTCGGGGCTGCTGCGGACCTCCAGGCGACCGCCGGTGCCCTCGGTGCGCAGCTGCAGCGACGTGACGGTGCTCGGTGTCGTGCCGTCGCCCAGCACGAGACCCAGCCCCACGCCGCGCTTGAGGTTGCCCAGCGCCGCGTTGCTGTAGGTGCTCGAGCGCCACTGGGTGGCGGGGTCGCCGTCGACGGCGCGCGAGGCGGCCGCGTCGTTCTCGCTGCTGTCGCCGAAGGGGTCCTGGGCGAGCGCGCTCGTGATCTCACCGGCGCCCTCGACGACCTCGGGCGCACCCGGGGCGGAGGAGCCACCACCCTGGGCGGTCGGGTCTGCGGGCGCAGAGGCGGACGCCCCCGGCGCCGTCGTGTCCGAGGGCGTGATGCCCAGGGCCCCGGCGATCTGCGAGCCCCTCAGCCCCAGCACCACCACGGCCGCCAGCAGCGCGAGGACGAGGACGACGAGGACGGCGAGGAGCGGTCCGCGCCGGCGCCGCTCCTCGCTGGTCGGGGCGTGGCGCGGTGCTGCCACGGCCTCGGCGCCGGCGGGCGCGTGACCCCAGCCGGCGCTGACCCAGTCGGTGGAGTCGGTGTCGGAGAACGCGGCGGTGGCGCGTGAGGTAACGCCCGGGGCGTCGTGCCGAGCGGGGCGCGCCGGCGCGACCGGAGTCGTCGCGACGGGCGCTGCGGGCGCGGGGCGCTGCGGCGCGGGCGCCGCTGGCCGCACCTGCGGCTGCAGGTGCTGGGTGGGGCGCGGCTGCGCCGTGGGAGCGCCGCGGCGCTCGTCGTCGTCCAGGGGAGCCGTGGCGGTCGCGGGCGCGGCGGCCGCAGCCCGCTCCAGGGCGGGCGGCACCTGGCGACGGGGACCGGTGACCGGTCCGAGGAGGGCGTCGAACGCGTCCTCCCCGTGCGCGGCGCGCTCGGCCTCGCGCTCGGCGCGGCGCTGGGCGGCCCTGCGCTCGGCCCGGGTGGTGTGGACGACGGGCTCGTCCTCACCAGCACCGGCGAAGTGCAGACCGGGGCCCCCGCCGAGGCGGGCCCGGGTCGGCGCGGACGCCCAGGCACCTGCGGCGCCGGACGTGGCTCCGGCCGGTGGCGCGGTGCCGCTGGTCGCCTCGACGGTGGCCTCGTCCGTCGACTGCTCGGCGTCCTGGGCGTCCGGCCCGGCAGGAGCCGCCTGGGCGCTCCACGCGCCCGCGAGCCCCGGGGTCGCGGGCAGTCCGAGGGCCGTGCGCGTCACAGGGCCGGTGGCGCTGCCCCAGGGCGCCAGGGCGGCGGCGACGTCCGCGGGGGAGGTAGGTCCCTCGCGGTAGGGACCCAGCACCGCGGCGCACAGGGCGTCGAGGTCGTGGGGGACTCCCGAGGTCAGCTCACCAGGAGTGACCGGGCTGCCACCTCGACCCGTGGGCGCCGCGCCCAGGGCTCCGCACCGGCCCGCGGGCCACAGGCCCGTCAGGGCCGCGTACAGCACCCGCACCAGGCCTTCCGCGTCGTCGCGGTCGGCCTCGGCGGGGGAGCGCGGGGGCAGGCCGGCGGCGGCGCTGGCCACCTCGAGGCCCAGCACGCTGACAGCGCCGTCCGCCGTGAGGGCCACGGCACCGGGCTCGAGGCGGCGGTGGTGCAGGCCGGAGCGGCTGGCCCGGGCGAGCACGGCGGCCGCCTCGCCCACCAGCGCCCGCGCGCGGGCGGCGGGCAGCGGCGACTCGCGGAGCAGCTCGGCCAGCGTGCGACCGGGGGAGCGCTCGGTGACCACCCAGCCCAGGGCGGTGCCGTCCACGGCCCGCTCCAGGCCCACGTCGAGCAGGTGCGGCAGCCGCTCGTCCTCCAGGGTCGCGGAGCGGCGGGCCGCGTCGACGGCCTCGGCGGCGGTGGGACCGGACACCACGGTGACCACCACGGGGCGCAGCAGCTGGTCGTCCTCGCCGTCCCAGGTGGCCCAGGCGCCGTCCTTGGTGCGGCGCTGCAGCAGGCGGTACCTGCCGTCCAGGAGGACGCCGACGGACCCGGCGACGGTGCGCGCGCGGCCCGCGGTGCGGACGGCCGAGGACGGGCCCGCCCCCACCGGGGCGGGCTCCTCGCCGCGGGAGGGCAGGGGCGTGGTGCTGTCTGCCACCTCAGCTCCTCCAGTCGTCGCTCAGCGTGCGTCCGCGCTCTCCCAGCGCAGTCGTCGAACACTGGATGGTACGGGGAGCCGATCCTCTGCGCCGTGATCCAGTAGCGCGTGTCGTGCCCGTCAGAAGGGCCGCCAGAGGTGGCTCGCGGTGGTTCGGCGGGCTTCGTCCCGGACTGCCCCGCCGCCCGGGAACGGCAGAGGGGACCGTCCCCGAGCGGGCCGGTCCCCTCCGTCAGCAGCGGGCGGGCTCGTCGTCAGCGACGGCCGAGCGGACCGGGAAGGCGGCGCAGCAGCGGCCGGACCTCTTCCACGTGGAGCACCCGCAGCCCCACCGCGTACACGAGGACGACGACGGCGCCCCCGACCACGGCCAGGACCGCTGCGCCGACGTAGCCACGCTCCAGGAGCCCGTCGAGAGGTCGGACGGTGAGCAGCCCCAGCGCCGTGGCGACCGCGCCGATGACGAGGAGGCGGATGTGGGTGCGGACGACCCGGGCGCCGTCGACACCCCCGAGCCGCTTGCGGAGGGCCAGGACACCGACGACGGCGCCGACCCACTGGGACACGACGAGGCCGGCAGCCACGCCCTCGATGCGCACCGCGGGCGGCAGCGCGAAGGTGGTGAGTGAGACGGACACCCACAGCGCGGTCGTCAGCGCCTGGACGAAGAAGGGCGTCCTGGCGTCCTCGAGGGCGTAGAAGCCCCGCTGCACGAGGTAGGTGGCGCTGAAAGGGACGAGTCCCAGGGCGACGACGGCGATGACGCGAGCCAGGACGGCACCATCGTCCGGCCGGCCTCCTGCGAGCAGCACACCGGTCGGGCCGTTGAGCGCGACCAGGCCAGCGCTGGCCACCACGGTGGCGACGGCGACCGTCCGCAGCCCCGAGGAGACGTCCATCCTCAGCGCTGCGAGGTCACCCTCGGCCGCCGCCCGGCTCATCCTCGTGAAGAGCGCCGTCACGAGCGACACCGTCACCAGGGAGTGGGGGAGCATGAACACCAGGAAGGCGGAGCTCCACACGGTGTTGCCGGCAGCGTCGCCGCCGCTGACGCTGCTGCCCACGTTGGCGATGACGAAGGCGCTGCCCTGGCTGAGGAGCAGGGCGCCGAAGGTCCACCCTGCGACCCGACCCGCGCTGCGCAGCCCCATCCCGCGCACGCCCCACCGGGGTCGGAGACGGACGCCCGCTCGCCGCAGGACCGGCAGCAGCACCAGCGCCTGCGCGACCACCCCGAGCGTCGACGTCCCGGCGAGCACCGCGATCTGCGCCGGGGTCCAGGCCGCGGCGGAGACGTCCTTGCCCACCGTGCCGAACGCCAGGAAGAACACGCCCAGGCCCGCCAGACCCACCACGTTGTTCACGACCGGTGCCCACATGTAGGCGCCGAACCGGCCCTTGGCGTTGAGGATCTGGCCGAGCAGCGTGTAGAGCGCGTAGAAGAAGACCTGCGGCAGGCACCAGAAGCCGAAGGCGACGGCGAGGGTCCGTTGAGCCGGGTCGGCGCTGAACGTCGTCAGCAGGATGACGAGGGGGGCGGCCGCGACGAGGACCGCCGTGACCGCGGCGAGCGCCACGACGGCGGCCGTCACGAGGCGGTCGAGGTACTCGGCGCCGCCGTCGGGACGCTGCATGGCGCGCACCACCTGGGGCACGAGCACGGCGTTGAGCACGCCGCCGGCGATGAGCAGGTAGAGCATGTTGGGAACGGTGTTGGCGACGGTGAAGGCGTTCGCACCAGCTCCGACGGCGCTGATGAGCGCAGCGAGGAGCGAGACGCGCACGAAGCCGAGGACGCGGGAGACCGCCGTCCCCGCCGCCATCACCGCGCTGGCCCGTCCCAGGGCCGCTCCGCTGAGGGACCGGCGCTCGGAACGGGCTTCAGCCACGGGTGGACTCCTCGGGACGTCGGGTGGGTGGGCCGTCGGGGTCCGCCTCCTCGGCGGAGCGCACCACGGGGGGAGCGGGGCGTCGGCGGACGCGCAGGACGGTGCGCACCACCCCGCCGACGAAGACGAGGCCCGCGACACCGGCGGCGATCGCCACGCCCCGGCCCTCCCAGTCGGCGCGGACGCGGACGCGGAGGTCCATGGGCGTCCCGATCTGGTTGCCCGCGGTGTCGGTGAGGTAGACCGTCACGGACGTGTCGCCGCTCGCCGCGGCCTTCACGGGGATCTGCGCGGGCTGCGTCGCCCCGGGAGCGATGGTCAGCTGCACCGGATCGCGGGGGATGAGGCGCAGGTTCCCCGAGCGCAGGTGCACGAGGACGGTGGCCGGCTGCGTCAGCGAGTTGCTCACGTTGACGGGCAGGTTGACCCGTGAGGAGATCACCGTGGTGGTGCTCCTCTTGACGATCTGCAGTGCACTGCGCAACCGCGTGGCCGTCTCGCCCAGTTCGTCGACCCCCTGCTGCCAGCCCTGCAGGTCCTCGCGCCACCCGAGCCCGGCGGCGGCGGTGGCCCTGCGCTCCACCGGAGCCAGCAGCTCCTGGCGGCCCGTCGGGTCCTGCACGACGGGCGCCACGGTCCGGGCCGCGGCCACCGCGCTCTGCGCGTCGTTGAGCCCTCCTGCCGACAGGGGCGTCCCCGTGGGACCCGGCTCCGCCGACAGCGCCCGCGCCTGCGACACGTCGAAGGCGGCCGCGGTGGGCGGGGTGGCGAGGAGGTCGGGCAGGGAGGTCGCCCGCACCCAGGGAGCGGAGCTGACCGGACCGAGCACGGTCGCCATCGCCGAGGGGTCCGCGTCCCAGTCGCGGGGGAGGGCGAGCACCACGCCGCCCCCGGCCGACGCCGACACCGCGGTGTCGGCGAGGAGCCGGGCGGTCGCCTCGGAGGGGTCCACCTGGGAGCCGTCAGCAGCGGCCGACGTCAGCAGCGACGAGGCAGCGGCGTCCACGAGCACCCCGGTGGCCGTGGCGGTGCTGCCGTCGGCGGTCCGCGTGGCCAGCGTCGCCGTCGAGGGGCCGGTCCCCCGGTCTGACACCGCTCCCGGCACGGACCTCGCGTCCACCAGCACCGCCGGGCCCGGGCCAGACCCCCCTGCGCTGCGCGCCGCGGCGGCGGACTCGGTGACCAGCGGCTGCGGGGTGGCGGTGCCGAGGTCCGCCGGCCACAGCAGGGCCTGGTCGTCGTCGCCGTCCAGCGCGGCGCGCGACTGGGAGACGGCCAGCGCGAGCAGGTCGCTGGTGCCCGCGGCGCCGGTGGCCACCACGTCGGTGTCGCCGTGCGGCAGCACCACCGCCCTGCCCCCGGTGCGCGCGCGGAGCACGTCGAGCCACGCCTGGAGGTCGGGCGAGGTCTCGTCGGCCGTTCCGGTCGTGAGCTCGGGGGCGTCGCCCGTGCCACCCGCGGACGTCGGGTCCGCAGTGCTCGCCGTCGCCGGGGTGCTCGCAGCGCTGCCGGCGGTGGGCGACGCAGCGGCGCTCGCGGAGGCGCTGGCGCTGCTGCTCGGCGTGGCCCCCTGGCTGCTGGCGCTCCCGGTGGCGGTGGAGCTCTGCTCCTGGGCCGGCTGGGCGAACGGGCCGAGCAGGGCGGGGTCGACCACGAGGCTCGTCGACTGCAGGGACATGGCTGGCAGCAGGTCGCGCAGCCGGCCGAGCTGGTCCTCCACGCGCTGTTCGGGCAGCTGCCCCGTGCCCACGTCGGGTGCCCCGGCGGTGACCGGAGCCACCACCGTCAGGGGAGCGGTCACCTGTGAGGCGCCCTGGGGCGCCCACACCACGAAGGAGCGCAGGGCCGCGAGGCGCTGCAGGGAGGAGTCGATGACGTCCACGGTGACGCCCCGCGGTCCGAAGTCCGCGCCCAGCTGGAGCTGGTCGGCGTCCACGGTGAAGTCGACCTCCGTGCTCTCCCCCGGCTCCAGCGACCGTCCCACCGGCTGCTCGGCGCCGTCGACGCCGGAGAACCTGTCCCCTCCCTGCACGCCCTCACCCGACGCCCACGCGTCGAGCGCGGCACGGCTGGAGAGCACCGGGGAGTTGACGAAGAGCCGCGCCCGGGCACCGGTCAGCGCGGTGGTGCTCGTGTTGGTGACCTGCACCCGGACCACCAGCTGCGACCCCGGCGTGAGCGCGGCACCGGCGCCCATCTGCTCCAGGTCCACGGCGATGCCGCTGGGACCCACCACCGAGGCGACGGACGCCAGCGCTGGTCCCGGGGCCGTCAGGGGCGCGGCGGCTGCGGGCGCCGCGACGGCGACCGGCCCCAGAGCCACCGCAGCGGTGCCGACGACGACCGCGAGCCGCCGCGACGACGGACGGGACCGGATGCCCCTCCGCACCACGTGGTCACCCACCGCTGGCGAGCAGCGCGCTCGCGGCGCGCGCGATCCGGCGCTCGTTGGAGAACGCCAGCCGCTGCCCGAGCTGGGTGACGGGCACCCAGGCCGCCTCGACGGCCTCCGCGTCGGGGTCGCCGTCCACGCTGATCGCTCCCCCCGTGGCCTCGAGCAGGTAGTGGTGGACGGTCTTGTGGATGCGCCGGCCCTCCGCGGAGAACCAGTAGTCGATGGTGCCGAGCTCCCCCACCACCACGCCGGTGATGCCGGTCTCCTCGGCCACCTCGCGGACGGCCGCCTCCTGGGGCGTCTCGGCGCCCTCCAGGTGCCCCTTGGGCAGGCACCACTCGAGGCGCCCGGCGCGGTTCAGCCGCGCGATGAGCGCCGCGCGGGCCTCGCCGGTGGAGGTCTCCACGACGATGCCGCCCGCTGAGACCTCCTCCACGGTGCGGCCACCGCCGCGCCACGGGGTCCGACCACCCCGTTCGGAGGGCCGCTGGCCCGGCCTGCCGCCGTCGCGACCGTCGTCGCGACGACGCCGTCCCGGCGTCGGACGACGATCGCCTGGGGCCATGCGAGCCACTGTAACTTCGCGACCTCTGGCAGCCTTGACGCTCGTGCCGCGCCTCGCCAGTGGATCCGCGTCGTGACCGACCACGCAGACCCGACCCCGGACGACAGCCACCCCTCCCCCGGTGGCGGAGGGCGTCGGGAGCGCTCGGACGCCCACCTCGCCGCTGAGCGCCGCGTGCTCGACGACCTCGCCCGGGTGGCTCCCGCGGCCGCCGAGCTGGGCCGCCGCTTCGCCGCCGCCGGCCACGAGCTGGCCCTCGTCGGCGGCTCCGTGCGCGACGCCCTGCTGTCCCGCCTGGGCGGTGAGGGCGAGTTCGACCTCGACTTCGCCACCTCCGCGCGCCCCGAGCAGACCGAGCGGCTCCTGGCCTCCTGGGGCAGCGCCACGTGGGACGCCGGCCGCGCCTTCGGCACCATCGGCGCCCGGCGCGGCCCCGTGGTGGTGGAGGTGACCACCTACCGCTCCGACGTCTACGACCCGGAGAGCCGCAAGCCCGTCGTCGCGTTCGGCGACACCCTCGACGGCGACCTCTCCCGCCGCGACTTCACCGTCAACGCCATGGCGCTGCGCCTCCCCGACGGCGTCTTCGAGGACCCCTTCGGCGGGCTCGACGACCTCGCCGCCGGCTACCTGCGCACCCCCGTCGCCGCCGAGCGCTCCTTCGACGACGACCCGCTGCGCATGATGCGCGGCGCCCGCTTCGCCGCCCAGCTCGGGTTCGACCTCGCACCCGAGGCGCTCGCGGCCGCCTCGGCCATGGCCGAGCGGCTCTCCATCGTGTCCGCGGAGCGGGTCCAGGCGGAGCTGGTGAAGCTGCTGCGCGCCGTCGACCCCGTACCGGGGCTGCGGGTGCTGGTCGACGCCGGCCTGGCGGCCGTGGTGCTGCCGGAGCTGCCGGCCCTGCAGCTGGAGGTGGACGAGCACCACCGCCACAAGGACGTCTACGAGCACTCCCTCACGGTGCTGCGCCAGGCCATCGAGCTGGAGCCGCAGTACGAGCTCGACACCGACGGACCCGACGTGGTGCTGCGCCTGGCGGCCCTCCTGCACGACATCGGCAAGCCGCCGACGCGGCGCTTCGAGCCCGGGGGCGGCGTGAGCTTCCACCACCACGAGGTGGTCGGCGCCAAGATGACGGCCCGTCGGCTGAAGGCGCTGAAGTTCGACAAGGAGACCACCAAGCAGGTGGCCCGGCTCGTGGAGCTGCACCTGCGGTTCCACGGGTACGGCGGCGGGCAGTGGACCGACTCGGCGGTGCGCCGCTACGTCACGGACGCCGGCCCGCTGCTCCCCCGCCTGCACGCGCTCACGCGCGCTGACTCCACCACGCGCAACAAGCGCCGCGCCGACCAGCTCCAGCGCACCTACGACGAGCTCGAGGTCCGCATCGCCGCCATCCGCGAGCAGGAGCAGCTCGACGCGGTCCGCCCCGAGCTGGACGGCGCCGCCATCATGCGGCTGCTCGGCATCAAGCCCGGTCCGGTGGTGGGCCGCGCCTACAAGCACATGCTCCAGGTGCGCCTCGATGACGGGATCCTCGGCGAGGACGCCGCGCGCGAGCAGCTGCTCCGGTGGTGGGCCGAGCAGCCCGAGTCACAGACGCCTGACGCCTGACGGACGCTCGTCGCGACGAGGACGGGGCCAGCGGTCAGGAAGGGCCGACGTTCCCCGTGGAACGTCGGCCCTTCCAGCACCCGACCGCCGCGCGATCCCAGCTGCGCGCACCGTCGTCCTGATCTGTCCGCGTGACGACGTGCGCTCCCGGCTCAAGGGCCGCGGGGGAGACGTCGAGGAGCAGGGCAGGGCACATCACGTCGAACCTCTCGGCGCCCGCCCGAGACGGAGGTTCCGACGGTGCAGCCCCATCCCTCAGACGCGCTCGAGGTCGGTCCCGACGGTCTGGTCCACCCGCTCCTCCCGCTGCCCCGGCGGAGCGGGCTGGCCTCGGCGGAGGTGCTGGAGCGCCACCGGGTCACCGAGCACGGTGACCCGGACGGACCCGTCCTGCTCCTGGCCCACGGCTTCGGCGCCGGCCAGGCGGCCTGGAGCCGGCTGCTCCCCCATTTCCCCCACCACCGCGTCATCACCTTCGACCACCTCGGCTCGGGGTCCACGGACGTCGCGGTCTTCGACCACGAGCGGCACTCCACCCTCACGGGGTACGCCGAGGACGTCCTGGACGTCTGCGGCGCCCTGGACCTGGAGGGCGTCACCTTCGTCGGCCACTCGGTCAGCTCGATGATCGGCGTCCTCGCGGCGGCGTCCGCACCGGAGCGCTTCTCCTCGCTGGTCCTCGTGGCACCCTCACCGCGCTACGTCGACGACCCGTCGACTGACTACGTGGGCGGCTTCTCCCTCGAAGACATCACCGAGCTGCTCGCATCGCTCGACAGCAACTACTACGCGTGGTCCGCGGCGATGGCCCCTGTGGTGATGGGAACCCCTGGAGCGCCCGAGCTGGGCGGTGAGCTCACCGAGAGCTTCCTGGGGACCCACCCGGACGCTGCGCACACCTTTGCCAGGGCCATCTTCCTGTCCGACACGCGTGCGGTGCTCCCCCGTGTCAGCGCTCCAGCGCTGGTCCTGCAGTGCCGGCACGACGCCCTGGCCCCCGAGCAGGTCGGGCGCAGCACCGCAGAGGCGCTGCCCGCCGGCGAGCTCGTGCACCTGGACGCCACCGGGCACTGCCCGCACATCAGCGCCCCGGCGGAGACCGCGGCCGCGGTCCACCGCTTCCTCGGAGCGCTCGAGGTCCGCCAGACCAGTGCGGCATGAGCAGAGCGCGGGCGGTCCCGCTCCAGCTGGTGCCGGACCTCGGAGCGGGAGCGCCTGGCCCCGCCCCGCGCGCTGACGACGTGGTGGTCCCCGTGGAACCGTCTCCTTCGCCCACCGTCGTCGACCGCTGGGACAGGTCGCCGTGCCCCCAGCTGGTGCTCGACCCCACGGCGACCACGGTGCTCGCTGCCAACCAGACCTTCTGGGACTGGACCGGGCTGGAGCGCCCCGCAGTGCTGGGGACCTCCTTCGCCCGCCTGCTGCCCGTCGGCGACCGCATCCTGTGGTCCACCCACTGCTTGCCGAAGCTCGAGGCCGCTGGACGCGTGGACGAGATCTCCGTGGAGGTCGTCGGGAGCGGTGGCCAGCGGCGAGCCGCCTTCCTGACTGCGTCGCGCAGCGGTGCCGGACTCGATGAGCACGTGCTCGTGGCCCTGTTCGGAGCGGCGGAGCGGCGCCGGTACGAAGAGGACCTCCTCGCCTCGAAGCGCCGCGCCGAGGCCTCCGAGGCCCAGCGAGCACGCGCTGAGGCGCGCCTGCAGCACCTGGCCGAGCACGACTCCGTCACCGGGCTGCTCAACCGCCGTGGCCTGCACGCCGCGCTCCTGGCGTCGCTCGCCAGCGGCGAGACCGCGGCGGGGCCGGCGGGAGCGGCGGACTCGACCACGCGCCGGCTGGTGGTCTTCTTCATCGACCTCGACGGCTTCAAGCAGGTCAACGACAGCACCGGCCACGCCGGTGGCGATGCGCTGCTCGCGAAGGTCGCCGAGCGCCTGCGCGCCACCGTGCGCCCAGAGGCCGCGCTCGCGCGCTTCGCAGGTGACGAGTTCGTGCTGCTCGACGCGATGCCCGCCGGTGGGGAGGGGGCCGTCCTGGAGGAGGTCTGCCAGCGCATCCTCGCAGCCCTGGCCCAGCCGGTGGTCATCAGCGGTGTCGAGGTGGTCGTCTCAGCGAGCATCGGCGTAGCGCGTGCGGCGGACTGCGCTGCGCCGGCAGGGGCCGTCGGCCCGGAGGAGCAGGCCGAGGCCCTGCTGCACCGCGCGGACGCGGCGATGTACGCCGTGAAGCGCGGTGGCCGCGGCGGATGGCGGATCCACGACCCCGGTGCCTCGGACCCCGCGGCCGACCGCCTGCGCCTGCTGGAGCAGCTGAGGCACGGCATCGCCGACGGCCAGCTGCGCCTGCACCACCAGCCACGGGTCGACCTGGCCAGCGGACGCACCACCGGGGTGGAGGCGCTCGTCCGCTGGCAGCACCCCGAGCGCGGTCTGCTGCCCCCGGCCGAGTTCATCGAGGTGGCCGAGGAGTCCGGCCTGGTCCGAGAGCTGGGCGCCTGGGTGCTCGAGGCGGCCGTCGCACAGGCCGCCGCGTGGAACGCGTCCGGGCGGAGCCTGGAGGTCAGCGTCAACGTCTCGGCCCGGCAGCTCGCTGACCCCGACCTGTCCTCGACCGTGGCCACCGCTCTGGCCCGGCACGGCGTGCCCGCCTCCCAGCTGGTGCTGGAGATCACCGAGACCGCCCTGATGCTGGACCCCGTCGCCGCCGCCACCACGCTGCGCCGCCTCGCCGACCTGGGCACGCGGATCGCTGTGGACGACTTCGGGACCGGGTACGCCAGCCTCACCTACCTCCGCCGCTTCCCGGTGCACGAGCTGAAGGTCGACAAGTCCTTCGTCGACGGGGTGGCGCGGGACTCTGGCGACCGCGCGATCGTCGCGACCTGCCTCCAGCTGGCGCACGCCCTCGGGCTCACCAGCGTGGCGGAGGGCGTCGAGACCCGCGAACAGCGGGACGCCCTGGCAGAGCTGGGGTGCCACGTCGTCCAGGGCTACCTGTTCGGGCGCCCGGTGCCGGCCGAGCTGCTGGCGCCCTGACCCTGCTCCGGACCGGGTGGTCCGTTCCACGTGTTCCCCGTGGAACGGACCACCGGGAGTCACGAGCCGTGGTGTCGTGTGCGGTGCCCTCAGGCCGCGCGGGTGGCCCGGCGGCTCGAGGTCGCGCTGAGCGCCGCCACCGCCACCCACCACACGGCGAGCGCCGCGAGCACCGGTGCGGAGTAGCCGTCCACGGGGAGCACCAGCGCGGCGAGGCCGGCGGCCGCGACGGTCGCCGCGTTGGTCAGCACGTCGTAGAGCACGAACACCCGGCCGCGGAAGCCGTCGTCCACGCCGGTCTGCACGAGGGTGTCCACGGAGATCTTCACGCTCTGTGCCGTCAGTCCGAGGACGCCAGCGGCCACCACGAGAGCCGTCGCGCCCGGGGCGGTCACCAGGGCCAGGGGAGCGGCCGCCGAGGCCGCGGCTGCGACCACCGCCCACCGCTGCGGTCCCAGCCGCTTCGCGGCCACCGGTGTCAGAGCTGCAGCGAGTGCGAACCCCAGCCCCGACGACAGCGTCACCGCACCTACGAGCGCCGTCGCGGCGAGCAGACCGGAGGTGCCGCCCGTGGAACCGGCGGCCGCCGCGCTGGTGGAGGGGCCCCCGCTGACGGCGGTCCGCGCGTACAGCAGCGACAGCACCAGCGCGACGCCGTACCCCAGGCGGTGGGCGCCGATCAGGAGCAGCGCCCGCCCCGCCGTCCGGCGCTCGCGCAGGTGGCGCAGTGCTCCCACGAGGTCGCGCTCGGGTCGGGTGTGCTGGGCGACGTCCTCCGCTCCGGGGCCGAGCTCGTCTCGCCCGATGCGCAGCGCGACGCCACACGCTGCCGCGCACAGCAGCACGGTGGCCAGCAGGAGGCGAGCGTCGCCGTCGTCGCCCAGCCCGACGAGGGGGTGCACGGCCAGGGCCAGCGCCCCGGCGGCCAGCGCGGTGGCGCTGCCCGCGGTCGGGACGACGGCGTTGGCGGCCACGAGGTCGCGCGCCGGCAGCACCCGCGGCAGCGAGGCTGACAGCGCGGCGAGCAGCAGGCGGTTCACGGAGAGGTAGGCCAGGGCCACCACGAGCACCGCCACCGGTGGGCCGGCGACCACGGCGAGCGCCGCTGCCGCGGCGAGCGCGGCGCGAGCTGCCGACGCCACCACGAGCACCTGGCGGCGGCGGAACCTGTCGAGCACGGCCGCGGCCCACGGCCCGACGATCGTGAAGGGCAGGAGCAGCACCGCCATGGCTCCCGCGATGGCGGCGGGAGAGGCGGCCCGCTCGGGGGAGAGCAGCACGAAGGACGCCAGCGCCGCCTGCAGCACGCCATCGCCGGCCTGCCCCAGCAGGCGCACCATCACGAGGCGACGCGCGCCCGGGGCGCGGAAGACCGCGGCCGCTCCGGCGAGCAGACCCGACGTCGCAGCCGTCGACCGCTGGCGGCCCTGTGCCCCTGAGGGGGCCGTGTCACCGCTCATGCGTCCAAGCCTCGCCGATGCGGTGCTGCCGGCGTCCCACGGGCTCGACGGGCGCGCGCTGGTTCCACGTCGAACCACGCACCCCGTCCGCCCCGAGCGCCGGTGGGGGGCCCGGACGCGCCGGAGGCCCGGACCCCTGGGGGATCCGGGCCTCCGGCGTCGCCGTCAGACGGTCACGAGGCGTTGCGTCAGCGCTCGTTGGTGCCGGCGATGAAGGCCTCGACGTCGTCCTTGGCCTTGTCGTCGCGCTTCTGCACCGGCGGCGACTTCATGAAGTACGACGACGGCGAGGTCAGCGGGCCGCCGATGCCGCGGTCCAGGCCGATCTTCGCGGCGCGCAGCGCGTCGATGATGACGCCGGCCGAGTTCGGGGAGTCCCAGACCTCGAGCTTGTACTCCATGTTCAGGGGCACGTCGCCGAAGTTGCGGGCCTCCATGCGCACGTAGGCCCACTTGCGGTCGTCGAGCCACTCGACGTAGTCGCTCGGGCCGATGTGGACGTTGCGCTTGCCGAGGTCGTGGTCGACGTTGCTCGTCACGGCCTGCGTCTTGGAGATCTTCTTCGACTCGAGGCGGTCGCGCTCGAGCATGTTCTTGAAGTCCATGTTGCCGCCGACGTTCAGCTGGTACGTCCGGTCGACGATGACGCCGCGGTCCTCGAAGAGGCGCATCAGCGCGCGGTGCGTGATGGTCGCGCCGATCTGGCTCTTGATGTCGTCACCGACGATCGGCACACCGGCGTCGGTGAACTTCTGCGCCCACTCCGGGTCGGAGGCGATGAACACCGGCAGGGCGTTGACGAAGCCGACCTTGGCGTCGATGGCGCACTGCGCGTAGAACTCCGCGGCGTCCTCGGAACCGACGGGCAGGTAGCAGACCAGGACGTCGACGCGGGCGTCCTTGAGCGCCTGCACCACGTCGACCGGCTCGGCGTCAGACTCCTCGATGGTCTCGCGGTAGTACTTGCCGAGGCCGTCGTGCGTGACACCGCGCTGCACCGGCACGCCCATGGGGGGCACGTCGGAGATCTTGATGGTGTTGTTCTCCGAGTTGAAGATGGCCTCGGAGAGGTCGAAGCCGACCTTCTTGGCGTCCACGTCGAACGCGGCCACGAACTCGATGTCGCGGATGTGGTACTCGCCGAAGCGGACGTGCATCAGGCCGGGGACGGTCGCGTCGTCCGCGGCGTCCTTGTAGTACTCGACGCCCTGGATCAGGGACGCGGCGCAGTTGCCGACGCCCACGACGGCGACGCGGATGGAGCCCATCCGTTCTCTCCTCACTGGTTGGACGACAGCTGGCCGGACGGCTGGCTGGTGGTGCTGGCCGGTCCCGTCCCGTCAGCGCTGGGTCGCGCGGAGGGGGAGGGCGGCGGTGCGTGCGGGGACCTGGTCGGAGCCCCGGGCCCGGACCCGGAGCTGCGCTCCCGCTCGACGAGCTCGTCGAGCCAGCGCAGCTCCCGCTCCAGGGAGTCGGTGGTGTGGCGGTGCAGCTCCGCGGACCAGCTGTCCGCCCGGGCGCTGGCGCCTGCGGCGCTCACGCGCTCGAGCCGCTCGACCACGCGGGTGCGGCGCCCCTCGAGGATGCGCAGCCGTGTGGCGGGGTCGGTGCTGCCGAAGAAGGCGAAGTGGACGTCGAACTGCTCGTCCTCCCACGTCGCCGGCCCGGAGTTGGCGAGCAGCGAGCGGAGCTGGGCCCGGCCGGCGTCGGTGAGCTGGTAGACGACGCGGCTGCGCTTGCCGGCGAGCGGCGGCGTGGCGGTGGTGGGCGAGCTCTGCGTGATCCAGCCGCGCTCCTCCATGGAGCGCAGGGCCGGGTAGAGGCTGCCGAAGGAGATGCGACGCCGCAGCGGTCCGATGACGAGGTCGATCCGCTTGCGCAGCTCGTAGCCGTGCAGGGGGGCGTCGTCGAGGAGCCCGAGGACGGCGATGGTGAGCGCGTCGGAGCCTCGTGCCACGCGCTCGTCCTCCTCTGCTGACGTCCTGGTGCCCGTCCGGTGGAGCGCGGGAGCGAGCGGATGTATCGAGTCGATACATCCGCGGACTGTAGCCACGGTTCGGCGCGTGCGCGAGTCGTGACCCACCCGTGCAGCCGAAGCCCCGTGGGGGACCAGGCCAGCGCCGCATACTGGCGGGGACTCGAGACCGCTCCACCCGCGGCGGCACCGGGCCCAGGACGGGCCGGCGGCGCCCGCACGACTCCAGGGACGCACCCGGTGCCTTCTCACCCCCAGGCCCCCAGCCGACGCTCCGCGCCCGCCGCCCGCCCGGCGGCCCGCACGGCCGACCCGCGCCACGGTGGAGCCGGTGGCGCGCGGCCGCCGGCGCCGAAGAAGCGCCGCCGCTGGATCCCGTCGTGGCAGCTGGTGGTCGGCGGGTTCCTGCTGTTGGTGATCATCGTGGTGGGCGCGGGCACCTTCGCCTACGCGACCACTCCCACGCCCTCGCTCAACGCGGACGCCCTCAAGGCCACGACGACGGTCTACTACGCAGACGGCCAGACGGTCATGGCCGAGCTGAACGACGGCATCGACAGGAAGCCGCTGACCGAGGAGCAGATGCCCAAGTCGGCCAAGGACGCCGCCGTCGCCTCGGAGGACCGCACCTTCTACGAGAACAAGGGCGTCTCCGTCACGGGCGTCGGGCGAGCTGTCTGGGGCGTCCTCACCGGGAACCCGAACCTCGGCGGCGGCTCAACGATCACGCAGCAGTACGTGAAGAACATCACGGGCAACGACCAGCGCGCCTACACGCGCAAGGCCACCGAGGCCATCCAGGCGCTCAAGGTGGACCAGCAGTACTCCAAGGACCAGATCCTCACGAGCTACCTCAACACCGTCTACTTCGGGCGCGGCGCGTACGGCATCGGTGCCGCGACCGAGGCCTACTTCGGGCCCGACGTCGACCCGAGCCAACTCACCAACGAGCAGGCGGCGCTCCTCATCGGCATCCTCCCGGCGCCCTCCGCGTGGGATCCGGCCAACAGCCCGGAGAACGCGCAGAAGCGCTACACGTACGTCATGGGCGCCATGGCGACGATGGGGTACGTCACTGCTGAGGAAGTCGCGGCCAACCCGGAGATGCCCGGCACCGTGCAGCAGGACAAGCCGAAGTGGTTCCAAGGTCCGCGCGGTTACGTGCTCAACGCCATCGTCAAGGAGCTGGCCAGCAAGGATCTCCGCTTCACTGGCCTGGACGGCGTCAACCGGACTCTCGCGACTACGGACGACGTCGCGACGGCAGGCCTCAAGATCGTCTCCACGATCGACGCCACCAAGCAGCAGGCGGCTGAGGAGACGATGGGTGACACGAGCGTGCTGCCGGCCAAGGGTCGTCCCGACACGCTGCGAGCGGGACTGGTCTCAGTCGACCCGGCCACCGGGGGGGTCGTTGCGATGTACGGCGGTCCGGACTACCTGACCCAGCCCTTCGACGCCGTCAACCAGGGGAAGGCGCAGGCCGGCTCGACGTTCAAGCCGATCACTCTGCTGGCGGCCTTGCAGAACGGCACGACGGACGGTCAGGCCATCGACCTGTCGGACACCTTCGACGGCGCCAGCCCGCAGACCTTCGCTGGCACCCCGGTGTCGAACTACGGCAGCGGGCGGGGTGAGCAGTTCGGCGACATCAACCTGGTCAAGGCGACGGCCGAGTCGGTGAACACCGTCTACGTTCACCTCAACCAGGAGATCGGCCCGCGCACCACGGCCAAGACCGCCGGGCAGCTCGGGGTCACGATGGAGGGCAACTCCAAGGACGCCTTGGTCAACGTGCTGGGGAGCTCGGCGGTCTACCCCATCCAGATGGCGCAGGCCTACGCGGCCCTCGCCAACGGCGGCACGGTGAACCCCGCCCACTACGTCCAGCAGGCCACTCTCGGCGACACCGACTACGCCGTCTACACGGCCAACCCGAACGCCGGGACCAAGCCGTTCACCGACGAGGCGGTGACCGACACCGTCTACGCCATGCAGGCCGTCACCAAGCAGGGCGGTACAGCGGCGAGCATCGGCAAGGCCTTCGGCAAGCGCCCGATCGCCGGCAAGACCGGGACGACCAACGGCAACAAGGCCGCCTGGTTCAACGGGTTCACCCCGCAGCTGCAGACGGCCGTCGTGCTGTACAACAGCGGGCCGGACGGGGAGGAGCTGTCCATCCCCGGCTGGGGTGGCGTCAAGGAGGTCACCGGGGCCACCTACCCGGCGCGCATCTGGACCTCGTACATGACCAAGGCGCTCAAGGGCACCAAGGTCGAGCAGTTCTCCTCGCCGTCGAAGCAGGTGAGCTCGGACCCGACGCCGACGGCGACCCCGACGCCCACCGAGACCGCGACGGCGTCGCCCACCGACACCCCCTCGGACGGCGCGACCGCCAGCCCGTCCGACGGCGCCACCGACGGTGCGTCCGACGGCCCGGGCGGTGGCCAGGGCGAGAACAACGGCAACGGCGGCGGCAACGGCAACGGCAACGGCGGTGGCCAGGGACAGGACCAGGGCGACACCGCCCAGGCGGCCGGCCCCAACGGCCTGTCCGACCGGGTGGCCGCACGGCTGAACCAGGCGCGTCCTGGTCAGCAGCCCACCGGCGGCCCCGCGGGCCCGGGCGCCCGCGGTCAGGGCTGACGAGGGGCTGGCGAGGGACTGGCGGGGCTGGCGGGCACCCCCAGCGGACGGTGGGACGATCCGGTCGTGGGTGCACCCAGCCGCAGCGACGGCGTCGTCAGGGCCGCCAGCGAGGTCGTGGGCGGCCCGCTCGGTGACCGCGCCGCCACGGCTCCCGGAGGCGGCGGGGGAAGTCGCCTGTGGGGCGCCGGTCCCCTGCTGGCCCTGGCGGCCGTCGTGCCGGTCGCTCTGGCGGCGCTGACCCGCCAGCACTGCCGCACCACCGGGTGGACCTCGCCCGACCAGTTCGTCCACGCCTGCTACTCCGACGTCCCCGCCCTCGTGGCGAACGCCGACGGCGCCAGCGGGCAGCCGCCGACCACCGCCGTCCTCCTGCGCCTGCTCGACCTGGTCGGCTCCACGCCCCGCGGCGCCTTCGACGCCTCGGTGCTGCTGGCGGCCCTGGCGCTGTCCCTGGCCGCCGTGCTCGTCGTGAGGGCCCGCGCCGGGGTGGCGGGCGCCTCGGGGTGGGACGCGGCGCTCGTGGCCCTCAGCCCCGTGGTCGTCACCGCGGGTCTCGTCTCGGTGGACCTCGTGGCCGTGACCCTCCTGGCCGGCGCGCTGCTCGCCCTGGCGCGCCGCCACCCGGCCGTGGCGGGTGCGCTCATCGGCCTCGCGGCAGGCGTCAGACCGGCGGCCGCACTCGTCGTCGTCGCGATCTGGCTGGTGGTGCTGCTCGGGCGGCGGAGCCGCAGGGGCGGGCCGTCCGAGGACCAGCCGCTGGCGGTGCTGGACGCCACGGCCGCCACGGCCGCGGCGGTGCTGGCGGGTGGCCTCATCACGCTCGTGTCGAGCCTGCCCCTCGGCGGGCAGGACGGCGGGTCGCGCTGGTGGGACGGCTCCGGCGGAGCGGGCTTCGGGTCGCTCTGGCTGCTGCCCGGGCTGCAGGGAGACCTGCCCGACGGTGGCCAGCTGCCCTGGTCCGCCCTGCCCGCGGGGGCCGTGACGGCCCTCGCGGGCGTCGGGCTGCTCGTCGTCGTCCTGCTCGCGGCCGCGGCCGCGGCGAGGACCGCCGGGGCCGACCCGGTCCGACGGCTGGCCGCGGTGGCGCTGGTGCTCGTGGCGGGCGGGCTGGCCGTCTCCCCCAGCGTCCCGGTCCAGGCGACCCTCGTGGTGCTGCCGCTGGCCGCCGTCGCGGCGCCGCGCTGGCGCGACCACCTCCCCTGGGCGCTCACCGAGTGCGCCTACGGAACCGCCACCTGGCTCTACCTGTACGCCACCAGCTCCTCCGACGGGCGCGGCATGTCCCCCGGCGGGTACGCCGTCCTCCTCGTGCTGCGGCTCGCGGCGCTCGGGTACCTCGCCGTCCAGGGCGTCAGGACGACGACGCGGTCCGCCGCGCCCCCGGGCTCGCGGCGAGCCGCCCGCGCCGCTGACGACGACGTCAAGGCGCTCTCTCCGCAACCGGTAGACTGACCCGCTGGTCCGGGTCCCCGGACCACTGCCGCCCGTGAGGGCGGCGCCTCCTGTCACGGAGAGACCGTGACCGCCGAGTCCAGAGGAGGTGGGCCGCTGATGCGCGCCTACGAACTGATGGTCATCCTCGACGCCGAGCTCGAGGAGCGCACCGTCGCCCCGTCGCTCGACAGGTTCCTCAACGTCGTCCGCGCCGACGGTGGCACCGTCGAGAACGTCGACATCTGGGGCCGTCGTCGCCTGGCCTACGACATCGACAAGAAGTCCGAGGGCATCTACGCCGTCGTGACCATGAAGACCGAGCCGGCCACGGCCAAGGAGCTCGACCGCCAGCTCAACCTCAACGAGGCCGTGCTGCGCACCAAGCTCCTCCGCCTCGAGAACGCCTGAGACCCGCTGTCGGCGCCGACTGCTAGACCGGCGCTGCACGCGGACCGCACGCGACACGACCCCCAGCTGCTGAGGAGCACACCATGGCCGGCGAGACGACGATCACCGTCATCGGCAACCTGACGAGCGATCCGGAGCTGCGGTTCACCCCGTCCGGGGCTGCCGTGGCCGGCTTCACCGTGGCGTCCACGCCCCGCACGTTCGACCGCCAGAGCAACGAGTGGAAGGACGGGGAGACCCTGTTCATGCGCTGCTCGGTCTGGCGCGACGCGGCGGAGAACGTCGCCGAGTCCCTGACCCGCGGCACGCGGGTCATCGTCACCGGCCGCCTGGTCTCTCGCTCGTACGAGACCAAGGAGGGCGAGAAGCGCACCACCATGGAGATGCAGGTCGACGAGATCGGCCCGTCCCTGAGGTACGCCAACGCCAAGGTCAACAAGACCCAGCGCTCCGGCGGTGGCGGTGGTGGCGGCGGCTTCGGCGGTGGCGGCGGCCAGGGCGGGGGCGGCGGCTTCGGCGGCGGTTCCAGCTCCGGCGGCTCCTCCGGCGGCGGCCAGGCCAACGACCCGTGGGCCACCGGCCCCTCGGGCGGTGGCGGCGGCCAGAGCTCCGGCTCCGGGGGCGGCAGCTGGGGCGGCGGCTCGTTCAACGACGACCCGCCGTTCTGACAGACGGCTCTTCCAGACCCACAGACCACATCCACCATCCCGGCCCCTGCCAGCGGGGCCGGGCTCTCAGAGAGGGAGCTCCACGATGGCCAAGCCCGCTGTGCGCAAGCCCAAGAAGAAGGTCAACCCGCTCAAGGCGGCGAAGATCACCACGGTCGACTACAAGGACACCGCGCTGCTGCGGAAGTTCATCTCCGACCGCGGCAAGATCCGCGCCCGCCGCGTGACCGGTGTGTCCGTCCAGGAGCAGCGCCAGATCGCCACCGCCGTGAAGAACGCGCGCGAGATGGCCCTGCTGCCCTACACCAGCTCGCCGCGCTGACCCGGCTGACAGAGGAGACCGAGAGATGAAGCTCATCCTCACGCAGGAGGTCACCGGCCTCGGTGCCCCCGGCGACGTCGTCGACGTCAAGGACGGCTACGGCCGCAACTACCTCGTGCCCCGCGGTCTGGCCACCGGCTGGACCAAGGGCGGCGAGAAGCAGGTCGCGCAGATCCGCGCGGCCCGCGCCACCCGCGAGCTGGCCTCCATCGACGAGGCCAAGTCCGTCAAGCAGCGCCTGGAGTCCGCTCCGGTGAAGCTGCAGGTGCGCACCGGCACCGGCGGCCGCCTGTTCGGGTCCGTGACCCCGTCGCTGGTCGCCAGCGCGGTGAAGGACTCCACGGGCACGTCGATCGACCACCGCAAGGTCGAGATCGGCAACCCCATCCGGTCCACCGGTGAGTACACCGTGCAGGTCCGCCTGCACCCCGAGGTGTCCGCCTCGATCGACGTGCAGGTCGTCCCGGAGGCCTGAGCCCCCGGCAGTGCCGCTGCACCACCTCGACGCCCGTCCCGCTCCTGCGGGGCGGGCGTCGTCGTGTCCCAGCGCAGGACGACGACGGGGTGGGGTGTGCGCCTGGCGGGAGCCCCCCGCTGGCCGAGCTCCTGCGGGGGCGCGGGGTCGCTCCGTCTCGGTGGGGGCGCAGAGTCCCGGGTGTGACCCTCCCGGCCGGGACTCTGCGTCCCCACCGGGATCCGGCGTCCCCAGCGGTGGTGGACGGCGCGCCGCTTCATGACCCACAGCAACGCTGTGGAGAACGTCCATCAGCGCTGCGTCACCACCGGCGCGTCGCTCGCGACACGCCGGTGCAGCGACACGCCGCAACCTGCAGTTCACCCTGTGGACGGTTCTCCGTCCACACCCGGTGGATGGAAGACGCTGCAGGTCAGGGCCGCTGAAACGCTGATCCACCAGGGGTTATCCACAGTTGTCCACAGGTCTGTCCCCAGGTTGTGGATAACTCTGCTCGCCTGCGTCGCAGGTGGGAGCGCTGCCGCTCCCGGCTGTCCACAGGGGCGACGCGCCGAGCTGCGCTCGCCGACGTCCGCACCCCCTCCGGGCGCTTACCGTCGGGAGTGCCACCGACTCCGCGGCAGCAGACGGCGAGCGCCCTCCGGCCTCCCGTCCACCCTGTTCCGCCGTCGGCCCACGGACTGTCGGTGGTGGGTGGCTAGATGTGCCCAGCAGCACGAGCAGGTGGGACGAGGACGGGTGGGCGGGGTTCCGCCCAGGAGAGGCGGGAGGGCCGACACGGATGTCACTGGCTGACCTGGAGCCGTACGAGTCCTCGGGACCCACCGAGGAGCTGGGGCGCACGCCCCCGCAGGACGTCGCCGCCGAGATGAGCGTGCTGGGCGGGATGATGCTCAGCAAGGACGCCATCGCCGACGTCGTCGAGCAGATCCGCGGCACGGACTTCTACCGGCCCGCCCACGAGCTCATCTACGACGCGATCATGGACCTCTACGGACGCGGCGAGCCGGCCGACGCCATCACCGTGGCCGCCACCCTCACCCGCAAGGGCGAGATCGGCCGGGTCGGTGGCAACGGGTACCTGCACACCCTCATCTCCTCGGTGCCGACGGCGGCCAACGCCGGCTACTACGCCCGGATCGTGCGCGAGCGCGCCGTGCTGCGGCGCCTCGTCGAGGCCGGCACGCGCATCGTGCAGCTCGGCTACGCCGCCGAGGGCGGCGACGTCGACGCGCTCGTCAACACCGCCCAGGCCGAGGTCTACGCGGTCACCGACCAGCGCCAGACCGAGGACTACGTGCCGCTGGGCTCCACCATCGAGGCGACGATCGACGAGATCGAGGCCTCCAGCCACCGCGGCGACGGGATGATCGGCGTGCCCACGGGCTTCGCCGACCTCGACGCGCTGACCAACGGCCTCCACGGCGGCCAGATGATCGTCATCGCCGCCCGGCCGGCCATCGGCAAGGCGCTGGCGCTAGACACGCCGCTGCCCACCCCGACCGGCTGGACGACCATGGGTGAGGTCTCCGTGGGTGACCTCGTGCTGGCTGCTGACGGCACCCCCACGCGCGTCGTGGCGGCCACCGAGGTCATGGTCGACCATCCCTGCTACGAGGTCGTCTTCGACGACGGGACCACCGTCGTCGCCGACGCCCAGCACCAGTGGGTCACCCGGGAGGTGCCCCAGGCACCCCTCACCACCGAGGAGCTGGCCTCCCGCTGGACGGCCGGCTCCTCCGTGTCGGTGGACGCTGCGCGACCGCTCGCGCTCCCCGAGGTGCCCGTCACCCAGGCCTACGGCGTCGCTGCTCTCTGGGCAGCACGCGGGTGCCCGCTGCCCCTCCAGGTCCAGGCGCTGGCGGAGAGCGACGGCACCCTCCTCGACGACGACGCCGATGCCCTGTCGGCGGCTGTCCGAGCGCTGCTGCGGGGGTCCGTCGCGCAGCGCCAGGCCGCCTTCTCCGGCATCGCCGACGTCTGGGGAGCCCCGGGTGCTTCCGGGGAGCTGCTCCTGCCCTCGGGACGGGTCTTCTCCGACTCCGCCGCCGAGCTCGCCGCCTCGCTGGGAGCTCGGGTGACGCGCGACCCGGAGCACCACCACCTCGTGGTCGACGGCGGCAGCGCGGACTTCCGACGCAGCGACCTCTTCCTCGACCGCAAGCGCGCCCGCGGTTCCGCTGAGCCCTCAGACCACCGTCTCGCCGTCGAGGTCCGTCCCGTGGCGAGCGTTCCGGTGCGGTGCATCGAGATCGAGCACGCCTCGCACCTGTACCTCGCGACGCGCTCGATGGTGCCCACGCACAACTCGACCATCGGACTGGACATCCTCCGGTCGGCGGCGATCAAGAACAACATGCCTGCCGTCGTCTTCTCCTTGGAGATGGGCAAGACCGAGATCACCATGCGCCTGCTGTCCGCCGAGGCGAAGGTGCCCTTGCAGAACATGCGCAAGGGCACCATGCGCGAGGAGGACTGGACCCGTCTGGCCCGCACCATGGGCGCGGTCAGCGAGGCGCCCCTCTTCATCGACGACAGCCCCAACATGACGCTGATGGAGATCCGGGCCAAGTGCCGCCGCCTCAAGCAGCAGCACGGGCTCAAGCTCGTCGTCATCGACTACCTGCAGCTCATGACCTCGGGCAAGAAGGTCGAGAGCCGCCAGCAGGAGGTCTCGGAGTTCTCCCGCGCCCTCAAGCTCCTCGCCAAGGAGCTCGAGGTGCCCGTCATCGCCATCTCGCAGCTGAACCGCGGTCCCGAGCAGCGCACCGACAAGCGGCCCGCCATGGCCGACCTGCGAGAGTCAGGCGCCATCGAGCAGGACGCCGACATGATCATCCTGCTGCACCGCGAGGACGCCTACGAGAAGGAGAGCCCGCGCGCGGGTGAGGCCGACCTCATCGTCGCCAAGCACCGCAACGGTCCCACCGACACGATCGTCGTGGCCTTCCAGGGGCACTACTCGCGCTTCGTGGACATGGCCACCGGCTGACCGGCTGGTGAGCTGCCGGCCTGCCGGCCAGACGGTGGTGCTGGGACGTCAGGCGACGTCGGCGTTCATCGCGGCCACGAAGTCGCGCTTCACGGCTCGCCAGGCCTCGTCGGTCATCGTGCGCCGCCAGTACGGCGAGCAGGACATCTCCGAGCGCTGCATCCCGCGGTCGACCAGCAGGTGGCGGCGGACCGCCCGGATCTCCTCGGCCTCGCCGTGCACGAACGCGTGCACGGGGCCGTCGGCCCACTCCAGGGCTCGCGTCGCGTCCAGCAGCAGCGCGCCGTCGCGCTCGTCGCCGCCGGTGCGGTGCAGCCACCGGACGTCGGCGCCGGCGGGCGCGGTCAGCGGCACCTCGTGCTCCGGTCCGTCGCAGACGAGGCGGACCACCACCGTCGCGTCGTCCTGCAGCGCCTCCAGGGAGGCGGCGATCGCGGGCAGCGCCGACTCGTCGCCGAGCATGAGGTGCCACGCCGCGGCCGGGTCGGGGCGGTAGCCCGAGGCCGGCCCCTCGAAGACGAGCACGTCACCGGGCTGCGCCGCCGCCGCCCACGGACCGGCGACGCCGGAGTCTCCGTGGACGACGAAGTCGACCGCCAGCTCGCGCGCGTCCTCGTCCCACGAGCGCACCGTGTACCGGCGCCGAGCGGGCATCTGCTCGCGCGGCACCCCGGCTTCGCGCAGGGCCTGCGGGTCGAAGACCGTGCCGTAGGGGGCGCCCGCCGGGGGGATGGCGATGTTGATGTACGCGTCGCTGCCCTCGGCGGGCTGGAACCCCTCGAGTCCCGGGCCGCCGAGGACCACTCGCACGAGCGTCGGCGTCAGCCGCTCGACGTGGACCACGTCTCCATGCACCCGAGCATGGTAGCCGCGATAGTTAGGTGACCCTTACCGCGTCGGTGTGGATCAGCCCCAGCAGTTCTTGGAGCCCCAGTCGCTGCCCTTGCTGTACAGGCCGCCCACCGGCTTGTCGGTGACCAGCTGGGAGCCGGTGTTGAAGAACGCCAGCCCCGGCGAGGACGGCGGCACGTCGCCGGTGAGGGCGTGGTCGATGACGGCGTCCAGCCCCAGGCGCGCCATGCGCAGCGGGAACTGCATGGCCGTCGCACCGATCTGGCCGGCGGTGGTGGCCTTGACGCCGTCGCAGCCGCCGTCGATCGACACCACGGTCACCTGGCCGGCCCGGCCGGCTGCCTGCAGCGCCTCGTGGGCGCCCAGCGCCGACCCCTCGTTGATCGTGTAGACGAGGTTGATGGAGGGGTCTCTCGCGAGGAGCTGCTCCATGGCGGCCTTGCCGCCCTTCGCGTCACCCCCGGTGTACGCGTGGCCGACGATGCGCGGGTCGGTCTCGTCACCGATGACCTTCGGGTCCGCCAGGTCGATGCCGAAGCCCGCCAGGAACCCCTGGTCGCGCGCCACGTCGACCGGGACGTGGGCGTCGTTGAGGTCGAGCATGGCGATCCTCGCGGCCTTCGTGTCGACGGTGGCCGCGGCCCACTGCCCGATGGAGCGGCCAGCGGCGAAGTTGTCGGTGGCGAACGTGGCGTCCACGGCGTCGGCGGGGTCCGTCGGTGAGTCGAGGGCGACCACCAGCAGGCCCTTCGTGCGGGCGTCGGCGATGGCGGGCAGGACGTCGCTGTTGGCGGGGGTGATGAGGATGCCCTGGGCGCCCAGCGCCACGAGCTCCTGGATGGCCTTGATCTGGGTGGCGGAATCGGTCTCGCCGGTGCCCGCGTAGGAGCGCAGGTCCACGCCGAGCGCCTTGCCCTCCTGCTCCGCCCCGGCGCGCAGGGCCTGGAAGTAGCCGCTGTCGGCGGTCTTGGTGATGAGCCCCACCACCGGCTTCGACGACGCGGCGCCGACCGCGGTCGAGCCGCAGCCGGCGCTCGCCAGCAGCGCTGCGCAGCCGGCGGCGGCAGCGAGCGCGCGGGCGGTGGTGCGGGTGCGGGAGGTGGTGGACGCGGGACGGGCGGAGGCGCTCATGGCTTGTCAGCTCCAGGGGGACGTCGAGGCGAGGGCGAGGGGGCTCAGTACTGGAACTGGGCCAGGCGGTCGCGCACCGAGGCGGACAGGTCGGACAGCTCGCGGGAGGAGGAGCGGGCGCTGGAGGCCGCGCCGGTGGTCTGGCTGCTCGTCTCGACGACGGCGGCGATCGCCTCGGCGATGCTCGACGACTGCTGCGAGATGTCCGTGACGTTGCGGGCCATCTCGGCGGTGGTGGCGGACTGCTCCTCCACCGCGGAGGAGATGGTCAGCTGCTTCTCGTGGATGGTGCCGATCACCGAGCGGATGTCGGCGATCCTCTCGACGGCGAGCGCGGTCGTCCGCTGGATCGCGCTGATCTTGTCGGTGATGTCCTCGGTGGCGCGGGCGGTCCCCTGCGCGAGGTCCTTGACCTCGCTGGCGACGACGGCGAAGCCCCGGCCCGCCTCGCCCGCACGGGCTGCCTCGATCGTGGCGTTGAGGGCGAGGAGGTTGGTCTGGGCGGCGATCGTGGTGATGGTCTGGATGATCTCGCCGATCTCCGTGCTCGCGCGGTCGAGGTCGGCGACCGCCTGGGAGGTCTCCGCCGCAGCGGTGACGGCACCGGAGGCGACCTGGGAGACCGAGACAGCCTGCTCGGAGATCTCCGCGATCGAGGCGGTCATCTGCTCGGTGGCGGCGCTGATCGTCGACGCCGCGGAGGAGACGTTCTGGGCGGAGTCCGCGACGACGCTCGTCTGCGTCACTGACGCCTCGGAGGCGGTGGTGAGGTCGGCGGCCACGTGGTCCATGCCCTGCGAGGCCTCGGCCATCGTCGAGGCGGACTGCGAGAGCGCGCTGATCGTGGAGCGCAGCGAGCGCAGGGCGGCACCGAGCGCACGGCCCATGTCGCCGATCTCGTCACGACCGCTCTCATCGACCTCGACGGTCAGGTCCCGCGCTTCCACGCGCTGGAGCGAGGCCACCATGCGGCGCACCGGCAGCAGCACCGAGCGGCCGACCCAGGCGTTGGCGCACGCCAGGACCACCAGGCCGACCAGGCCGCCCAGCGCCAGCGCGAGGACGGCACGGGACTGGACGGACTCCGCCTCGTCCCGGGCGACCTTCGCGTCGGCGTCGATGATGTCGCTGACGACCTTCTGCTGCAGCGTGATCGCCGCCGCCGAGGCGGCCAGCTGGCCCAGCATCGAGCGGCCGAGGTCGCTGCGCGGGTCGACCTCGGGCAGCACCGCCATCTGCTCCTGGGCACCGGAGAGGTAGGCGTCGTAGTCGGTGCGGAGCGGCTCCACGGCTCCACGGGCCCGCGGCGAGAGGATGCTGAGGTCGAACGCGTCCCAGTCGGCGGTCGCGGCCTTCTGCGCCGCCGTGAAGGCGGCGGTCGCGGCCTCGGCGTTGGAGCCCCCGCCGGACAGCAGCGCGTCGCGCAGGCTCACCTGGACCTGGTCGATGTGCCCCGCCAGCGCGGTCATGTGCTGGTCGGACTGGCTCAGCTCCAGCGCTCGCTGGCTGCTGGCGCTGACCGAGCCCAGCGTCACCACCGTGAATCCGGACAGGGCCGCGATGAGCAGCGAGCCCGTGCTGGCGAGCACGACGAGCTTGGCCTTGATGGTGGTGCGGCGGGGCTGCAGCCTGCTGAGCAGCACGAGGACCTCCGAAGGATGACGGCGAGATCATCTGCATCGGTCGGCGCCCGTGTCCCCTGTAGGGCCTACGGAGTCCCCCTCAGGAGGTTCCTCCACTCACTGGACCCTCCAGCGCAGCAACCACAGGGGGTCGTGGAGGAAACGCCGGGCGCACTCCAGCGACCCGGGCAGCTGGGCCTCGAACAGCCCCGGTGGCAGCGCGTCGGCCCGGTGCCCCGTGGTCCAGCCCAGCAGCTGCAGCCGGCGGAGCATGGCCAGGGCGCAGGCGTGCACGAGGTCGCGCTCGTCCAGCACCGCCACCTCGCGGTACCCCGCCACCCACGCCCTCGCCATGGCGGGCGCGTAGGGCTCGTGGTCGACGAAGCTCAGCGCCGCGGCGAAGTCGTACAGGTAGAAGCCGAAGCCGCAGTCGTCGAAGTCGATGACGGTCAGGCCCCCGTCGGCCCCGGCCATGATGTTGGACGGCCGGAGGTCGGCGTGGACGAGCCCCCAGTGCGGTGGCGAGGCCGGCAGGTCCGCCAGCAGCTCCAGGGCCCTGCCCTGCGCCCGGCCCAGCAGCAGCTCGTCCTCGGGCCGCTCCACGGCCGCCTCCCACGGGCCCCAGCGGGCCGTCGGCCCCACGAGGTCGGAGACGCCCCACGTGAAGCGCTCGAACCCGTGGGGCGGCTCCCACGCGCGGGCGTGGGCGTGGAACAGCGCCGTCCACCGCCCGATCGTCCGGTAGCAGGCGGCGGGGTCCTCCAGGTCCTCCAGCGGTGAACCCTCCACGAAGCGCGTCGAGACGCACGCCCACCCGTGCCCGCGGGTGTCCTTCACGACGGCGGTGAACCCGCCGCGGACCGTGGGCACCGGATCGATGAGCCGCACCTCGTCCAGGGCGTGCAGCGCGCCCAGCCACGCGATCTCGCTCGCGATGGCAGCCGGCCCACCGACGTACCCGGGCTGCGACACCCGCACCACACCCACGGGCCGCCCGTCGAGGTCGAGCCTGAAGGTCGCGTTCTCGGAGACGGTGATGAGCGGCATGTCCACGCGCATCGGCTCCAGGCCCCAGGCCGCGCACACGCCGCGGTGGAGCCAGTACGGCGCGGGCGCTCCCTTGCCGAGGGCGTCGAAGGCGTGCAGGGACACCTCGGTGCTGGGCTGCTCGACGGGCTGCTCGACGGGCTGCTCGACCCCGTCCGCCGCGCCGGCGGTGGGCGTGGTGGTGGTCACGGGCAGATGGTGACGAGCGACGGCCGCGGTGCGCGTCGACGAAACAGCTCCTTAACGCAGCTCCCGCAGACTCCGCCCGTGACCGCCCCGCCCGCCACCCGATCGACGATCATGGACACCAACAGCTTCCGGCCCGAGGACGCCGACGGCGTCAGCGAGCGGACCCTGGAGCTCACGCGACGCCGTTCGCAGCTGCTGGGGCCCGCCTACCGCCTCTTCTACCGCGACCCGGTGCACCTGGTCCGCGGCTCGGGCTCGCACCTCTTCGACGCCGACGGCGAGCGCTACCTCGACGTCTACAACAACGTCGCGAGCGTCGGGCACTGCCACCCCCGCGTGGTGGCCGCGGTGCAGCAGCAGGTGGCGACCCTCAACACGCACACCCGCTACCTGCACGAGGCCGTGCTCGACTACGCCGAGGACCTCCTGTCCACGACGCCGGACGAGATCGGCCAGCTGATGCTCCTGTGCACCGGCTCCGAGGCCAACGACCTCGCCGTCCGCGTCGCCCAGGCGCACAGCGGCGCGAGGGGGGTGGTCATCTCCGCCGAGGCCTACCACGGCAACACCGACACCGTCTCCCAGCTCTCCCCGGCGCTCGGCACGGCACAGCCGCTCGGGGAGTGGGTCCGCACCGTCCCCGCGCCCGACGCGCGCCTCGCCGCCGCCGAGGGGTGGGACGACCTCGGGGCGTGGTTCGCCGCGAAGGTCGCGGCCGCGGCCGACGAGCTCGAGGCCGCCGGGCACGGCGTGGCGGCGCTCCTGGCCGACTCGATCTTCTCCTCCGACGGCGTCTTCCCCGACCCGGCGGGCTTCCTCGCCCCGGCCGTCACCGAGGTCCGCGCGCGCGGCGGTGTGCTCATCGCCGACGAGGTGCAGCCCGGCTTCGCGCGGACCGGCCGCGCCTTCTGGGGCTTCGCGGGCCACGGGGTCGTGCCCGAGCTGGTCACCACGGGCAAGCCGATGGGCAACGGCATCCCCGTGTCCGGGCTCCTGGCCCAGCCGCACGTGCTGGCGTCCTTCGCCGAGCACCTGCCGTACTTCAACACCTTCGGCGGCAACCCCGTCTCCGTGGCCGCCGCGCAGGCGGTGCTCGACGTCATCCGCGACGAGGACCTCCAGGGCAGCGCCCTGAGCGTCGGGACCGCGCTGCAGACCGACCTGCGCTCCCTGGCCGGCCGCACGGACCTGCTCGGTGAGGTGCGGGGGGCCGGCCTGTACACCGGGCTGGAGGTGGTCGACCCGGAGACCGGCGCCGGGTCGAAGGACCTGGCGCTGGAGGTGGTGGAGGCGCTGCGGCAGCGCCGCGTGCTCACCTCGGTCTGCGGCGCGGGTGGAGACGTGCTGAAGCTCAGGCCTCCGCTGGTCTTCTCCGCCACGGACGCGGCGTGGCTGCTGGAGGCCCTGGACGACGCCGTTCGCGAGGTCGCCGCCCGGCGGCGCTGAGAACGCGACCGCAGCGGCCGCTCGGACGCTGTCCGGGCGGCCCCTGCTGTCGGGGGTCGTCGTGGGGGTGCGGGTCTGGTCGTGCAGGAGGTGGTCGCGACGACCGGGGCCTCCGACGGCCGGTCCTCAGACGGAGAGGACGGTCCCGACGCTGAGGCGGTCGGGGTCGGCGCCGATGACGGCGGCGTTCGCAGCGTGCAGGGCCTGCCAGCTGGTACCGGTCGAGGCGGCGATGCTCGAGAGCGTGTCTCCGGCGCGGACCGTGTACCCGGAGGAACCGGTCGAGCTGCTGGAGCGCTCGGTGGACCGCGAGGCGGCCGGCGCCTCGCGGGAGGCCGCCACCTCGCTGCTGGCCGAGCCGGCCTCGTCAGCGGAGCTCAGCCCGAGCTTGGCGGAGCAGGCGGGCCAGGCGCCCCACCCCTGCACGGCGAGGACCTTCTCGGCGATGGCGATCTGCTGCGCGCGGCTGGCGAGGTCGGCGCGGGAGGCGTACTGACCGCCGCCGAACTCCTGCCAGGTGGTCTGCGAGAACTGCAGCCCGCCGTAGTAGCCGTTGCCGCTGTTGATCGACCAGTCGCTGGTGCTCTCGCAGACCGCGAGGCGGTCCCAGGTGCTGGCGGAGGCGGCCTGGGCCTGGGCGCCGGTGAGGGCCACCAGGGGGGCTGCTGCCAGGGAGGCTGCTGCCGCGAGGGCGAGCAGGCGGCGGCGGGAGCTTCGGACCGGGGCGAGTGTCTGCTGGGTCATCAGGACTCAAACACTGACACACATCACCGAGAGTGTCGAAAATCGACCTACAAGCCGATCTCCGTCACTGCTAGTAGTTGGTGATCCATCCAGCGAGCTGTTCCAGGCCTCTGCAGGTCAGACGGACAGGACCTGTCCCACGAAGATGCGGTGCGGGTTGCTGCCGATGACGGAGGCGTTGGCGGAGTAGATCGCCTGCCAGGAGGTCCCCTGGGCCGAGGCGATCCTGGCCAGCGTGTCACCGGGGGCCACCGTGTAGGTGCCGCCCGTGCGGCTCGCCGAGCGGGACGCCTGCGGGGTGCGCTGGGCGGCGACGTCGTCCGCCGCTGCCGCGGCGGCGGGGGCTGCTCCAGCGGAGCCGGCCTTGTCGGCGGCGGTCAGCCCGAGCTTGCGCGAGCACGACGGCCAGGCGCCCCAGCCCTGCGCGGCGAGGACCTTCTCGGCCACCGCGATCTGCTCCTCGCGGCTGGCGAGGTCGGCACGGGAGGCGTACTGCCCGCCCCCGAAGCCCTTCCAGGTGCTCGCCGAGAACTGCACACCGCCGTAGTAGCCGTTGCCGGTGTTGATCGACCAGTCGCCGGTGCTCTCGCACTGGGCGAGCCGGTCCCAGGTGGCTCCCGTGGCGGCCGAGGCCGGCGCGGCGACGGCGACCACCGGTGCCGCGGCCACGGCCGCCGTGGCGGCCACGCCGAGCGCGCGGCGGGTGATGCGGCTGGGCTGGGGCTGGGCGCGGTGGCGGGCGGTGCGGCTCACGGGGGACCTCCGTGTCGACGGTGCTCCGGGTCCGGTCAGCACTGCTGCTCGACCGGGCGATCGCCCACAACCTACGGACAGCCTGTGCGGCAGTGGGGGGATTTGGGTGAACTTGTGGACGACGCGCCGCCGGATACCGTCCTGGAGTGCCTCCGGACGGCCCAGTGCGCACGGATCCGCACAGCGGCTCCAGCAGCCCTGGCGGCCCCGGTGGGTCTTCGGTGCGCACCGTGCTCCACGTGGACCTCGACGCCTTCTACGCGGCCGTCGAGCAGCGCGACAAGCCCTCCCTGCGGGGCAAGCCCGTCGTCGTGGGCGGCACGGCCTGGCGCGGGGTGGTGGCCACCGCCTCCTACGAGGCGCGGGCCTTCGGCGTCGGCTCCGCGATGCCGACGGCCGCCGCCCGACGGGCCTGCCCGTGGGCGGCGTACCTCTCCCCGCGCTTCGGCGCCTACCGCGCGGCGTCAGCGCGGGTGATGGAGCTCCTGGCCGACCTCGCCGGTCCTCCCGGTCTGCTGGAGCCCCTCTCCCTCGACGAGGCCTACGTCGACCTCTCCGGCTCCTCCTCGGGACCCGAGGACGAGGCCGTGCTCGCCGCGGCGGTCGCCTTCCGCGAGCGGGTGCGCGAGCAGGTGGGGCTGACGGCCTCGGTGGGGATCGGCACGAGCAAGCTCGTGGCCAAGGTCGCCTCCGACCTCCGCAAGCCCGACGCGCTGCTCGTGGTGCCCGCCGGTGCGGAGCGCTCCGTGCTGGCTCCGCTGGGCGTGCGCGCCCTGCCGGGGGTGGGACCGGCCACCGAGGCGCGTCTGGCGGCCCTGGGTGTCAGCACGGTGGGCCAGCTGGCGGGCACGGACGAGCGCGAGCTCGTGTCCGTGCTCGGCCGCGCCGCGGGGACGGCGCTGCACGCAGCCGCGCTGGGGGTCGACCCGCGGCCGGTGGTCCCCGAGCGGGAGGCCAAGTCGGTCAGCGCCGAGGAGACCTTCCCCACCGACGTGGTGGACCGGGCGGTGCTGGCCGGAGAGCTGCGGCGGATGGCCGGGCGGGTGGCCGAGCGGCTCCTCGCCTCCGGTGTCCGGGGTCGCACGGTGACGGTCAAGGCCCGCCGCTACGACTTCACGGCGCTGGCCCGTTCGGCGACAGCGCCCGGCGGCGCCGGTGTGGCCACGGCCGAGGAGATCGCCGCCGCCGCGGCACCGCTGCTGGCGGCGATCGACGCGACGGGCGGCCTGCGCCTCCTGGGGGTGGGCGTCTCGGGTCTGGTGGGCGCGCTGGACGCCCTCGAGGACCCGGTCCAGGGAGACCTCCTCGCCGACCTCCTCCCCGACCCCCCGGAGCCCTCGCCGCTCGAGGCCCTCCCCGCTGCCTCGAGCCCGCAGGAGGGTGGAGGGGAGCAGGACGAGGACGCCGGTGCGGGTGGTGTACCGGCTGCACCGGACGTCCCCCCTGCCGCTGTGAGCGTCCCCGCACCAGTGGTGTGGAGACCCGGTCAGGACGTGGTCCACGTGGAGCACGGAGCGGGGTGGGTGCAGGGCTCGGGCGTCGGGCGGGTCACCGTGCGCTTCGAGGGCCCCCGCACCGGTGTCGGGCGCGTGCGCACGTTCGCGGTGGACGACGCCGACCTCGCTGCCGCTGGTCCTCCGGTGTGGTGACGCCGCGGTCCACCTGCACCGATGAGCCCCGCCTCTGTGACGGGTGTTCCACGTGGGACGGATGAGGCGTGTCGTGCCCCGCACCGCAGGATCATGGGGCACACTGGTGGGTGCGCGGCAGAGTCCGGCGAGCCGAGCGCTCGCGCTGGACCGCCCATCCGATCACCTCCCGCGCCGCGCCGGCGTGACGCCCCGGCGGGAGGTGGCCAGCCACCAGCGCCGAGGCGGACGCCCGCGCGCCGGACCGGCCTGCGCCGCGCTCGCGCGCGCCGCGGCCCGAGAGGAACCCACTCCGTGACTCCCAGCAACGCCCCCGGCCACAGCGGCCCCGGTCACACCTCGCCGGGGCGCTCCTCCGGCACCTCCCGTGACGGCGCCGTCGACGGGGGCGCTCCCCGCCGTCGCCGCGGCGGCCGCGGTCGTGGCGGCCAGGGCGGCGCCCAGGCCGGTCAGGCCGGTCCCGGTCGCCCGGCGGCGGCTCCCGGCTCGCGCGTCCTCGCGCCCGGCTCGCTCGCTCCCGGCGCCCCCACCCACAGCGCTGGTGGCACCGTGCAGCCGCCCGCGCAGCGCTCCGCCAGCGCTCCCGCCCCGCAGGCCGCTGCGCCCCGGGCCGCGGTCCAGGCCGTCGCCGCACCCGCGGCGCAGCCGGCCGCTGACGGTGCCTCCTTCGCGGAGCTCGGCGTCCCGGCCCCGCTGGTCGCCGCCCTGGAGGCGCGCGGCGTCACGAGCCCCTTCCCCATCCAGGCCGCCACGCTGCCGGACACCCTCGCCGGGCGCGACGTGCTCGGCCGCGGCCGCACGGGCTCCGGCAAGACGATCGCCTTCGCCCTGCCGCTGGTCGCCCGGGTCGCCGCCGGGGCCGCCCCCCGCACCCCGCGCCGCCCGCGCGGCCTGGTGCTGGCACCCACCCGCGAGCTCGCCACCCAGATCGCCGCGACCGTCGAGCCGCTGGCCCAGGCCGCGGGCCTGCGCACCACGGTCATCTTCGGCGGGGTGCCGCAGGGGCGTCAGGTCACGGCGCTCGCCGCCGGCGTCGACGTCGTCATCGCCTGCCCGGGCCGCCTGGAGGACCTGCTGCGCCAGCGCGAGCTGACCCTCGACGGCGTGGAGGTCACGGTCCTGGACGAGGCGGACCACATGGCCGACCTCGGCTTCCTGCCCGGCGTGAAGCGCCTCCTGGACGCCACCCCCCGCGGCGGCCAGCGCCTGCTCTTCTCGGCGACGCTCGACAACGGCGTCGACGTCATCGTCAAGCGCTTCCTCGTCGACCCGCTCACGCACTCCGTGGACAGCGCCGCCGCTCCGCCGCCGGCCATGACGCACCACGCGCTCCACGTGGCCGACCCGGGCGCGAAGACCGACGTCGTGCGCCACCTCGCCTCGGGCACGGGGCGCCGCGTGCTGTTCCTGCGCACCAAGCACCAGGCCAAGAAGCTGGCCAAGCAGCTGACGGCGTCGGGCATCCCCGCCGTCGACCTGCACGGCAACCTGTCGCAGAACGCCCGCGTGCGGAACCTCGACGCGTTCACCTCCGGTGAGGTGAAGGTGATGGTCGCCACCGACATCGCCGCCCGCGGCATCCACGTGGACGACGTCGAGCTGGTCGTCCACGTCGACCCGCCGACCGAGCACAAGGCGTACCTGCACCGCTCCGGCCGCACGGCGCGCGCCGGCTCCGGCGGTGACGTGGTCACCGTGGTGCTGCCCGAGCAGGTCCGCGAGGTGGCGCAGATGATGCGCCAGGCGCGCGTCACCGCCTCCCAGCACCAGCGCACCACCGCCGCCTCCCCGGTGGTCGTGGAGCTCACCGGCGAGGTGGCGCCGCACGTGGAGCCCGCACCTGCGGCCCCCGCCCCCCAGCCGGCGCGCTCCGCCGGCGGTGCGCGCAGCGGTGGCTCGCGCCGCGGCGGGAGCGGCTCCCGCTCCGGTGGCGGCAGCGCCGCTGGTGCCGGCCGGGGCCGCCAGGCTGGCCAGGGTGGTCGCCGAAGCGGTCAGGGCAGCCTCGCCTCATATCGGTGAACCTCTCTTTCGATATTCGGTGAGGTCCGCCTCACCGAATATCGAAAGGCGGTTGTGATCTATCTCGAACGGCCGCTGACCTGGGGTGTTGCATGAGAAAAATTCTGCCAGTGCCGATATGGTGAGGGCACCGACTTTCTCGCCCTGGACTCTGGAGGTCATCGTGGCCACGCTCGAGATGCCCGCTGTCACCGAGTGCACCGTCGCCGGTTGCTCGTACAACCACGACGGCTGCCACGCCTTCGCGATCACCGTGGGCTCTGCTGATGGCTCCGCGGACTGCGGCACCTTCATCCCGCTGAGCCGCAAGGGCGGACTGGACAAGGTCGTGGCCCAGGTCGGCGCGTGCTCGCGCAGCAACTGCACCTTCAACGCCGACCTGGAGTGCACCGCCAGCTCCATCCGCGTGGGTGCCGGCGCGAGCGGCTCCGACACCGCCGCCTGCCTCACCTTCCAGGCCTCCTGACCCACCCGCCCGCGGCTCCGGCCCGGGCGCAGCAGGACCACCGACCGCCGGTCGTCGCCCTCCGCGACGGCCGGCGGTCGTCGTCTGCGGGACCGGCCGCGAGGCGCCGCCCGCCTGCGCTGACGCCACCGGGGAGACTGGGCCCGTGCGCGCGTGGGTGGTCTGGGGTGTCGGGGTCGCCGCGTACGTGGTGGCGGTCCTGCAGCGCACCTCCTTCGGCGTGGCCGGTCTCGACGCGGTCGAGAGGTTCGGCACCACCGCGGCCGCCGTCTCGGCCTTCACGGTGCTCCAGCTGCTCGTCTACGCCCTCCTGCAGGTGCCCGCCGGCGTGCTGCTGGACAGGTTCGGCACGCGCCGCCTCGTGGTCACGGGCGGCCTCCTCATGGCGGCGGGACAGCTCGTGCTGGCCTTCGGGGAGGTCCTCCCGCTGGCGGTGGTGGGTCGCGTGCTCGTCGGTGCGGGAGACGCCCTGACGTTCATCAGCGTCCTGCGCCTCGTCGGGGCCTGGTTCCCCGCGCGGCAGGCGCCGGTCATCACCCAGCTGACGGGCCTGCTCGGACAGCTGGGTCAGGTGCTCTCCGCGGTGCCCCTGGTCGCGGTGCTCTCGGGTCCGGGGTGGACGCCGGCCTTCGCGTCAGCAGCGGCGCTGGGGGTGCTCGCCGTCGTCCTGGTCCTCCTCCTCGTCCGTGACGCCCCCGGGGTGCGCACCCGCTCCGGCCCTCCGCTGAGCTGGACCAAGGCCGGTCGCGACCTCGTGCGGGCCTGGCGCCACCCCGGCACGCGGCTCGGCCTGTGGAGCCACTTCGCCACCCAGTTCCCCGGGACGGTGTTCGCCCTCATGTGGGGCTTCCCCTTCCTGGAGCGCGGCGAAGGAGTGCCGCAGGCCACCGTGAGCGCCCTCTTCACGGCCTACGTCGTGGCTGGGCTGGTCGCCGGCCCGCTGCTCGGCGTGCTCGTGGCGCGGCACCCCCTGCGCCGGTCCTGGCTGGTGCTGACCATCGTGGCCGCCAACGCCGCCGCCTGGACGGCCGTCATCGCCTGGCCCGGCCCGGCGCCGCTGTGGCTGCTCGGCCTGCTCGTGCTGGCCCTGGCCAGCGGCGGTCCGGGGTCCATGGTCGGCTTCGACTACGCCCGCACCTTCAACCCCGCCGACCGCCAGGGCACGGCCACCGGCATCGTCAACGTCGGCGGCTTCGTCGCGAGCCTGCTGACGGTGCTGGCCGTCGGCGTGGTGCTCGACGTCACCGGTGGTGACTACTCCCTGGGCGACTTCCGCGCAGCGTTCAGCGTCCAGTACCTCGTCTGGGCGGTCGGTCTGGTCGGCGTGCTGGTGACGAGGCGGAAGGTCCGCGAGCAGCTGGCTGCCGAAGGGGTGGTGGTGCCCCCGATCCGCGTGGCCCTGGCCCAGCGCTTCCCGCGCCGCGACCGCCCGTAGCGGGACGCCGAGCGGACGACGAGCAGGCGACGAGCAGCGACGAGCACGGCGCCCGCGACGGCCTCAGGCGGGCGGGGCGGGGACGACCGGCAGGGCGCCCGTGGTCACCGGGTCCGGCGGGGCGATGTCGGAGGGCCGCAGGCGGTACACGCGCAGGTGCAGGTCGTAGTACTTGTCGGTCTCCCCGACCCACTCCATGCCCAGGCGGCGGGCGATCCACTCGCCGCGCTCGTTGCCGGGGCGGACCACGGCGAACACCTCCGAGGCGCCCCGGTCGAAGGCCCACTCCGCCAGGGCGCGAGCACCCTCGCTGGCGTAGCTGTGGCCCCAGTGCTCCGGCGCCAGCTGCCAGGCGATCTCGAGGTCCTCGCCGTGGGGCGGCATGGTGCGCAGCACCAGTGCGCCCACCACGGCGCCGTCCTCCTTGCGCGCCAGCGCCCAGCGGCCGACGAACTGCTCGCCGTCGTCACCCTCGCGCACCTGCTCGGTGCGCCACTGCTCGAGGCGGTCGGCCATGGCCTGCTCGTCCGGCACCGCGTCAGCGGCCGGCGCGAGCCATCGGGAGACCCTCTCGTCACCGAAGACGGCGAGGGCGGCGGCGGCGTCGGAGCGCTCCCAGTCGCGCACGACGAGGCGCTCGGTGGTCACCAGGTGGGTCACGGCGGACACGTTAGCGCCCGCCGCCGAGAGCGACACCCGAGGAAGATCCACACGAGGGACCGCCCGCGGTGGGCCACGATGCAGGGGTGCCGACGACCACCGCCGACGCTGACGCCGTCCTGATCGGCGGAGGCGGCGCCAGCACCGCCGTGCTCCACCACCTGGCTCTCCACCTGCTGCGACAGCAGCACCGGCGTCCGCTGCGCGTCATCGTCGTCGACCCCCTCGACAGGCTGGCCGAGCGCCCGGCGGACCGCACGTGGTGCTCCTGGGTGCCGCGCGGGAGCGCCGCCGAGGCGGAGCTGGAGCCCGCCGTGCACCGCTGGTGGCCCACCGTCCAGGTGGTCGCTCCGGACGGGACCGCGGCGGAGCTCGACCTCGCCCCGCTGCGCTACGCGATGGTGCGCGGGGAGGACTACTACGCCCACGTCGCCGGCCTCGTCGACCTGGCCCGCGAGCGCGGAGCGCTGCAGCTGGAGCACCTGCCGGTGGCCGCGCTCGGCGTCGAGGAGGACTCCTCCGCCACCCGGGTGGTCCTGCCGGAGGGCGCCCTGGTGGCGCCGGTCGTGCTCGACTCGCGCCCCGCGCCGCCCGCGCGTCCCGGTGCGTCGAGCCTCGTGCAGCACTTCCTCGGGCAGCGCGTGCGCGGGAGGGAGGGCTCGGTGGACCCCGACCGGGCCGTGCTCATGGACTTCTCGGTGTCGCAGCCGGAGGTCGGCCTCGCCTTCGGCTACTGCCTGCCCAGCGACACCGCCACGGCGCTGGTCGAGCACACGGCCTTCGTCCCCGAGCCGCTGGGCGCGGCTGAGCAGGCAGCGGCCCTGGCCGAGCACCTCCCGAGGGCGCTGGGCACGACGACGAGCGCCGACCTGGTGGTCGAGCACGTCGAGACCGGCGCCATCCCCATGACCGACGCCCCCTTCCCGCAGCGGCCACCCGCTCCGCCGGGCCTGCGACGCAGCCGGGTGGTGAGGCTGGGGACGGCGGGCGGCGCCGTGAGGCCGTCCACCGGCTACGCGTTCACCGCGATGCAGCGCGCGGCGCGGGCGGTCGCCGGCCAGCTCGCCGCCGGCGTGCCCGGGGACCGGCTGGAGGTGCCCCACCCCTACCCCCGCCGCCACGCCTGGATGGACGCGCTCGTGCTGCGCGCCCTCCTCGACGGGCCGCGCCGCGGCGGGCTGGACGGGCCGGAGTTCTTCGTGCGCCTGTTCGCGCGCAACCCCCCGCAGCGGGTGCTGCGCTTCCTCGACGGACTGACGGGCCCCGGTGAGGAGCTCGCGCTCATGGCCACCTCCCCGCGCGGGCCGATGCTGCGGGCCGCCGCCTTGGACGCGGCGTGGCGACTGCGGAGCGGGCGATGAGCCGCCGGCTGCTCTTCGCGGCGGCCGTGCTCGCCGGGCTGGCCGTCGCCCTGGGCGCCGACGTGCTGGCACACGGCCTGGTCAGCCGCCTCGACGAGCCCGCCAAGGCCCTGGGCGAGCGGGTCCGGTCCTCGGCGCTCACGCCCGCGGTGCGCTTCGCGTCCGACCTCGGCACCACGCCGTACCGGGCCGTGCTGGCGGCGCTGGTGGCGGTGCCCCTCGCGGTGCGCTGGAGCTCCTGGCGCCCCGTGGTCTACGCCGCGGCCGTGGTGGGTGTCGCCCCGGCGGTCAGCGCCAGCACCAAGCGCCTGGTCGACAGGCCCCGTCCCCCTGCGGCCGAGGCCCTGGAGCACCCGCTGGACCCGTCGTTCCCCAGCGGTCACGCCACGGCGTCGGCCGCGCTGGCCACCGGTCTCGCCCTGCTCGCCCTGGTCGCGCTGCGCAGCGCGTGGGCGAGGGTGGCGGCCGTCGCCGCCGCAGGTGCTTTCGCGCTGGTGGTGGGCCTGACGCGCATCTACCTCGGGGCGCACTGGGTCACCGACGTGCTGGCGGGCTGGTGCACGGGGGCAGCGGTGGCCCTGGCGCTCGCCGCCGCGGTGCGTCCCTGGCTGCGACCACCCCGCGCTGTCAACCCCTCTTGACGCCACGCCGCCCGTCAACGAGTCTTGACACCGTGGGCACCCACGACGAGGAGGTGGCGGCGTTGGCGGCACTGGTGGCGCGAGCCGCGGACGACGACCCCCTCGAGGCGCTCGCGGCCCTGGCGGCCGCGCGCCGGGAGCTGGAGGCGCTGGAGGCGCTGGCGGTGCGCAGGGCGCGCGTCCGCTCCGCCTCCTGGGCCTCCATCGCGATGGCCATGGGGGTCACCCGGCAGGCCGCCCACCAGCGCTTCCGGCTCTCGCGCTGGGGCGACCGCTGAGCAGCGGGCCGGCAGCGGCCGCGCCGAGGAACCCCGGACGGCCGCGCGAGGGCCTGCGCACGCTGCTGCCCCACCTGCGCGCCCACCGCCGGCCGCTCGCCGCGGCTGCGGCGCTGTCCCTGGTCACCGCTGCCACGGGCCTGGCGCAGCCGCTCCTCGTGCGCCGCGTCATCGAGGCGGTCCAGGTCGCAGCGCCGGTGCGGGCGGCCGTGGTGGCGGTCGTCGTCGTCCTCGTGGCCGGGTCGCTGGTCGGCGCCGTCCAGCAGTACCTCCTGCAGCGCACCGCCGAGGGCGTCGTCCTGGCCACGCGCCGGCGGCTGGTCGGTCGGCTGCTGCGACTGCCGGTGGCCGAGCTGGACGCCCGGCGCACCGGTGACCTCATCTCACGCGTCGGCTCCGACACCACGCTCCTGCGGGCCGTGGTCACCTCCGGGCTCGTCGAGGTGGCCGCCTCGGCGGTGCTCGCCGCGGGGGCGGTCGTGGCGATGGCTCTGGTCGACCCCGTGCTGCTCGCCGTGACCCTGGTGGCCGTCGGCGTGGGGGCGGTGGCCGGTGTGGCGGTCGGGCGCCGCCTGCGCGAGCTCGCGCGCGCCTCGCAGGAGCGCGTCGGGGCGATGACGGCCGCGGTCGAGCGCGCGCTCGGCGCCGTGCGGACTCTGCGCGCCTCAGGCGCCACCGACCGCGAGGTCCAGGCCGTGGGGCGCGCCGCCGAGCAGGCCTACGACGCGGGCGTGCGCGCCGCCCGCGTCCAGGCCGCGATCTCTCCGGTCGTGGGAGTGGCCGTCCAGGGGGCGTTCGTCGCCGTCCTCGGCGTCGGCGGGTACCGCGTGGCCAGCGGCGCGCTGACCGTGGCCGACCTCGTGGCGTTCATCCTCTACCTCTTCCTCCTCGTCATGCCGCTGGGTCAGCTGCTGGGCGCCTACTCCCAGCTCCAGCTGGGCCTGGGGGCGCTCTCGCGCGTCGAGGAGGTGCTCGCGCTCGACGAGGAGGACCCCGGCCCTCGGGGCGCTCCGACCCCGGACGCCGTGCGTCCCGCCGGTGCGGCCCTGCTCGAGCTCGACGACGTCGCCTTCTCCCACCCCGGCAGCGACCGGCCCGTGCTCGACGGCGTCTCGTTCCGCGTGGAACCGGGCACCCGGACGGCGCTCGTCGGGCCGTCCGGCGCCGGCAAGTCGACCCTGCTCGGGCTGCTGGAGCGCTTCGCCGACCCCGTCGAGGGCAGCATCCGCCTGGACGGCGTCGACCTGCGCGACCTGCCGCGGGCGGCGCTGCGCGCCCGCCTCGGGTACGTCGAGCAGGAGGCCCCGGTGCTCGCCGGCACCCTGCGCGAGAACCTCCTGCTCGCCGCGCCGCGGGCCACCGAGGCCGAGGTGGCCGAGGTGCTCGCGGCCGTGGGGCTGTCCGGGCTGGCCGAGCGCTCTCCCCTCGGGCTCGACGCGCAGGTCGGGGAGGGCGGCGTGCTGCTGTCCGGTGGGGAGCGGCAGCGGCTGGCCATCTGCCGCTCGCTGCTGGCCCGTCCGGAGCTGCTGCTGCTCGACGAGCCCACGGCCAGCCTCGACGCCCGCAACGAGGCGGCGCTGGCCCGTGCGCTCGACGCGGTGCAGCGGCGCTCGACCGCGCTGGTGGTGGTGGCGCACCGCCTGTCGACCGTGGTCGACGCCGACCAGATCGTCGTCCTCGAGGCCGGCCGCGTCGTGGGCGTCGGTCGGCACGAGGAGCTGGTGGTGAGCACGCCGCTGTACCGCGAGCTCGCCGCGACGCAGCTGCTCGTGGCCGGCTGAGGCGCCGCACCCGACTGCTCCCCGGGGCCCGGAGCCCGGTCCGGGAGGGCTCCGTGCGCCGGCCCCCACCGGCTCCGGGGGGCGGGCGCCGCGTCCGGCGTGCAGGCTCGTGAGGTGAGCACGCTGCCCGGTGACGACCGCTTCGCCCAGCCCCTCGCCGCCGAGGTCGAGGACGGGCCGGCCGACCCGCTCGACGGCGGGGCCGGACAGCCGCCGCTGCGCGTGGTGCTGCTCGACGTCAACGGCACCCTCAGCGACACCGCCGCCCTGGCGGCGGCCTTCGAGGACGCCGGAGCGCCGGGCCACCTGGCAGCGCCCTGGTTCGCCGGCGTGCTGCGGGACGGCCTCGCGCTCACCCTGCACGGCGCCCCCGCCCGCTTCGCGGACGTGGCCCTGGCCGGCGCCCGCGCCGCGTTCGCGGGCGCCGGGCTGGACGGCGACCGCGCCGAGGCCGCGGCGGTGGCCGTCGTCGACGCCCTCGGGTCGCTGCCGCTGCACCCCGACGTCGTGCCCGGCCTGTCGGGGCTGCGGCAGCGCGGGCTGCGCCTGGTGCCCCTCAGCCAGGGTGCCGCGGGCACGACCGAGCGGCTGCTCGCCGCAGGCGGGGCGGGTGACCTCGTGGAGACCGCGCTGTCCGTGGCCGACGCGCCCGGCGGGCTCTGGAAGCCCGCGGCCAGCACCTACGCGTGGGCGCTGGACCAGGTGGGTGCGGCGCCCGCCGAGGCGCTCCTGGTGGCCGCGCACCCCTGGGACCTGGACGGCGCGGCGCGCGCGGGCCTGTCGACGGCGTGGGTGGACCGGGCGGCGGGCTCGCCCTACCCGGACGTCATGGCCGAGCCGGACCTCGTCGTCCCCGGCCTCGACGCGCTCGCCGACCTGCTGCGCTGAGGGCGCTGCCCGCTGCGGTCAGCTGAGGCCGAGGGGACCCGCGAGGTACTGGTAGCCGACGAACGCGACGACGTCGAGCAGCGTGTGGGCGACGACCAGCGGCATCACGCGTCGTGTGCGCCAGTAGACGAGGGCGAACACCACGCCCATGACCACGTTGCCGAAGCCCGGGCCGTAGCCCTGGTAGAGGTGGTAGCTCCCGCGCAGCAGCGCGCTGGCGGCCACCACCCACACCACGGTCCACGCCGACGGTGACAGGCGACCCAGCCAGCGCGGGCGCCGCAGCCCGAGGCGCGGCAGCCGGTCGAGGAGGTAGGCGACGACGAGGACCTCCTCCAGCAGCGCGTTCTGCAGCGCCGAGAGGACGAGCACGGGCACGGTCCACCAGTCGCTGCCCAGCGCGGACGCCTGCACCTCGGCGGTGATCCCGACGGCTCGGCCGAGGAAGTACAGCCCGAGCCCGGGGACCCCGATGACGGCCGCCAGGCCGACGCCGTGCAGCAGGTCCCGTCCGGGGCGGCGCAGGTCCAGCCCGATCCGGTGGTAGACGCGGCCCAGCGCCGGGAGCAGCGGCCCGCGCCCCCAGGTGCCGCCGGCGAGCAGGAACAGGCACAGGAGCACGGGGACGAGCGCGAAGCCGATGCCCAGCAGCTGGTAGGTCAGGTCGAGGTAGGGCCGCGGGCTGCGCGAGGGGTTGAGCGTGGCCGTGCCCGCGGCGACGCCACCGGCGGCGGTGGCCAGGGCGATGAGCTGGACGACCGCGTACACGCCCGAACGGCCCAGCGACAGCGCCGCCACGAGCAGCACCTCGCCCAGGACCCGTCCCCGGTCGAGCTGCTGGTCGTCCACGGCGACCGCGGCTGCTCGGGTGCTCACGGCGGTCAGGGCGTCATCGGGGGAGCCGGCGGCTCCGCTTCGCTCCACCTGCGTCACGGCGCCCAGTGTCCGTGCGCGCGCTGGGAGCCCGCTGGGAGCGCCGGAGCCGGTGTCAGCGGCCGGTGGCGTCGGCGGCGGAGCCCCGGGCCGGTTCCACGGCGGGCTCGGGAGCCCCGCCGCCGTGGCCGTCGTCGACCATCGTCGCCTCGTCGAACGGCGTCCTCCCGGCGAGCACGTCCTTGACGCGCCCGTGGTCGACCTGGCCCGTCCAGTGGCCGATGAGCACCGTGGCGATCGCGTTGCCGGCGAAGTTGGTCACCGCGCGGGCCTCCGACATGAACCTGTCGATGCCCACGATCAGCCCGACGCCGCCCACCAGCTCGGGCCGGTGGCTCTGCAGCCCGGCCGCCAGCGTGGCCAGCCCGGCGCCGGTGACACCGGCAGCGCCCTTCGAGGCGATGATCATGAAGACGAGCAGGCTGATCTGCTCGGGGATGCTGAGCGGCTGACCGGTCGCCTCGGCGATGAAGATCGAGGCCATGGTCAGGTAGATCGCGGTGCCGTCGAGGTTGAAGGAGTAGCCGGTCGGCACGACGATCCCGACCACCGGACGGGCCACGCCCAGGTGCTCCATCTTGGCGATCAGGCGGGGCAGCGCGGTCTCGGAGGAGGACGTGGAGACGATGAGCAGGAACTCGCGGCCGAGGTACTTCAGCAGGCTGAAGACGTTCAGGCCGGTGGCCAGCCGCAGCACGGTGCCGAGCACGAGGAACACGAAGATCGCGCAGGTCGCGTAGAACGCCAGCATGATGCGCAGCAGCCCCAGCAGCGCCTCCCAGCCGGTGTCGGCGACCACTCCGGCGATGGCGCCGAAGGCGCCGATGGGCGCCACCCACATGATCATCGCGAGGACCTTGAAGACCACCTTCTGGAACACCCCGATGCCGCGCAGCGCCGCCTCGCCCGCGCTGCCGCCGAGGGACTGGATGGCGAAGCCCACGAGCAGCGCCACGAAGAGCGTCGACAGCACCTGCTCCTGCACGAGCGGCGAGACGAGCGTGGTGGGGATGAGGTTGAGGAGGAACCCGCCCTCCTCGGCCTCACCGGCGGGCGGCTCGTAGCCCCTGGCCCCGCTGAGGTCCAGCCCGTCGCCGGGGTGCACGAAGTTGCCGACCACCAGGCCGATGGCCAGGGCCAGCGTCGACATCGCCAGGAAGTACCCCAGGGCCAGGACGCCGACCTTGCCGACCGTGGCCGCGGCGCGCACCGACCCGATGCCCAGCACGATGGTGCAGAAGATGACCGGCGAGATCATCATGGTGATGAGCCGGACGAAGGCGTCCCCCAGCACCGACAGGGAGCTTCCGACGCCCGGCGCGAGACCGCCCACGAGGGCGCCGAGCACCACCGCCGCGATGACCGCGATGTAGAGCCAGTGCGACCTGTCCCGCCGCGCACGACGAGGGGAGCCGGGCTGAGCAGGTGCTGTCGACGTCGACACGCCGCCGGACGCTAGTCCCGGGTGGGCCGCCCCGCCCGTCGAGCAGGCCTCAGAGCACGGACAGCGCGGCGCGGGCCGCGCTCCCGGCGGCTGCCCCGCAGGACCCGCCGAACAGCTGCGCGTGCACGAGCAGCGGGTGGACCTGGTGCAGCGGCACCCGGTCGCGCCAGCCGTCGGCGAGCGGCGCCGCCTCGTCGTAGGCGGCCAGCACGCGCTCGAGGTGCGGCAGGCCGAACAGGGCGAGCATCGCCAGGTCCGTCTCCGCGTGACCTCCGTGGGCGGCCGGGTCGACCAGGACGACGCCGGCAGCGGTCCACAGCGCGTTGCCGGCCCACAGGTCTCCGTGCAGCCGCGCCGGTGGGCGCCCGTCCTCGGCCGCGCCGTCCTCCAGGCGCGCGCAGAGGCGCTCCACGGCGCGCGCGTCGTCGTCGACGGCACCGGCGTCCCGTGCGGCCGCCAGGTGCGGAGCCAGCCGGCAGCGGGCGAAGAAGGCGCCCCAGCTCGCCCCGGCGGAGGTCGCGGGTGCGTCGAGCAGGTGGCGCAGCGGCGCCGTCCCGACCCAGCCGTCACCGCGCCACCGCGCGGGCGGAGCCCCGTGGTGGGGCGCTCCGGCGGCGTGCGTGGCGGCCAGCTCCCGCCCGAACGCCTCGGCCACCTGCGGCGCGGGGTCGACCTGCTCGACCCTCGGCAGGACGATCCGCTCGCGGGCCACCTCCAGGACCGGCGGCACGAGCGCACCGCCGGAGGGCCTCGCCCCCGCCAGCCACGCCAGTCCGGCGGCCTCGGCGGCGAAGAAGCCCTCCGGCGCACCGGCGCGCGACTTCACGAACGGGTCGGCGGTGGCCCAGCCGGGGCCGGGTCCGTGGTCTGGCGCACTCATCCCGCGGTCTTACCGTGGAGGGGTGAGCACCGGCATCGTGGGGTTCGTCCTGTGGGGCACGATCATCGTCATCGCGCTGTTCCTCGCGCTCGTGGCCCGCGCCGCCTCCAAGGAGCGCCGCGAGGGTCCGAAGAAGCACCTGCGCGAGCCCGTGCTCAAGGGCTGGGACCAGGTCGTGCCGCCCGGCCAGGAGCGCCCCCGCCGCTGAGGAGACCCGCGCACCGGGGAGGTGTCCCGGCGGTGCTCGCGGGGTAGGTCCCGGTCATGACCAGCCTCCCCAGCACGAGCACGACCGCTGCGGGCACCGGTGCGGTGCCCCTCGGTGACACCGGCATCGACCTGCACCCGCTCTGCCTCGGCGGCAACGTCTTCGGCTGGAGCGCCGACGAGCAGGCCTCCCACGCGGTCCTCGACGCCTACGCCGAGGCCGGGGGCAACCTCGTGGACACCGCCGACGTCTACTCCGCCTGGGTGCCCGGGCACACGGGCGGGGAGAGCGAGGCCGTCATCGGCCGCTGGCTCGGCGGCCGCCACCCCGGCGGCGGCGCCGTCCAGGTGGCCACCAAGACCGGGGCCGCCGAGGGCGCCCAGCTGTCGCCCTCCGCCGTCGACGAGGCCCTCGACGCCTCCCTGGGCCGCCTCGGGCTCGACTCCGTGGCCCTCTACTACGCCCACCGCGACCAGCCCGAGCGCCCCGTCGAGGAGGTCGTGCGGGCCTTCGCCGCCACCGTCACCAGCGGCCGCGCCCGCGCCTGGGCGGTGAGCAACTGGAGCGCCGAGCGCATCGACGCCGCCGTGGCCGCTGCGCAGGAGGCCGGGCTGCCCGGCCCCGTCGCCGTGCAGAACGCCGGCAGCGCCGTCACGCGCACCGACCCCGCCGTCGTCGACGCCTGCCGCCGCCACGGGCTGCTGGCCCTGCCCTACGGCGCGCTCGCCTCGGGCTTCCTGACCGGCAAGTACTCGCGCGGCGGCGAGGTGCCCGAGTCCGTGCGCGCCGAGGGCGTCGGGAAGCGCTTCGGCGACGAGCGCAGCTGGGCGGTGCTCGACGCCGTCCGCGCTGTCGCGCAGGCGCGCGGGGCGGAGCTGGGCACGGTGGCGCTGGCCTGGCTGCGCGCCCAGGGCGCGGTGCCGATCGCCTCGGCGCGCACGCCCGAGCAGCTGCCCGCCCTGCTCGCCGTGACCGCCGTGGAGCTGTCCGCCGACGAGCTGGAGAGCATCACCACCGCCGGTCTCTGAGGTGGACGACGACGGCCCCGCACCCTCACGGGTGCGGGGCCGTCGCCGCTCGCGCAGCGGTGGTCGGGCGGAGGGTCAGACCGTGCGCGCGAGCTGCTCGGCGATGCCGGTGTAGGTGCCCGGGGTGAGGGCCAGCAGGCGGTCGCGGGCGTCGTCGGGCAGGCCCAGCCCGGACACGAAGGCGCGCATGCCCTCGGCGTCCACCCGGCGGCCGCGGGTGAGCTCCTTGAGGCGGGAGTAGGGGTCGTCCATGCCGGGCACGCCCGCGACCGACGCCGCGCGCATGACGGACTGCACGGCCTCGCCGAGCACCTCCCAGTTGGCGTCGAGGTCGCGCGCGAGGGCGGCGTGGTCGACGTCCAGGCCGGCCAGGCCCTTGCGGACGTTGTCCAGCGCCAGCAGCGAGTGCCCGAAGGCGGTGCCGATGTTGCGCTGCATCGAGGAGTCGGTGAGGTCGCGCTGCAGGCGGGAGGTCACCAGCGTGGAGGCGAGGACGTCGAGCAGGGCGCTGGAGACCTCGAGGTTGGCCTCGGCGTTCTCGAACCGGATCGGGTTGACCTTGTGCGGCATGGTGCTGGAGCCGACCGTGCCCTGGCCGCGCACCTGGGCGAAGTAGCCCAGCGAGATGTAGCTCCACACGTCGGTGCACAGGTCGTGCAGGACCCGGTTGAACCGGGCGACGTCGCTGTACAGCTCCGCCTGCCAGTCGTGGCTCTCGATCTGGGTGGTGAGCGGGTTCCACTGCAGGCCCAGGCCCTCCACGAAGGTGCGGGAGACCTCCTGCCAGTCCGTGGTGGGGACGGCGACCACGTGCGCCGCGTACGTGCCGGTCGCGCCGTTGAGCTTGCCGAGGAAGTCGGCGCGCTCCACGCGGCGCAGCTGCCGGTCCAGGCGGGCTGCGGTCACCGCGAGCTCCTTGCCCAGCGTCGTGGGGGTGGCGGGCTGGCCGTGGGTGCGGGCCAGGGCGGCGGCCCCGGCGGCGTCGTGGGCCATCTGGACCAGCTGGGCGTGCAGGGACCGCGCGGCGGGCAGCCACACCTGCTGGACGGCGCCGCGCACCATGAGCGCGTAGGAGAGGTTGTTGACGTCCTCGCTGGTGAGGCAGAAGTGCACCAGCTCGACGAGGTCTGCGGCCGACCCGGCGGCCAGCTGGCGCCGCAGCCACACCTCCACGGCCTTGACGTCGTGCACCGTCTCGCGCTCGATGGTCGCCATCTCCTCCACGACGGCGGGGCCGAACCCGTCGACCAGGGCGCGCACGGAGGCGACCTCGGCGTCGGTGAGGCGCCGCGCCCCGGGCACAGCGCCGGTGGCGGTCAGGTGGACCAGCCACTCGACCTCGACGCGCAGCCGCTCGCGGTTGAGGGCCGCCTCCGACAGGTGCTCCACGAGCGGGGAGACCGCGGCGCGGTAGCGGCCGTCGAGCGCGCCGAGGGCGTAGCCGGCCTCGGCCAGGGACGACGGCTGCGACGGCTGCGAGGACGACGACGGTGCAGCAGCAGGCGTGGGGGTGCTCACGGAGCCTCATCCTCCCAGGCGCGAGAGCACCCCCGCGCCAGGTGGCGCGGGGGTGCGGAGTGCGGCTGGGCGGCTGCGCGCCTCGTCGTCGTCCTCAGGCGGCGGGGGCCACGCGCACCGGGATCCCGGCGGCCATGCGCAGGTGCGGGGTGTCCACGAGGAGCAGCTGGGCCTGGGGCTCGGGGACGGCGCCGGAGCAGCCGACCGACCCGACCACCTGGCCGGGCAGCACCCGGTCTCCGGGGCTGACCCGCACGGAGCGGCGCTGCAGGTGCGGCAGGACGGCGTAGCGGCCGCCGCCGCAGTCCAGGACCACGTGGTTGCCGAGCACCGCGCGGGTGCCGACCAGCTCGCGCGCCGCGTCCAGCAGCCCGCCGCAGGCGCGGGCCAGCCGGCTCTGGCGGCAGGCGTGGTCACGCGCTCCCTCGACCACGCGCAGCACGGTGGCGTCGGCGGGGGCCAGCACCGGCTCGCCGAACGTCGCGGCGTCGCCCACGGGCAGCAGGCCGAGGCGGCGGGCCAGCGCGGCGCGGCGGCCCGGCACGGGAACGGCGGCCGGGTCGGGGACGGCGACGTCGAGGACCAGGCCCACGGCGTGCGCCCGGCCGTAGGAGCCGGGGCCGGTGGAGCCGGAGTCGTCGGCCTCCACGCAGCTGCCCGCGAGGGGGGCGGCCACCAGCTGCAGGGACGACCAGCGCCCCCGCGGTGCCAGCACGGACAGCAGCGACGCCAGGGCCACCAGCGAGACACCGGCCAGCCCGATGACCGTGGCGCCGTCGCCGGCCAGCTGGGGCCACGGCAGCGGCAGCAGGTGCAGCGCAGCACCGGCGGCCACCAGACCCGCGCCCGCCAGACCGGCCGCACCGCGGACCCGCGCGCAGGCGCGGACGGCCAGCGGGGTGCGCGCCGGCGACGTCACCAGCTCCAGGGTCGCGCTCGACCGCTCCCCGCCCTGGGAGGGCGCCTGGGCGCCGCCTTCCAGCAGCACCAGCTCGTCCAGCAGGGAGCGCGAGGGGTGCGGGATGTCCGGCAGTGCGGTCACTCGAGCACGCTAGGCACGCGGGGCGCCGGATCTGCGGCGCCACGCCGGTGGGTCCACGGGGAACACCGGACCGCCGCCAGAGCCCTCCGGTGGCGGTGGGAGGCGCCGCCGCTCTGCTGCGGGTGCGGGTGCGGGTCAGGGGAGCCGACGGCCCCCGCGCGGCAGCACCGCCTCGCCGGCGCGCGCCGGCTCGAGCGGGACGTCGGAGAGCAGGACGGCCGCGCCGCGGTGCAGCCGCCCCGACCCGAGGGGCTCGCAGCGCAGCCCGCCCCGACCGCGCAGCGCCGCGTGCGCTCCGGGGGCCAGCTGGCGGTCCATCCACGCGCACGGCGCGGCAGGACGGCGACCCGCCAGGAGCACCGGACCCCCTCCGCAGTCCAGCGCGAAGGTCCGCCCCCGCAGCGGCTCCAGCTCGGCGCCGCGCAGCACGACGTTCCGCCTCGCCAGGAGCGGGTCGAAGGGGACGGCGCCGAGCTGCGCGGCCACGGCTTCCAGGGCCTCCACCGCGAGCAGCGTCACGGCGGCGTCCATGTGGGCGGCCTTGCCGAAGAACCTGTCACCGACGATCCCGCGTCCGGCGACCACGTCGGCGCTCTCGCGGTCCTCCGACGCGGGTCCGGTCGCGCCGCCGTCGCCCTGGTGCTCGTCGGTGTCGAAGGGGAGCGGACCGTCCTTCGGGCGGCCGAAGTACCGGTGCACCGGTGAGACCAGCAGGTGGAGGACCTCCACCGGCGTCCGGTGGACCAGCAGCGCCAGCGCCTGCTCCGAGGCCGTCACCGGTGCGGGCGCGGTCACCGGTGCAGCGGGCCCGGCCCGCAGCGCACGGGCACCTGCGCCACGCGCCAGCCCTCGGCGGCCGCGGCCGCCAGCAGCTGCTCGGGCGCCGAGCCGTCGACGGCGGCCAGCAGCTGGCGGCGGGCGGCCAGCGCCGGAACGGCGTCGCCCAGGCGCAGCGGTCGGCCGGTGGTGTCGCAGGGCCCCGGGGTCCCGCTCCGTGCGGCCAGCTCGGTCAGGCGCCGGTCCATCCGGCGGGCGGCCGCGCCGTCGAGGAGCCGTCGGTGCAGCGGCCACCGCCACAGCGCGGTGGGGTCCCACGCCCGGCGGCGGACGGCCACCACGAGGTCGGCGCTGCCGCGCGCCACCGGCTCCGCGAGCCGCTCCAGCTCTCGCGGGTCGACCCCGCTGCGGCCGTCCATGAGCGCGACCACCGGCGCCGTGGTGCGCTCCAGGCCCGCGGCCCAGGCCGCCTCGAGCCCGTCCGGGGCGTGCCCGTCGAGGGGCGCGACCACCCCGCGGTAGCCCTCGGGCAGGCGGGCCAGCACCCAGTCCGGCGCGCGGCCCCGCGCTGCGGCGAGCACCGCGTCGACGCGGGCCGTGCCGGGCGGCGGGGAGCAGGCGAAGGTCGGCTCCAGGTCCCTCGCGGCGTCGTGCACGCTCTCCACGAGGTCCGACGGTACGTCGCCCAGCACGTCGTGCGCCCACAGGTGCTGGTCGGGGGCGCGTCGTCCACAGGCGCGGTCCGCGGCGCTCGGCTGCGGGCCGGTGCGCCAGGACCATCGACGGGTGCCCCAGACCACACCCACCGCCGGGTGCACCAGCGGCTACCGCGACCTCGGAGACGACCTCCGCGCCCTCGCGGCGCCGAGCGAGGCGCTCGCGCAGCTGGCCGCGCGCCTGCGGACCGCCGCCTCGACGGTCGAGGCCCAGGCGGCCGTGCACCGCGGGCTGCTCGCGCTGGACTGGCACGGGCTCGCCGCGACGGCCTTCGTCGGGCTCGTCGCGGTGAGAGCGCTGCGGCTGGAGCGCCTCGCCGGAGAGCTGTCCGACCTCGCCGACGGCGCAGCCCGACGGGCTGCCGCGGGCGACGCGGTGCGCTCCGCCGCCGGGTGGGCGTCGTGAGCGCTGACGAGGGCCTCCGGGTCTCAGGTGGGGCGGGTGGCACGGCGGTCGAGCTGGAGGACCTCGACCACGCCGCGACCCGCCTCCACCACAGCGCCGCGGACCTGCGCGAGGCCGGTGCAGACCTGCACCGGGGGAAGAGCCTGCTCCAGGGCCTCGACGGCGTCCTGGCGGACCCCGGAGCCGTGCTCGCGCTCGAAGGCGGCCTGGTGGCTGCGCACCAGGAGCTGCAGCAGGTCGCTGAGAGCACCGAGGGCCTCGCCCAGCTGGTGGCGGTCTGCCTCGCCGGGTACCGGACCGCGGACGAGGCCGACCGGAACCGGTGGGCCGCGTTCGGGGCAGCGGTGGGGCTCGTGAGCCCCGTCATCCCCGTGCTGGGGTGGGTCGTGACCGAGAACACCTCGGCGTGGCGGCGCGAGCCACCGGGCGGCGGCGGGGCCGAGGTGCCCGCCCCGGGCGCCCCGTCCGCGGTGCAGCAGCTGCCGCCGCCGGGTCCGGGCGTCGCGCTCGGTCCGCCGAGCGGGGCGGTGCCCTCCTCCGCTCCTGCTCTCCCCGGGCTCACCGGGTCGTTGCCCGCCACCGCCGATCCGCAGCTGGTGCCGGTGCCCGGTGCTCCGGTGCCGGCACTGCCGGGCGCAGGCGCGCCGGTGGTCCCCGAGGCCGAGCAGCACCCGGACGGGCTGACGGTCCTCGGCCGCTTCATCGGGCCGGCGGAGGAGCCGTTCTTCGGCGCGCTGGCCGGTGCCCTCGCCGGGCCCGCGGCGCTGCTGGTCCCGGCGGCACCGCTCCTCATGTCCCGTGCGTCGTCGTCCGGCGCCGACCGTGGCATCGGAGCCAGCACGAGGACCGTCGTGACCCCGCGCCCCCTGCCAGCGGAGGTCGCCGCTGCTGGGGCGCCCACAGGTGTCGGCGACGTCCTCCGACGCCTCGAAGACGCGCACGAGGCCCCCCGGTCCGAGCTCCGCATCCGCGTGGAGCGGACGGTCCACGCCGACGGCAGCCGTTCGACGATCGTGTACCTGCCCGGCACGAAGGACTGGTCGTCGGGGTCCACCAACCCCGCGTCCTGGGACGCGATCGCGCTGGGGATGGCCGGTGAGCCCTCCGCCTTCACGGACGCGGTCGTGAAGGCCGTGGAGGACGCCGGCGTGGAGGCCGACGAGCCCGTCATGCTCGCCGGCTACAGCCTGGGCGGCATCACGGCGGCGCAGCTGGCCGCCGACCCCGCCCTGCGGGCCCGGTTCGACGTGCAGGGGCTGGTCACCGCGGGCTCGCCCATCGGGAACGTCGACCTGCCCCCCGACGTCCAGGCGCTCTCCCTGGAGCACGACGAGGACCTGGTGCCCAAGCTCGAGGGCGTCGAGAACACCTCGCTCCGGAGCAACCAGGTCACCGTCACGGCACCCACGCCCGGCCAGCTGGGCGCCCACGAGGTGCAGGGCTACGCGGTGCTCGCGGAGGCGGTCGACGCCTCCGACGACGCCTCGCTGACCGCCGTCCGGGCAGCCGTGGGGCAGTTCTTCTCCCAGCCGGGCGACAGCACCACGGTCACCGAGGTGGCGGCGACCCGGGTGGACCGGTGAGGCGCCGGCCCGGACGGCCCGGACAAGCCGGCCGGCCCGGACGGCCCGCGGTCAGGCGCGAGCGCGCTCGCGGCGCTCCACGCGCAGGTCGTCCATGTCCTCCAGCTCGCGGCCCTTCGTCTCGGGCACCGCCCTGAGGACGAAGAAGAACGACAGCAGGGCCAGCACCGTGTAGAGGCCGTACGCCAGCGGCAGCCCGACCTCCGCCAGCGGCGGGAAGGTCGTGCTGATGACGAAGTTCGCGATCCACTGGGCCGCGGCGGCCACCGACAGGGCGGCAGCGCGGATGCGACCGGGGAACATCTCGCCGAGCAGCACCCAGACGATCGGGCCCCACGTGATGCCGAACGAGACGATGAAGAGGTTGGCCGCCACCAGTGCCACCGGGCCCCACGGAGCCGGCAGGGAGAGGTCCTGGCCGTTCGCGGTGCCCTGCGTGAAGGCGAGGGCCATGGCGCCCAGCGACACGGTCATGCCCAGGGAGCCGGCCAGCAGCATGGGACGGCGCCCCACCTTGTCGACCAGGGCGATGGCGATGAGCGTCACGAGCACGTTGGTGATGGCCGTGATGACCGAGAACAGGCCGGACTGCTGCTCGTCGAACCCGACCGAGCTCCACAGCGAGGTGGAGTAGTAGAAGATCACGTTGATGCCGACCGCCTGCTGGAAGACGGACAGCAGGATGCCGACCCAGACGATGGGCTTCAGGCCCAGGCGCGGGCCCCGCAGGTCGCGCAGCGACGGCTCGCGCTCGGCGGCCAGGTGCTTGGCGATCTCGGCGATGCGCCGCTTCACCAGCCCGCGGTCCTTGAGGCCCTGGATGCTGGCCAGCACCCGCCCGGCCTCCTCCTGGCGCCCCTTGGCCACGAGGTAGCGCGGTGACTCCGGCACCGCGAGCGCCAGACCGGCCCAGACCACGGCGGGGATGACGCCGACGAGGAACATCCAGCGCCAGGCGGGCAGGCCGAGCCAGAAGTCCTCGCCGGCCCCGCTGGCGGCACCGGCCAGCAGCGCGTTGGAGACCAGGGCCGACAGGATGCCGACGGTGATGGCGAACTGCTGCAGGGAGCCGAGCCTGCCGCGGATGGCGGCCGGGGAGACCTCGGCGATGTAGGCGGGGGCGATCACCGACGCGGCGCCGATGCCCACGCCTCCGACGGCCCGCCACAGGATGAGGTCCCACACGGCGAACGCCAGGCCGGAGCCGATGGCGCTGACGGCGAAGATCGCGGCAGCGATGACCATGACGCGCGTGCGGCCGAACTTGTCGGCCAGCGGGCCGGCGAACCACGCGCCCACGGCCGCGCCGAGGAGCGCGCACGAGACCGTGAAGCCCTTGAGCAGGGCGCCGATGCTGAACTGCGCGGCGAGGGCGTCGACGGCACCGTTGACCACGGAGGAGTCGAACCCGAAGAGGAAGCCGCCCACGGCCGCCACCACGGCGATGGCGATGACCTTGCCGGTGGTCTTCTCCCCGCCCGCGGGGGACCCCCCGCCGCTGCGCTGCGTCGTGCTGCTCACCCCGGGCACCCTCCTCCTGCCGCAGGCGCCTCGCACGCCGAGACCTCTCGTGATCGCCCTCCCGGGTGGCGGTCTGCGCGGCCTACCGTGGCGCGCGTGAGCAGCCCGCCGTCGTCGTCCTCGTCCTCCTCGCCCGTGGCGGTGTCTCCGCGCGTGCGCGCAGCGGTCAGCGCCCTGCCCGGCTACCTGCCCGGCCGGCCCGCGCCCTCAGGCCCCGGGGGCGCCTCGTACAAGATCTCCTCCAACGAGAACCCGTACCCGCCGCTGCCGGCCGTGCTCGAGGTGGTGCAGCGGGCCGCAGCGGAGCTGAACCGCTATCCCGACATGGGCTCGGCGGACCTGGTCCACGCCCTCGCCGAGCACCTCGACGTGCCCGCGGCGCGCGTGGTGCCCGGCACGGGCAGCGTCGGCGTGCTCGGGGCCGTGCTGCAGGCGGTCTGCGAGGCCGGTGACGAGGTGGTCTTCGCGTGGCGCTCCTTCGAGGCCTACCCGATCGTCGTCGGGCTGTCCGGCGCGACGCCGGTGCCCGTCCCGCTGGACGGCGCCGGCCGCCACGACCTCGGCGCGATGGCCGACGCCATCACCGAGCGGACCCGCCTCGTGCTGGTCTGCACGCCGAACAACCCCACCGGTCCGGTGGTGGGCGCCCAGGAGCTGGAGGCGTTCCTCGCCCGCGTGCCGCGGGACGTGCTCGTGGTGGTGGACGAGGCCTACCTGGAGTTCGTGCGCGACCCCACCGCCGTCGACGGGCTGGCCGTCCACCGCGCCCACCCGAACGTCATGGTGCTGCGCACCTTCTCGAAGGCGTACGGGCTCGCGGGCCTGAGGGTCGGCTACGCGGTGGCGCACGAGCCCGTCGCCGACGCGCTGCGCCGCGCTGCGGTGCCCTTCGGCGTCTCGGGCATCGCCCAGCTGGCGGCCGTCGCGTCGCTGCAGCAGGCGGACGCCCTCATGGAGCGCGTGGACGCCATCGTCGACGAGAGGGAGCGGGTGGCCTCCGAGCTGGCGCGCCAGGGCTGGCGGATCCCGCGCTCGGAGGCCAACTTCGTCTACCTGCCGGTGGGCAGCTCCACCCCGGACCTCGTGGCCGCCTGCTCCGACGCCGGCCTGTCGGTGCGCGGGTACGGCAGCGACGGCGTCCGCGCGACGGTGGGTGACGTCCCCGCGGACGACGTCCTCCTGGAGGTGTGCGGGGCCTTCCTGCAGCGCTGGAGCCCCGACCGGGTGGGCTGAGGGGGGCACGGGGAGGAGGGTGGCGCGCGGCGCTTCCGCAGGAGACCTACGGGACCGTAAGGTACGGTCCCGTAGGTAGTCCAGCACAGGAGGTCGCGTGCCCCCCGTCGCCCCCGCGCCGCAGGCGCCGGTCCAGCTGCTCAGCCCCGCCGGGGTGCGGCGCAGCCAGCCGACCGGTGAGCACGAGCACCCCGACGTCGAGGAGTACGCAGCCCTCGTCGCCGAGGTCGGCGCCGAGCAGCTGCGCGCCCGCTACCGCGACATGGCGCTGGTGCGCCGCTTCGACGTCGAGGCGACCGCGCTGCAGCGCCAGGGCGAGCTGGCCCTGTGGGCCAGCTGCACCGGCCAGGAGGCCGCCCAGATCGGCGCCGGGCACGGCCTGGCCCGTCACGACCACGTCTTCCCCACGTACCGCGAGCACGGCCTCGCGTGGGTCCGCGGGGTGGACCCGCTGCAGGTGCTGCAGCTCTACCGCGGCGCCAGCCACGGAGGCTGGGACCCGGCCGCCCACGCGTTCCACGTGTACACGCTGGTCATCGGAGCCCAGCTGCCCCACGCCACCGGCTACGCCATGGGGATCCAGCGGGACGGCCTCGTGGGCACCGGAGACCGCGGCCGCGACACCGCGGTGATGGCGTGCTTCGGTGACGGCGCCAGCTCCCAGGGCGAGGTCAACGAGTCCCTCAGCTGGGCCGCCGTCTTCAGCGCCCCGGTGGTCTTCTTCTGCCAGAACAACGGCTGGGCCATCTCCGCCCCCGCCTCGCGCCAGAGCGCAGCGCCGCTGCACGCGCGGGCCGCGGGCTTCGGGATGCCCGGCGTGCAGGTCGACGGCAACGACGTCCTCGCCGTCGAGGCGGTCGTGCGCGCTGCGGGCGACCGCGCCCGCAGCGGCGCCGGCCCCACCCTCGTCGAGGCCGTCACCTACCGCGTGAACGCGCACACCACCTCCGACGACGCCGGGCGCTACCGCACCCGCGAGGAGGAGGAGTCCTGGGTCGCCAAGGACCCGCTCACCCGCGTCGAGGCCCACCTGCGCGCCACCGACGGCGCCGACGACGCCTTCTTCGCCGCCGTCCGGGAGGAGTCCGACGAGCTCGGCGCCCGGGTGCGCCGCGGGGTCCGCGAGATGACCGACCCCGCCCCCACCTCGATGTTCGACCACGCCTACGCCGCTGAGCACCCGCTGGTCGCCTCCGAGCGCGCCTGGCTGGAGACCTGGCTGGCCACCGAGCCGGAGGAGGCCCGATGAGCGCCACCACCACCCGTCCCGGCGCCGCCGGCGCGGGAGCGACCGCCGGTGCCGCGCCCGCATCGGGCACCGCCACCCTGACCCTCGCCAAGGCCATCACCGCCGCCCTGCACGACGCCATGGCCGCGGACGACAAGGTCCTGCTGATGGGCGAGGACATCGGCAGGCTCGGCGGCGTCTTCCGCGTCACCGACGGCCTGCAGGCGGCCTTCGGCGAGGACCGCGTGGTCGACACCCCGCTCGCCGAGGCCAGCATCCTCGGCACCGCCGTCGGCCTGGCGCTGCGCGACTACCGGCCCGTCTGCGAGATCCAGTTCGACGGGTTCGTCTACCCCGCGTTCAGCCAGATCGTCACCCAGCTGGCCAAGATGCCGGCCCGCCTCGCCGGGACCGCGCAGCTGCCCGTCGTCGTCCGGATCCCCTACGGCGGGGGCATCGGCGCGGTGGAGCACCACAGCGAGTCGCCCGAGGCCTACTTCGCCCACACCGCGGGCCTGCGGGTCATCACGCCGGCCACCCCGCAGGACGCCTACTGGATGCTCCGGCAGTCGCTGACCCAGCCCGACCCGGTGGTCCTGCTCGAGCCCAAGCGCCGCTACTGGGACAAGGGCTCCGTCGACACCTCGGCCGAGGCGCTCGCCGCGGCCCCCGGCCTGCACAGCGCCCGCGTCGCCCGCCCCGTCAGCGACGCCCGCGTCTCCGAGGGCGGCGCCGTCACCGTGGTCGCCTACGGCCCCACCGTGCGGGTGGCCCTCGACGCCGCCCTGGCCGCCGCCGAGGAGGGCGTGGAGCTGGAGGTCGTCGACCTGCGCAGCCTCTCCCCGCTCGACGTCGGCGTGGTCGAGGCCAGCGCCCGGCGCACCGGCCGCGTCGTCGTCGTCCACGAGGCCCCGGTGTTCCTGGGCATGGGGGCGGAGGTCGCCGCGCGCGTCACCGAGAGCTGCTTCCACTCCCTCGAGGCGCCCGTGCTGCGCGTGGGCGGCTTCGCCGTGCCCTACCCGGCGGCGCGCATCGAGGAGCACTACCTGCCCGACGCCGAGCGCCTGCTCGACGCCGTCGACCGCGTCCTCGCCTGAGCCAGGCCCTGATCCCGTGACCATCCTCGAGGAGGCGTCCGTGACCACCCCGACGAGCACCACGAGCACCCAGCACTTCCTCCTGCCCGACGTCGGCGAGGGCCTCACCGAGGCCGAGGTCGTCAGCTGGCGCGTCGCCGTGGGCGACGTCGTGGCCGACGGCGACACCGTGGTCGAGGTCGAGACCGCCAAGTCCCTGGTCGAGCTCCCCTCGCCGTTCTCCGGCCGGGTGGTCGGCCTGCTGGTGCCCGAGGGCACCACCGTGGACGTCGGCACCCCGCTCATCGCCGTGGAGACCGCTGCTCCCGCAGAGCAGGCCGGCCGGCCGGTGCAGGACCACCCGCACCGCCCCGCGCCCGTGGCGCCCACCGGCCAGGGCGGTTCCGGCCTGGAGGGCGGTCCCGTCTCCGCCGTCGACCACGAGCACGAGGTCGAGCGCGAGGCGGTGCTCGTCGGCTACGGCGTGAGGCCCGCCACCCACGGCCACGCCGCGCGCCGCCGCCGCACCGTCCGCAGCCAGCGCCCCGCGGGCCAGACGGCGTCCGCCCCGCCCCGCCAGGGCGGCGCCTCGGACAAGCCGCTCGCCTCGCCGCCGGTGCGCGCCATGGCCCGCGACCTCGGCGTGGACCTGGCCAGCGTCACCGCCACCGGGGACGGCGGCGTGGTCACCCGCGACGACGTGCGCGCCTTCGTCGACGCCCGCGGCGCCCTGCCCGAGGCGCCCGCCGGCCAGCGGCCCGACGACCTCGCGGTGGTCCAGCTGCCCGCCGACACCACCTCCACCGAGCCGGGGTCGGACCGCGAGACCCGCATCCCCGTGCGCGGCGTGCGCCGCGCCACGGCCCGCCAGATGGTGGCCAGCGCCTTCACCGCGCCCCACGCCACCGCCTTCGTCACGGTGGACGTGACGCGCTCCATGAAGATGCTCGAGCGCGTCCGCGCCGAGCGGGAGTTCCGCGACGTGCACGTCTCCCCGCTGCTGCTCGTGGCCCGCGCCGTGTGCCTGGCGGCAGCGCGCCACCCCGGCATCAACGCCAGCTGGGACGAGCTTGCGCAGGAGATCGTCATCAAGCACTACGTGAACCTCGGCATCGCCGTGGCCTCCCCGCGCGGCCTGCTCGTGCCGAGCATCAAGGACGCCCACGAGATGTCCCTGGTGCAGCTCGCCCACGCCCTCGGCGACCTCGTCTCCACCGCGCGCGCTGGGCGCTCGCAGCCCGCCGACCTGTCGGGCAGCACCCTGTCGATCACGAACATCGGCGTCTTCGGCGTCGACTCAGGCACCCCGATCCTCAACCCCGGCGAGGCCGCCATCCTCTGCGTGGGCCAGGTGGCCAAGAAGCCGTGGGTGCACAAGGGGAAGGTCAAGCCCCGCGACGTGGTGGAGCTGTCGGTCTCCTTCGACCACCGCCTCGTCGACGGCGACCTCGGCTCCAAGTTCCTCGCCGACGTCGCGCGCGTGCTCGAGCGGCCCGACACGGCCCTGCGCTGGGCCTGACCGACCCCGCCCTCCCCGCACTTTCCGCGGAAAGTGCCTTTCCCGTGCCCTTCTTCTCGCACTCTCCGCGGAAAGTGCGAGAAGAGGGGGTGGTCAGTCGGTGCTGAGGCGGCCGGCGAGGTAGCGCAGCGCCGCCAGGTAGCCCTCCGGACCCATGCCCGCGACGACGGCCGCGGCCACGGGGGAGATGTAGGAGTGCGCCCGGAACGGCTCCCGCGCGTGCACGTTGGTCAGGTGCACCTCCACCAGGGGCGCGGTCAGCTGGGCGCACGCGTCGCGCAGCGCCACGGACGTGTGGGTCCACCCCGCGGGGTTGAGCACCACGCCGGCGCCGAGGTCGGCGGCCTCGTGGACCCAGCCGATCATCTGGCCCTCGGTGTCGGTCTGCCGGCAGGTCAGCTCCAGACCCAGCTGGGACGCGACCTCCGTGCACCGGGCCTCGATCTCCGGCAGCGTCGTCGCGCCGTAGACGGCGGGCTCGCGCAGGCCCAGGCGTCCGAGGTTGGGGCCGTTGAGCAGGAAGACGGGTGCGGTCACGCCGCCTAGGGTGCCAGCCGTGACCAGTGCCCAGCAGGGGACCGTGCAGGTGAGCGTGCTGCAGGTCGGCTACGACGACGACGAGCCGGTGGCCGCCCGCGTCGACCGCGTGGCGCAGCTGGTGGCCGACCAGCGCGGCGCCGACCTCGTGGTGCTGCCCGAGCTGTGGGCGCCGGGCGGCTTCGCCTACCGCGAGTGGGAGCGGCGAGCGGAACCGCTCGACGGGCCGACCGTGCGGGCCCTGGCCGACGCCGCGCGCGCTGCCGGTGCCGTGGTGCACGGGGGCTCGCTGGTGGAGCGCACCGAGCAGCCCGGGCCGCAGGGGCGCCACCTGTGGAACACCTCGGTGGTGCTGGGACCCGACGGCGCCCTGCTGGCCAGCTACCGCAAGGTCCACCGGTTCGGCTTCGGGGCGGGGGAGCCTCTGCTCATGGAGGCCGGTGAGGACGTCGTCGTCGTCGACCTCCCCCTCGGACCGGAAGGCGAGGCGGTGAGGACCGGCCTCGCCACCTGCTACGACGTGCGCTTCCCCGAGCTGTTCCGCCGCCAGGTGGACCTCGGTGCCGAGCTCGTGCTGCTGCCCGCGGCCTGGCCGGCGGCGCGCTTGGCGCACTGGCGGCTGCTGACCCGTGCGCGCGCCGTGGAGGACCAGGTGGTGCTCATCGCGGTCGGGACGGCGGGCACGCACGCGCGCACGCCGATGGCGGGCCACAGCGCCGTCGTCTCGCCGTGGGGCGAGGACCTCGCCGAGGCCGACGCCGACGAGCAGGTGCTGCGCGTGGAGGTGGACCTCGGCGAGGTGGCCCGCTGCCGGGAGCAGTTCCCGGTGCTCGCCGACCGCCGCCTGTAGCGAGCGGGCCAGCGGCCGGGCCCGGTCAGGCCGTCGCGGCGACGGCCTCGTGCAGGGCGGTGGCCGTGAGGTCCACCACGTCGTCGGCGTCGTGCGGTGCGGAGGGGAAGGGCAGCCGCAGGTGCAGGCGGTCGCCGTCGGAGAGCACGCCGAGCACGGTGGCTCCCCGCTCGTCGACGGCCACGGGCAGCACGTCGGCCAGGTCGGAGGTGCCGCGCCAGGCCGGTCCGTCCAGCACCATGCGGGAGCGGGCGGCGGGGCTGGCGCGGCGCAGCCCGTCGAGCAGCTCCTCGCGCAGGTCCACCCGCAGCCGCTCGAGGGCGTCCGCCTCCCAGGGCGCCACCGGGTCGGGGACGGCCGCGGCGAACTCCTCGGCGTCGACCTCCTCGCAGCGGGGTGCCCGGTGGCAGTGGGCGTGCTCCACGGTGCCGCGCAGCAGCCGGCGCCCGCGCCAGCTGCGCAGGGCCTCGGACAGGCTGTGGCACGCGGCCAGCAGCTCCAGCGCCGCCGGGCGCTCCGAGGGGGGCACCTCCTCCAGCTCGAGCCAGACCTGCACGCTGGCGAGCGGCACCGTCGCATCGGGCAGGGCGGCGCTGCGCTCCACCTCCAGCACGCACGTGCCCGGGTGCGGGCCGACCGGCGGCAGGTCGGGCAGCACGGCGTCGGGCGGCAGGAGGAGCACCACGCGGCCCTGCTCGTCGCAGCCGTGCAGCACGCCGTGGCTGCGCCAGCCGGCGACGGCGAGGACGGCGACGCCGGAGCCGGCGGCCACGGTGCGCGCGGTCACCGCGGCGGTCAGGAGGTCGGTGGAGGCGGGGGAGGCGGCGGTCACGGGCGCCAGTGTGGACCGGGCCCGAGGAAATAGGCAAGGCTTGCCTAAGTTCTTGGACGTCCCCGGGGTGTCGGCTCGGCGGCATACCCTCGACGGGTGGTGCTCGAGCGGGACGCGACGGCTGTCCGAGACGTCGACGGCGCAGGTCGCTCCCCCGTCGCCCTGGCCCTCGTGCTGGGCCTCCCCACGGCCCTGGTGGCAGTGGTCGTGTCGATGGTGGCCACCGGTGCGGCCGTGCCCGGGGTGCTGGGCGACGCCGGGCCCGTCGTGCGCTGGGGCCTGCCCGTGCTGCGCACCACCGGGGACCTCGCGGTCTCCACCGTGCTCGGGTCGCTCGTCCTGCTGGCGTTCGCGCTCGTGCCCGGCTCCCCCGCCTGGCGGGCGGTCTCGCGGCTGGCCTCCGGCGCTGCCGTCGCCTGGGTGCTGACCGCCGTCGTCCAGCCCGTCCTGTCGTTCGCCGACATCGCCGGCACGCCCCTGAGCAGCGCGGGCCTGGGGAGCCAGATCGGCTACTTCCTCACCGAGGTCCCCCCTGGCCGCACGCTCCTGGCCACCGCTGTGCTGGCGGTGCTCGCCGGCACGCTCGTGGCCCTCGGCACCGCCACGCCGGCCTCGGCCGCCGTCGCGGCGCTCCTCACCGCCGCGGCGCTGGTGCCGATCGCCCTGGGCAGCCACGGCAGCGCGGAGGGCGGCCACCACACGGCGGTGTCCGGCTGGTGGCTGCACGCCCTGGGCGTCGGGGTGTGGTTCGGCGGGCTGGTCGCCCTCGCCGTGGCCGGGCCGCACCTCGGGCGGAGCCTCCCGGTGGTGGTGCGGCGCTACTCCGCGATGGCGCTCGGGGCGTTCGCGCTCGTCGTCGTCTCGGGCCTGGCCAACGGCTGGGTGCAGATCGGCGCCACGGCCTCGGGCCTGCTCAGCCCCTACGGGGCGCTGCTCGGCGTGAAGACGGCCGCCGCCCTCGCGCTGGGGGTCGCCGGGTGGCTGCACCGCCGCAGCGCCATCGCCGGCCTCGACGGCGCCGTCGAGCGGGGCAGGAGCGCCGCGGGAGCGCCGTCGCCGTTCTGGCGGCTCGTGGGAGGTGAGGTGCTCGTCATGGCCGCCGCGGTCGGCGTGGCCGTCGCGATGGTGCGCACCGGCCCGCCCGCCGGCGCCGACGGCGGTCCGCGCTCGCTGGCGGAGCAGCTCACCAGCGACGTGGTGCCGCCGCTGCCCGCCACCCCGCTGCGGCTGCTGCTCCAGCCCGCCCCCGACCTGCTGTGGCTGGTGGTGTGCGGCGCCCTGGTGGTCGCCTACGCGGCGGGCCTGGCCCGCCTGCGCGCCCGGGGCGACCGCTGGCCGGCCGGCCGCGCCGTCTCGTGGTTCGCCGGGGTCGCGGTGCTGGCGTGGGCGACGTCGTTCGGCCCGCAGGCCTACATCGACCTGCTCTTCAGCGCCCACATGGTGGCGCACATGACGATCATGATGGTCGCGCCGATCCTCCTGGTGGCCGGTGCGCCGATCACCCTGGCGATGCGCACCCTCCCCAAGCGGCGCGACGGCAGCCGCGGTCCCCGCGAGTGGCTCATGGTGCTCGTCCACTCCCGGTGGGCGCGCTTCGTCTCCCACCCCGTGGTCGCCGCGGTCCTCTTCGCCGGCAGCATCATCGTCTTCTACTACTCCCCGCTGTTCGGGCTGGCGCTGTCCACGCACCTCGGTCACGAGCTCATGGAGGTGCACTTCCTCCTCACCGGGTACCTCTTCGCGTCCGCCGTGATCGGGGTGGACCCCGGCGCCTGGAACCCGCCCTACCCGCTGCGGCTGCTCCTGCTGCTGGCCACCATGGCGTTCCACGCCTTCTTCGGGGTGGCGCTCACCGGTGGCAACGAGCTGCTCGCCGCCGACTGGTTCTCCCGCCTGGGCCTCGGCGTGGACGCCCTGGCCGACCAGCGCACCGGCGGCGCCATCGCCTGGGGCATCGGGGAGATGCCCACCCTGGTGCTGGCCATCGTGCTGGCGGTGCAGTGGTCGCGCAGCGACGAGCGCGAGACCCGCCGCCGCGACCGCGCCGCTGACCGCGACGGGGACGCCGAGCTCGCGGCCTACAACGCGATGCTGGCCGCCCGGTCCGGTGGCTCCCCTGACAGCGCGACCCAGGGTGCTGGTAGGCAGGAGCGATGAGCCGCACGCCCGACGGCACGCCCTTCTCCGACCTGGTCGCGTACACCCGGCTGCCCCGCACGGGGGGTCTCGCGCTCTCCCCGGACGGCACCCGCCTGGTCACCGCGGTCTCCCAGCTCGACGAGCGCGGGGGCGGCTCCACCACGGCGCTGTGGGAGGTCGACCCCACCGGCCGGCGCCCGGCGCGGCGGCTGACGCGCGGCGCCGAGGGCGAGTCCTCACCAGCCTTCACCCCCTCTGGCGACCTGCTCTTCACCTCCGCCCGCCCCGACCCCGCCGCGGCGGAGGACGACGGCGACGACGCGCCGGCCGCGCTGTGGTGCCTGCCGGCAGCGGGCGGCGAAGCGCGGAAGGTGGCGGTGCGCCCGGGCGGTGTCGCGGGCGTCGTCGTGGCCCGCGAGGCCGGGACGGTGCTGCTCGGCAGCCCCACGCTGCCCTCGGCCACCGACGCCGCCGACGACGCTCGGCTGCGGAAGCTCCGCAAGGACACCCGCACCACCGGCGTCCTGCACGACGCCCTCCCGGTGCGGAACTGGGACCACGACCTCGGCCCCGACCGCCACCGCCTCCTCGTGGCGGCCTCCGGAGACGGGGTCGACGTCGGAGCGGTGCTGTCGGGAACCGGCGGCCGCTCGGGCAGCGGCGACGACCGCCTGGAGCTGCGCGACCTCACCGGCCACGTCGGTGCGGCCCTGCCCGACGACCCCGCCTGGACGATCACCGCAGACGGCTCGACGGTGGTCACCGAGTGGCACGTCCCCGAGGCGCGCGGCGACTCGCGGACCAGCCTGGTCGCCGTCGACGTCGCCACCGGGGAACGCCGGACCCTCCTGGACGACGTCTCCCACGACCACACCGCGCCCGTCGCAGCGCCCACGGGCGGACGCGTCGCGGTGCTGCGGTGGAGGCGCGCGACGCCGTCGCACTCGATGGACGTCGACGTCGTCGTCGTCGACGCGGCCACCGGGGAGAGCCTCGTGCTCGCCGCCGGGTGGGACCGCTGGCCGGCGTCGCTGACGTGGACCCCCGACGGCACCGCGCTGCTCGTCACCGCCGACGACGGCGGCCGCTGCCCGGTCTTCCGCCTCGCCGTCGACGGGTCCTCCGCCGACGGGGCGGAGCGGCTCACCGCCGACGACGGCGCCTACTCCGACGTCGTCGCCTCCCCCGACGGCCAGTGGGTCTACGCCCTGCGCGCGGCCGTCGACGCCCCGCCGACCCCGGTGCGCATCCCCGCGGCCGGCGGCGAGCCGGAGGTCCTGCCGGCGCCCGCGCACGCGCTCGGCGCCTGGGACGCGACCGGCCCGCAGCTGCCGGGCACCCTCACCGAGGTCACCGCCACGGCCGAGGACGGCACCCCGGTGCGCGCGTGGCTCGCGCTGCCGCACGGCGCCGGCCCCGACAGTCCCGCCCCCCTGCTGCTGTGGATCCACGGCGGTCCGCTGAGCAGCTGGAACGCGTGGAGCTGGCGCTGGAACCCGTGGCTGGCCGCGGCCCGCGGCTACGCCGTGCTCCTGCCCGATCCCGCCCTGTCCACCGGGTACGGCCTCGACTTCATCGAGCGCGGGCTGGGGCGCTGGGGCGCCGAGCCCTACACCGACCTCATGACCATCACCGACGCCGCCGTGGCCCGCGACGACGTCGACGCCGAGCGCACCGCCGCGATGGGCGGCTCCTTCGGCGGGTACATGGCCAACTGGGTGGCCGGGCACACCGACAGGTTCCGGGCGATCGTCACGCACGCCTCCCTGTGGGCGCTCGACCAGTTCTCCGGCACCACCGACTTCCCCGCGGAGTGGGCGAGGGAGATGACCGCCGAGATGGTGCGCCACAACTCCCCGCACGACCACGCCGACGCGATCACCACGCCGGTCCTCGTCATCCACGGGGACGACGACGACCGCGTGCCGGTCGGGGAGGCGCTGCGCCTCTGGTACGACCTGCTGAGCCGTTCGACGGAACCCGACGGGCGGTCGCCGCACCGCTTCCTGCTCTTCCCCGACGAGGGCCACTGGGTGCTCGGCGCCGGCAACGCCCGGCTCTGGTACGCCACCGTCTTCGCCTTCCTGGACCAGCACGTGCTGGGCCGGCCGTGGACCGCACCCGAGGAGCTGGGATGACGACGAGGACCACGAACGTGCGCTGGGGCGTGCTCGCCACCGGCGGCATCGCCGCCACGGTGAGCGGCGACATCGCGCTCGTGCCGGGCGCGGAGCTCGCCGCCGTCGCCTCCCGCGACGCCGGCCGTGCGGCCGCCTTCGCGGACGAGCACGGCTTCGCCCGCTCCTACGGCTCCTACCGCGAGCTCATCGAGGCCGGCGCTGACAGGTCGAGCGAGGCCGGGCTCGACGCCGTCTACATCGCCACCCCGCACGCCCAGCACGTGGCGCTGGCCCGCGCGTGCGTGGAGGCGGGGCTCCCCGTGCTCGTGGAGAAGCCCGTCGGCTGCACCGCCGCGGCCACGCGCGGGCTCGCGGAGCTGGCGCGCGAGCGCGGCGTCTTCGTCATGGAGGCGCTGTGGGCGCGCTTCCAGCCCAACCACGTCCGGCTCCGCGAGATCCTCAGCAGCGGCGTCATCGGCGAGGTGCGGTCGGTGGCGGGCGACCTCGGCTTCGCGCTGCCCTACGACCCCGCCCACCGGCTGTGGGACCCCGAGCAGGGCGGCGGCACCCTCCTGGACACCGGCGTCTACCCGGTGTCCTTCGCGCAGGGCGTCTTCGGCGGCTCCCCGCGGGCGGTCCACGCGGTCGGCGTGCTCGCCGAGAACGGCGTCGACGCCGAGGCCTCGCTGCTGCTCGACTGGGGCGGCGGCCGCACCGCGCGCCTGGGCTCCACGCTGCTCGCCCACGCCGGTGGCGCGGGGACCATCACGGGCACGAAGGGCCGCATCGAGGTGGCCGGGCCGCTGCACAAGCCGTCCCACCTGCAGGTGTGGGCGGACGGTGCCGGCCGCGACGACGAGCCCAGCGAGGTCGTCGACCTGCCCGTGACGGGCCGGGGCTACGTCCACATGGTCGAGCACGTCCACGAGTGCCTGGCCGCCGGACTCGTGGAGAGCCCGGTCATGCCCATGTCCGACTCGGTCGCCGTCGCGGAGGTGCTCGACGCCGCCCTCGACGCCCTGGGCGCCGTCCACCGCGACGACGACACCGCCCTCGTCTGACCACGAACACCCTCGCTGGAGCTCATGCCATGACCTCTCCCGTCCGTGATCATGGACTTCCGAAGCAGTCCGCCAAGCGCAGCCGCGTCCGCGCCCCCGAGCTCGTGGGCCGCCGCTGGGTGGGCACGGGCGGTGCCGACCTGTCCCTGGCCGACCTGCGCGGCCGCATCGTGCTGCTCGACTTCTGGACCAGCTGCTGCGTCAACTGCCAGCACGTCCTCGACGAGCTGCGCGAGCTGGAGCACGAGTTCGCCGACGTCCTCGTCGTCGTCGGGGTGCACTCCCCGAAGTTCGCCCACGAGGGGACCGTCGAGGCCGTCGACGCCGCGGTCCTGCGCTGGGACGTGCGCCACCCCGTCCTCGACGACCCGCAGCTGACCACCTGGCAGGCGTACGCGGCGCGCGCCTGGCCGACGCTGGCGGTGGTCGACCCGGAGGGCTACGTCGTCGCGTCGATGAGCGGCGAGGGCCACGCGCACGGGCTCGGGGTGCTGCTGCGCGAGCTCGTCGCCGAGCACGAGGCCAAGGGCACGCTGCGTCGGGGCGACCAGCCCTACGTCGCGCCGCCCGCCCCCGACTCCGCCTTCGCCCTGCCCACGGCGCTCCTGCCCCTGCCGGCGTCCGCCGGAGGCGGCTACCTGCTCTCCGACACCGCCCACCACCAGCTCGTCGTCCTCGACGACGACCTCGCCACCGAGCGCGCCCGCATCGGCACCGGCGAGCGCGGCCTCGTGGACGGCGGGCCCGACCAGGCCCGCCTGTCCGAGCCGGTGGGCCTGACGCTGCTGCCCGCCGACGTCGCGGCGCGCGTGGGGTGGGACGTGGCCGTGGCCGACTCCACCAACCACGCCGTGCGCGGGCTGCGCCTGGCCGACCTGTCGCTGGTGACGCTGGCGGGCACCGGCCGGCAGCTGCGCCGCCGCGAGGGCGGCGGCCCCGCGCTCGAGCAGGACCTGTCCACCCCGCTCGACACCGCCTGGTTCGACGACCAGCTGGTCATCGCCATGGCCGGCGTGCACCAGCTGTGGGCGCTCGACCCGGCCCCGGCGGGCCCGGCCGGCGCCGTGGACGCCACGGGCGGCGTGGTGCGGGTGCTCGCCGGCACCACCGCCGAGGGCCTGCGCGACGGCGCTGCCGAGCAGGCGTGGTTCGCGCAGACCGGCGCGCTGGAGACCTCCGCCGACGGCTCGCGGTTGTGGGTGCTGGACTCCGAGACGTCGGCGCTGCGCTGGCTGGAGCGCTCCGGCGGCGCCACCGGTGGACAGGTGGACCGCGAGGTGAAGGCCGTCGACGACGACCGCATGGCCAACGTCCTGCCCGTCGCGGGCGCCGGCTACGAGGTCGGCTCCGTGGTGGGCACCGGCCTGTTCGAGTTCGGCCTGCGCGACGGCGAGGCCGCTCAGGCGCTGCTGCAGCACCCCCTCGGCATCGCGCTGCTCCCCGACGGCTCCGTGGTGGTGGCTGACACGTACAACGGCGCGCTGCGCCGCTACGACCCCCTGGGGGGCGACGCGGGCGAGGTGACCACGCTGGCCCGCGACCTCGCGGAGCCGACGGCGGTGGCGGTGGAGCTGGACGACGACGGGCGAGCGGCGACCTTCGTCGTCGTCGAGAGCGCTGCGTCCCGTCTCACCCGCCTGCAGGTGCCGGCGGCAGCGTCGAAGCTGGCGGGGGAGGCGCAGCGCGTCAAGCGCCCGCCGACGCCGCTGGCGCCGGGCCCCGTGGCGCTGCGCGTGGCGTTCACCCCGCCGACCGGGCAGAAGCTCGACCACCGCTGGGGAGACCCGACGCGCCTGGTGGTCTCCTCCTCGCCGCCGGCCCTGCTGAGCGCGGGCGCCGGAGACGCCGAAGGGCTCACCCGCGACCTCGTCATCGACAGCTCCGCCCTGCATCCCGGGGCGACGGGCGTGCTGCACGTCTCGGTGCAGGCCGCCGCGTGCGACGGCGACCCGGTGACCGGTGAGGTGCCCGAGTTCGCCGCGTGCCACCTGTACCAGCAGGACTGGGGCATCCCCGTGGTCCTCGACCCCTCAGGTCCGTCCGAGCTCGCCCTCGACCTGCGCGGCGCCTGACCCTCCGAGCCCTTCTCGCGCTTTCCGCGGCAAGTGCGGAATGGACGGGGGTGCCTGGCGCAGCTTCCGCGGAAAGTGCGGGATGAGGGGGCGCGGGAGGGGCGGGTCAGCGCCAGGGGGCGGCGTGGCCGAGGTGCGCCAGCACCGCCAGCACGCGGCGGTGGTCGTCGTCGGTGACCACCAGGCCGAGCCGCCCGAAGATCGACGCGACGTGACCCTCCACGGTCCGCTGCGTCAGCCACAGGCGCCGGGCGATCCCGGCGTTGGTGCGCCCCTCCGCCATGAGCGCCAGCACCTCGCGCTCCCGCGGCGTCAGCGACCCCAGCGCACCGCTCGTGCCGGGCGCCTGCCCGCCCAGCAGCCGGCCCACCACCTCCGGGTCGAGCGCGGACCCGCCCGCGGCGACGCGGCGCAGGGCGTCGAGGAAGTCGTCGACGTCGAGGGCACGGTCCTTCAGGAGGTAGCCGAAGCGCCCCGAGCTCACCAGCTCCACCGAGTGCCGCACCTCCACGTGCTGCGAGAGCAGGACGATCCCCAGCGACGGGTGGCGGTGGCGCAGCTCCCGGGCGGCGCGGGCGCCGTCGTCGGTGAGGTCGGGTGGCATCCGCACGTCGATGACCGCCAGGTCCGGCTCGTGCTCCTCCACCGCTGCCAGGAGCGACGGCGCGTCGCCCGCCTTCCCGACGACGGCGTGGCCCGCGTCCTCCAGGAGCGCCGCCAGACCCTCGCGGAACAGCGGGGAGTCCTCCCCGATCACGATCCGCACGGCAGCCGCACCTCCACCACCGTGCCGGCGCCGGCGGGGCTGACCACGTGCAGCTCACCGCCCGCGGCGGCCACTCGGTCCGCCAGGCCCGCGAGTCCGGTGCCCCGGCGCAGCGCCGCTCCGCCGCAGCCGTCGTCACTGACCCGCACCACCAGCTGGTCCGCCCGCCGCGCCGCCGTGACGCCGATCCTCGCCGCGCCCGAGTGCTTGACGGCGTTGGTGACGGCCTCGCTGGCCACGTAGTAGGCGGTGGTGGCCACCGCCTCCGGCACGGCCCGTGGCCCACCACCGGCCGGCCCGTCGTCGTCGTCGAGGTCCACGGACAGGTCCACCCGCACCGGCACCCGCTCGACGAGGGAGCCGAGGGCCGCCCCCAGGCCGTCGCCGAGGCTGGAGGGGCGCAGTCCGTGCGCGACCTGCCGGAGCTCGGCCACCGCCGTCGCCAGCTGCTGCACCGCCCCGTCGAGCACCCCGTCGAGGGGGCCGCCCGGCGCCGCCCCTGGACCGACGACGTCGAGAGCACCGCTGGCGAGGTGCCGCTGCGCCAGCCGCAGGGACATCCCCAGCCCCACGAGGCGCTGCTGGGCGCCGTCGTGGAGGTCCTGCTCGAGGCGGCGGCGCTCCTCCAGGGAGGCGGCCAGCAGACGCCGCCGGCTCTCGGCGACCTCCCTCAGCGCCGAGGTCAGCCCCACGCGGAGGCGCACCACCTCCACGACGAGCGCGCTGGCCGCGGCGGCCTCCCGCAGCAGCACCCTGGACGGTCCGGGGGGTGCCACGAGCACCCCGACCGGCTCGCCGGCCACCTCGACGGGCACGACCTGCTCCTCCGGCGCGACCGGGGGCAGCGGAAGCCCGTCGGCGTCGACGTGCGGGTCGCCCGGACCGCCGCCGGGGAGCCGGTAGCCGACCCGGACGGGCCCGTCGAAGGCCTCCGCCAGCACCGCCTGCAGCTGCTCCGGGCGCACCAGCCCGGCGTGGGCGCGCGCCTCCAAGGAGGCCACGGCCCTGAGGACGCGGTGCCGGGCCGGGTCGACCCGGTGGTCCACCACCCGCCGCAGGCGCGCTCGGACGGGGGAGAGCGCAGCGGCGCACACGGCGGTGGTCGCTGCGGCCAGCACCGGGGAGTCGCGCCCCAGCCACAGCCCGCCCACGAACGCCGCCAGCGTGTAGACGCCCAGCAGCGCGGCCGACAGCAGCGCGTACGTGGTGGTGGCGGCGAGCGCCCTGTCGACGTCGTACAGGTCGTGCCGGAGCACCGCGACGCCCGTGGCCGCCGGGATCGCCACGCCGATCGCCACCAGCCCCGGTACCACGAGGTCCGGTCCGTCGAGCACCACGGAGGACAGCCAGCACAGGAGCAGCGTCAGCGGCACGAGCGTCGCGCCCAGGAGGAACCACGTGAGCTGGGCCCGCTCCACGCCCGCGCTGCGCCGGTACCGGCGCACAGCCGCCACGAGGGAGACGACGAGCAGGGTGAGCAGCGCGAACGGCGCCGCCGTCCACACCGCCGTCGCCGCCGCGCTGACCGCAGGTCCCAACGGGAGCGGTGCGGGTACGCCGGGGAAGTGCGTGCTCGGCGCTGGCACGAGCAGCAGCGCCGCCAGGTGCGCCAGCGGCACGGCCACCACGCCCACCGCCACCGGGCGCCACCGGCGGCTGAGCAGCTGGCCCGTGGGGAACAGGAGCAGCAGCAGCGCCGGCGGGACGTACCAGGCCATCCAGCTGGCCTCTGCCAGTGCCGCACCCCACGGCGTCGGCTCCAGCGCCGGAGCGGGTGCGGTGACGAGCGCCGTCCAGGCGTCGCTGACCCCGACGAGGCACGGCACCAGCCCCTGCAGGCCGAGCAGCGCCGCCACGGGGCTGCTCGGGCGCCGCACCCCGACCACCACGGCGACGGCGAGCGAGGCGAGCCCCACGAGGTCCATGAGCGCCAGGTAGAGGACGGGGACGACGACGGGGTCGAGCAGCGCCAGGCGGGCGGTGGCGACCACGCACGCCAGCGCGGCGGCGGTGCAGGTCAGCGCCGCGGCCAGGCCCGGTCCGAGCGCTGCGGTCCGGGCCTGCAGGTGGAGCTGCTCCGCGGCCACGGGCCGACGGTAGGACCGCGCGGCGCCGGTGGACAGGGGGCCAGCACGGGGGGCGCGGTCAGGTGGCCGCACGGCAGACCCGCCGGCCCCTCCGGCGCCACGGTGGCGGCGTCCACCTCGCAGCACGTCCGTCGTCGTCCCGCCCGGAGGTCTCCCGTGAAGCGATCCGCAGCCCTCGTCACCGGCCTGGTGCTCAACGCCCTGTCCGGCCTGTCCGGCATCCCGACGCTCCTCGACCCGACGATGGGCCCGGCGCCGGTGGTGATCAACGTGGTCACCGGCGTGCTCGGCATCGTCACGCTCGTCGGTGTGGTGCTCGTCTGGCGCTGGCGCAGCGGCCGGGTCGGCCTGGGCGTCGCGCTCATCGCGGTCAGCCAGGTGCTCGACGTCATGACCGCCGTCCCGGCCTTCTTCGCCGACATCCCCGCCGGCTACAAGGCGGCCATCGCCGCCGGCGTGGTGCTCACGCTGCTCGGCGTCGCGCTCGTGCTCCCCGCCCGCCGCGCCGCGGCGCTCAGAGCAGCGGCGGCGTGAGCAGGGCCTCGCTGCCGATCGAGCACCTCCTGCTTCCCCGGGAGACCCGCTGTGGACCCGTTCGTGCTCGGCCTGCTCGTCGGTCTCGCCTCGGCCGCACCCCTCGGCCCGCAGAACGCCTACCTGCTCCAGGCGGGCCTCCAGCTCCCGACCACCAGGGCGTGGGGGGCCGCCGCCCTGGTGGTCGGGCTCGACGTCTCCGTCTCCCTCACCGGAGCGCTCCTGGCCGGGCGCCTGCTGTCCGCGGCACCGGGACTGCGGGTGCCCGCCCTCGCCGTCGGCGCGGCGGTCCTGCTGCTCATGGGCGGGCAGATCCTGTGGCGCACCCGCCCCCGTCGTCGTCCTCGACACCTCCTGGGAGCCACGACGTCGGAGGGCTCCCCGGCGTCGTGGAGCCGGCGCCGCCTCGTGCTGGGCGCGCTCGCGGTCACGTGGCTCAACCCGTCGGCGCTGCTCGACTCGTCGCTGCTGTTCGGCGGGCTGGTCGCGGCGACGCGGCTGGCTGACCTGCCGGCGCTGGTGCTCGGGCTGTGCGCGGCCTCCGCGCTGTGGACCGCCGGCTTCATGGCGGTGCTGCGGGCGGTGCGGGCGCGGCTGGTCGAGCGGGCGCGGTGCTGGGTGGAGCGTGCAGCGGGCGCGGTGGTCGTGGTGGTGGGGGTGCGCTTCGCCGCCCAGGTCTTCGGCGCCCTGTGACCGGGCCCCAGGGGTCAGCGGTACTGGCTGACCATCACCGCGGTGGTGCCGGGCTCCAGGGGGTGGAACGTGTGCGGCAGGTCGGCGGGGTAGGCGACGTAGTCGCCAGGGCCGAGCTCGACCGGGTCCTCGAGGATCCCCGCGAGCGCGCGGCCGGTGGCGATGACGAGGTGCTCGACCGTGCCGGTGGCGTGCGGCTCGGAGTTGCGGGGAGGGCCCGGCTCAGCGGCGATGCGGTAGACGTCGAAGCTCACGCCGGGCGTGCTCGCCGCCAGCAGCGTGGCGCGGAAGTGCGCGCTCTCGGCGGCCAGCGTGGGCCCCTCGCCGGCGCGGAGCACGCGCACGGCCGGAGCGGGCGGGTCGACCAGGGCGGAGAACGGCACCCCCAGCGCGGTGGCCAGCGACCACAGCGTCTCGACGCTGGGGTTGGCCGAGCCGGACTCCAGCTGGGACAGCGTCGACTTGGCGACGCCGGCGCGAGCGGCCAGGTCTCCCATCGACAGCCCCGACCGCTGCCGGTGCTGGCGCAGCGCGGCGGCGATGGCGGCGATCGGCGCACCGCCGCCGGCGGGTGCCGTCGCCTTGTTCGGTTCGTTGGTCATGCGGTTCGCCTTGACGAACGTCGTCCCATGCACCCATCCTCGCAGAGTGCGTTCGTCACACCGAACAGTCGGTATCGCAGACCGGATATCTGACCGCGTCCGAGAGGTCGACAGGACGCTCCTGCGCGACGTCCTGCTGGTCTGCGCCGCTGACGGCGTCGTCGGCCTCTCCTTCGGCGCGGTGGCCGTCGCCTCGGGCACCCCGCTGTGGGTGCCCGTGCTCCTCTCGGTGGTCGTCTTCGCCGGCGCCAGCCAGTTCGTCTTCGTCGCTCTGGTCACCGGCGGCTCGTCTCCGCTGGTCGCCGCCCTCACCGGGGTCGTGCTGAACGCGCGGATGGTGCCGCTCGGGATGGGCGTGGCCGACATCGTCCCCCGCACCGGGTGGCGGCGCCTCGTGGCCGCGCACCTGCTCACCGACGAGTCGGCCGCCTTCACCCTCCCGCGCCGCGACCCCGCCGAGCGGCGTGCGGCGTTCTGGCTGACCGGGGTGCTGCTGTTCGTCCTGTGGAACGCCGGGGTGCTGGTCGGTGCGGCGCTCGGCGGCACCGTGCTGGCCTCCGTCGACCCCGGCACCCTCGGGCTCGACGCGGCGTTCCCCGCCGTCCTGCTGGCGCTGCTCGTGCCCGCGCTGCGCACCCGGGCCGACCGGCGGACGGCGCTGACCGGCGCCGTCGTCGCCGTCGCTGCCGTCCCGCTGCTCCCGGCCGGTCTGCCCGCCGTCGCCGCGGTGCTCGGGGTGCTCGCCGGTCGCGCGCGGTCGCCGCGGGGAGGTGCCCGGTGACCTGGGGACCGGAGCACTGGGTGGGCCTGGCGCTGCTGGCCGCCGCCACCTTCGCGCTGCGCCTGCTCGGCCCGTGGCTGGCCGCTCGCGTCGGCGGCGGACCCCGGGCGGAGAGCACGGACGCCCTGCTCGCCGGGCTGGCGGTCGCGGTGCTCGCGGGCCTCGTGGTGACGCAGGCCCTGTTCGACGGCCGCGAGGCGGCGGGCTGGGCCCGGCCGCTCGGGGTCGTCGTCGCCGGGGTCCTGGTGTGGCGGAAGGCGCCGTTCCTGCTCGTGGTGCTCGCGGCGGCCGCCACCACGGCGCTCCTTCGCCTGCTCGGCCTCCCCTGACCCGCCCCTCCTCTTCCTCCCCCCCCGGCAGGGCACGTGGAGTGCGAAGTGCCCACCAGGGGGGCGCGTCGGAGGTGCGGCGGGGTGCCCCGGCAGCGCAGAGTGCTCGCGTGGCACCGAAGGCACCGGCCGAAGAGCTCGACGTCGACGGCGTCGCCGTCAGGTTCACCAGCCCCGACAAGGTCGTCTTCCCGGCGCTCGGCGCCGGCGGCGGCACCAAGCGGCACCTCGTGGAGTACTACCGCTCCGTCGCGCAGCGCGGCGAGGACGGCGAGCTCGGCCCGCTGGTGCGCGCCCTGCTCGACAGGCCCACCTACGTGCAGCGCTTCCCCGACGGGGTGGACGGCGAGGAGGTCTACCAGAAGCGCGTCCCGCCGCACGCTCCCTCGTACGTGCGCACCACGCGGGTGACCTTCCCCTCCGGTCGCCACGCCGACGCGATGCGCGTCGACGCCGCCGCACCCCTGGTGTGGGCCGCCCAGATGTCCACCGTGACGTTCCACCCCTGGCCGACCCGCGCCTCCGACCACAACCCCGACGCCGTCGAGCACCCCGACGAGCTGCGCATCGACCTCGACCCGCAGCCGGGCACCGGCTTCGCCGAGGCCCGCGCCGTCGCGCTCGACGTCGTCCAGCCCCTCCTCGCCGAGCTCGGGTACGCAGGGTTCCCCAAGACCTCCGGCGGCCGCGGTGTGCACGTCTACGTGCGCATCGATCCGCGCTGGGAGATCAAGCAGGTCAGGACCGCTGCCATCGCCTTCGCCCGCGAGGTCGAGCGGCGCGCCGGCGGCCGCGTGACCACGGCCTGGTGGAAGGAGCAGCGGACCAGCGCGATCTTCGTGGACTACAACCAGAACGCCCGCGACCACACCATCGCCTCGGCGTACTCGGTGCGCCGCACCCCCCGCGCGACCGTCTCCACCCCGGTGACGTGGGAGGAGCTGGCCGACGTCGAGCCCGACGACCTCACCATGGCCACCGTCCCCGCGCTGCTGGCGCGCCGCGGGGACCCGATGCGCGCCCTGGACGACGCCCACCACGACCTCACCCCGCTGCTGGAGATGGCCGAGCGCGACGCCGCCGCCGGTGAGGGCGAGATGCCGTTCCCGCCCAACCACCCCAAGCAGGACGGCGAGCCCAAGCGGGTGCAGCCGAGCCGCGACCGCGCCCGCCCCGGCGGCCCGGAGGACCCCTCCCGGGGCTGAGCCCCGGACCGCGACCGGGCGACCGGTCGCGGTTCCGGGAGGGGCTGGAACCACGACCGGGCGACCGGTTGCGGTGAGCGGCGCGCCCGTCCGGGTGAGGGGGTCCACCTCGGCTGGTGGCCGCGAGCGGCGCTCCCACCATCGACGTCATGGGACTCGGAACGGGCATCTTCCTGCTGGTCGTCGGCGCGATCCTCGCCTTCGGCGTGCGTGACGGCGTCGAGGCGGTGGACCTCACCGCCATCGGCTGGATCTGCATGGGCGCGGGAGCGCTGTCGCTGGTGCTCGTGCTGGCGCTGAGCCGCCGCCGGGGCCGCGTCACCAGCAGCACCTACGTCGAGCGCCACGACGGTGTGCCGCCGGGCGCCTGACCGCTCCCGCACAGCCCGCGGGCAGGCGGTGCGCAGTCCCCGCACGTAGCGTGGAGGCGACGCCCACCCGCCCTGCGAGGAGAGTGACCACGATGGGCTTCCTGGACCGACTGCTCGGCCGCGAGGACCGCTCCACCAGCCAGCGCCCGAGCACGGGCTACCCGGCGGCGCCGGGCCAGCAGGCGGGCTACGGCCAGCCGACCGGCTACCGCACCGACCACCCGACCGGTGGCCAGCCCGTCAGCCAGCAGCAGCGGGCGCCGCAGGGGCGGCCGATGAGCGACGACGAGCGCGCCGTGGAGCGGTACCGCTACCTGCTGCGCACCGCCCCGCCGGAGCAGATCGAGCAGGCGCACGCCGAGGCGTTCGCCAAGCTCACCCCGGCCCAGCGCCAGCAGGTGCTGTCCGAGCTGGGCAGCCAGGTGCCCGCGAACGAGCGCGCTCGCACCGACGACCCGCGCGACCTGGCTCGCATGGCCACCCGTGCCGAGATGCGCCAGCCCGGCACGCTCGAGCGCAGCTTCTCCGGCGGCGGGATGGGCGGGATGGGCGGCGGCCGAGGCCTCGGCATGGGCGCGGTCATCGGCGGCAGCCTGCTGGCCGGTGTCGCCGGTGCCTTCGTGGGCACGGCCATCGCCGACGCGATGTTCGACGGTTTCGACGAGAACGAGTACGCCCAGGGCTTCGAGGACGGCGCCCAGGCCGACGTGGCGGCTGACGGCGGCGACCCCGGCTACGACGGCGGTGGCTACGACGACGCGGGTTTCGACGGCGGCGGGTTCGACGGTGGGGGCGACTTCGGAGGCGGCGACTTCGACGTCTGACCCCGCCACCCCTCAGGACGACGACGAAGGCCCCCGCTCACCGAGCGGGGGCCTTCGTGGTGCTGAGAGCGGACGACGGGAATCGAACCCGCGCTATCAGCTTGGGAAGCTGAAGTTCTACCATTGAACTACGTCCGCGTGGCGCCTCGTCGAGACGACCGCCACCAGGGTAGCAAGCCCGGCCGGACGCCTCAGACGGCGTCCCTCTTGTAGCCGAAGAACGACCGCTTGCAGATGAGCTCGGCCACCTCGGTGGGGACCATGTCCTGCCAGGTCTCGTCGTGCGCGGCGATCCGCTTGAGCACGTCGCGGGACAGGATCGAGAGGTACTCGGGGTCGTAGTCGGCCAGGTGCACGAAGCTGCCGCGACCCGAGAGGTAGTCGAAGAGGGGCTGGAGCTCCTCCCCGACCTCCATGTCCTCGACGGTCACGACCTCGCCGGTCTCGATGTCCTTCTTGGGGTACACGAACAGCTTCAGCTCGTTCTTGAGCAGCCGTCCCCAGCTCTCGAGGAGGCCGCCGGGCAGGTGCGCGTGGGTCTCCTCGCGGAAGAGGGCCTCCAGGCTCGGCACGCCCATGACCATGCCGATGCGCTCGCTGGTGCGGGCCTGCAGGTAGGCCGCGAGCCGGTGGTAGTCGGCGAAGTTGGAGATGAGCACGGTGCTGCCGGTGGCCGAGAGGAGGTCGGCGCGGGCGAGGAAGTCGCGCCGGTCCACCTTGGAGCCGCCCGCCAGCAGGTTGCTCATCGTCAGCTCGGTGAGCACGAGCACCCGCTTGCCGGCCACGTCCGGGTCCTTGGCGAACTCGCGCTTGGCGCACTCGAGCATGTCGATGTTGACGTTGGTCGGCGGGCGGAAGCTGCCGCGCTCCACGAGCACGGGGCGCTTGCGCAGCGCCTCGGAGGGCTGGAGCACCTCGCGGTCAGCGCTGAACATCGCCACGCCGGACAGGCCCAGGTTCACCAGCTGCAGGGCCATGAGGCGGTTGTCCACGCTGCGGAACTCGATGCCCGAGAACTTGATCATGTCGACCTCGATGCGCCCCGTGTTGAGGCGGTCGAGGAGGCTGGCGACCACCTGGTCGGGCTCGGCGCGCTCGAAGAAGGCGGCGTGGAGGAGGTTCACGCCGACGATGCCGAGCGCCTCCTGCTGCTGCGCGGCGTCGTCGTCGAGCATCCGGACGTGGATGAGGATCTCGTTCGGCTCGTCCTCGGGGTGCGCCTGGAAGCGCACGCCCATCCAGCCGTGGCACTCGTTGCCGCCGCGGTAGCTGCGCGCCACCACGGTGTCGGCGAAGGCGAAGAAGCAGGTGTCGTCACCGCGGGCCTCGGAGAGGCGCTCCACGTTGAGCGTGTACTCGTGCTCGAGCATCGCCTGCAGGCGGCCCTGGGAGACGTAGCGGTCGGAGCGGCCGTAGACGGCGTCGGAGACGGCCATGTCGTACGCCGACATGGTCTTGGCGATCGTGCCGGCGGCACCGCCCGCGCGGAAGAACCAGCGGGCGACCTCCTGGCCGGCGCCGATCTCGGCGATGGTGCCGTACCAGCGCGGGTCGAGGTTGATCCTCAGCGCCTTCTGAAGCGTGTCCTCGCCGACGTCCATGCCGCCCATCCCGTCGTCCCCCGTCCGTCCCCCGGGCCCCGGCAGGGGCTCGGACCTCGCAGTGAGCGGTCCTCGTCGACACAGCACTCGTCGGTGCCGATGATGGCGCGCCCAGGGCGGTTCGACCACCTCCCCCGGCAGAACCGGGGGCGTCGGTCTGGTCACCCGCACGTGTCATCGGCGCGTCGGGCCCGTGACTGGAGCCCACTACGGTGGCGCCGTGCTCCTCTCCGACCGGGACCTCCACGCCGAGGTCGACGCCGGCCGCGTGGTGCTGGACCCGTGGGACCCCGCGATGGTGCAGCCCTCCAGCATCGACGTCCGCCTCGACAGGTTCTTCCGGCTGTTCGACAACCACAAGTACGCCGTCATCGACCCGGCGCAGGAGCAGCCCGAGCTGACGCGGCTGGTCGAGGTGGACCCGGGTGAGGCCTTCGTGCTGCACCCCGGCGAGTTCGTCCTGGCGTCGACCTACGAGGCGGTGACCGTCCCGCACGACCTGGCCTGCCGCGTCGAGGGGAAGAGCTCGTACGGCCGGCTGGGCCTCGTGACCCACTCCACGGCCGGCTTCGTCGACCCCGGCTTCTCCGGTCACATCACCCTCGAGCTGAGCAACGTGGCGACGCTCCCGATCAAGCTGTGGCCGGGCATGAAGATCGGTCAGCTGTGCTTCTTCCGGCTGACGAGCCCGGCGGAGCACCCCTACGGCAGCGCGGAGTACGGGTCCCGCTACCAGGGCCAGCGCGGGCCGACGGCCTCGCGCTCCTTCCTCAACTTCCACCGGTCCGACGTGCACGGGCCCGCCGTGCCCGACCCGGCCTGACCCCGGGCGTCCGCCGTGGCCTCCCTCGTCCTCGGGCGTGACGCCGGGCGCGCGCTGGCGGGGCACCACCTGCTCCTCCTGCCCGACGAGCTGCCGGAGGCCGTGGTCCTGGGGCTGGTCCGCGCCCGCCACCCTGACGTCGTCCCCCTGGGCGGTGCCACCTGGCGGCTGGGCCGCTGGACCACGCTGCGCGGTCCGCTGCTCCTGGACGCCGCCGCAGCGGCGGGAGCGGCGGTCCCCGACCCGTGGCGCTGCGCCTGGGTGCTGGAGTGCCCGGTGGAGCGCGGCGACCCGCCGCTGGCGGGCACCACCGACCGCGAGGGCCTGCACCGCGCCTTCCCCGACGGGCTGCCGGTCATGGCGGAGCGCCGCACCCTCGACCTGGCGCTCGCGCTGGCGCGCCGCCTCGAGGGCGCGGTCCGCGTGGCCGCGCAGCCGTCGGGCCAGGGCTGGGCCCTGCTGCGACCCGACCCGCTGTCCTGGGTGGACCGGACCGTGCTCAGCCCCCGCTGGGTGGCCCCCGAGGACGCCCTGGACATCGCCGCGCACGCCGTCCCCGGGGTGGAGCTGGCCGTGGAGGGCACGGCGTGGGAGGGGCTCACGCCGGAGGCGGTCGCAGCCCTGGAGAGCACCCACGACGACGACGCACCCCCGCCCGAGGCGCGCGAGGCGCTGCACGTGGCTGCGGACGCCCGGGACGCCGCCGTCGCAGCGGGCGAGGACGTGCTGGACGCGTACGCGCTCGTCGTCCCCCTGCCCGAGGGAGGGCTGGTCCAGCTGGAGGTGGCGGGGGTGACCGAGCCACCGCCCGCGCTGCACGGGGTGCCGTGGGCCGGCGAGGCCGTGACCTACAACGCCGTGTGGTGGCCCGACGACCCGGCCGCCGCCGAGCACGAGGTCCCGGCTCTCGACGTCCGCCGGGCACGGGCCCGCGCCGGTGCGGTCGTCCAGACCCTGACTGACGCCATCGCCCGCGAGGTCGGCGGAGTGGTGGTGGACGCCGACGGCTTCCCGCTGGCGTAGCGGGACACCTGCGAGGCGCGGGCTAGAGGAGCACCTCGCCGAGCCAGCGCACCACCGGGCCGAGCAGCACGGCCAGCACCGGTGCCGCCGCGCCGAGCATCCCCAGCACCACCAGGCCCGCCACGACGCGAGCCAGCAGCGAGGGACGCCCCGCTCCCGGCTCCCGCAGCGACCTCAGCAGCCCGTCCACACGAGCCCCCCGGTGCCCGGCCGCTCCTCCGCGGTCAGGCGCTGACGTCCTGCATCTTCTTGGGCAGGTGGCCCGCGCTCTTCTCGTAGAACTTCGCGGCCTGGCGGGTGGCGAGCATGCGCACCACGCCCACGAGGGCCCCGGAGACCACGGCCCAGCCGACGGCCTCCGCGAGCGCGACGTGGGGGCTGAGGGGGTTGGCCGGGGGCTGCTTGCCGGTGGCGAGCACCCACAGCTTCTTGATGACGGAGCGCGCGGCCGACTGCGCCGCCAGACCGCTGCCCGTGCCCAGCACGGTCCACACGAGGTTTCCCACGGCGCCAGCCTCCCAAGCCAGCTGGGAGCCGTCCAGCGGAGGCAGTACCGTTGCCCCGATCGACAGGGGAGCGCCCACCTCGCGGGAGGCGCTGAGAGTGCGGGAGACCGCAGACCCTCGAACCTGATCCGGTTCACACCGGCGTAGGGAGTCGAGCTTTCTGCCGCCGCCGTGGCGTCCGGACCCGGGCGCGACGGCGCGGCACCCCTCCTCGCGACCCAGCTGGGAGGCACCTGATGAGCACCACCGAGAAGCACCACGGACCCACCGACGGGTCACCGCGCGCCGGATCGCGCGCCAGCACCGTCGCCACGCTCCTGCTCGCCACCGCCGTCGTGGTGGTCAGCGCCCTGGTGTGGTGGGGTCCGGTCTGGTTCTCAGCCCTCGACGACACCGGGGGTGAGGCGGCTCCCCAGCCGCTGGTCGGCGTGCTCGCGCTCGTGCTCGGCCTCCTGGCGATCGTCGGGTGGCGCACGGCGCCGCGTCGCTCGTGGCGGGTGGTGGACATCGTCGTCGCCAGCGTCCTCGGTGTGGCGATGGGCCTCGTCTTCACCGTCTGGAACCTCGGCTGGACGCCGATCTCCAACGCGCTCGCGTTCTTCCCGCCGGCGTCCGCTCTGCTCGTGGGCGTGTGGCTGTCCGCAGGCGTCGTCGGTGGCCTGGTGATCCGCAAGCCCGGCGCGGCGGTCTTCGTGGAGCTCGTGGCCGCGGTCGTCTCCGCCCTCGTCGGCAACCAGTGGGGCTTCGCCACCGTCTGGTACGGCCTGCTGCAGGGTCTGGGCGCCGAGGTGGTGCTGGCGGTGCTGCTCTACCGCCAGTGGGGCGTGGTCGCCGGGATCGGCGCGGGGGCTGGTGCCGGCGTCGTCGTCGGGATCCTCGACACCGTCCTGTACTACCCGGAGTTCGTGGTCGGTTGGAAGGTCGCCTACGTGGCCTTCGCGATCGCGTCGGGGATCGTCATCGCCGGTCTCGGAGGGTGGGCGCTGACCCGGGCGCTCGCCCGTACCGGGGCGCTGGCGCCGCTGGCCTCCGGCCGCAACGCCCAGCGGGTCTGACCCCGCCGTGGCGTCCGGCCCGCTGCTGCGCGCCCGCGGCTGGGGGTGGCGCTGGAACGCGCGCCGCGCCCACGCCGTGCGCGGCCTCGACCTCGACGTCGAGGCCGGTGAGCGCGTCCTCCTGCTCGGCGCGTCGGGGGCGGGCAAGTCGACGCTGCTAGCCGGTGTCGCCGGGCTGCTGGACGGCGGTCCGGACGGCACCGGCGAGGCCGAGGGGCAGCTCCTCCTCGACGGCGTGCCCGCGGCCGAGGCGCGGCTGCGGGCCGTCGCCGCGGGCGAGGGCCGCGCCCGGACGGGACTGCTCCTGCAGGACCCGCAGGCCCAGACGGTGCTGGCCCGCGTCGGCGACGACGTCGCCTTCGGGCTCGAGAACCACGGCGTGCCCGCGGAGCGCATCTGGCCCCGCGTCGACGCCGCTCTCGCGGACGTGGGGCTGACCCTCCCGCGCCAGCACTCCACGGCCCACCTGTCCGGGGGACAGCGCCAGCGCCTGGCGCTCGCCGGGGTGCTCGCCCTGGAGCCGCAGCTGCTCCTGCTCGACGAGCCGACCGCGATGCTCGACCCCGACGGCGCCGCCCGGCTGCGCGACGTCGTCGCCGAGCGCCTCGCGGCCACCGGCGCGGGCTGCCTGCTCGTGGAGCACCGCGTGGACCTCTGGGTGGAGCTGGTCGACCGCGTGGTGGTGCTGGCTCCCGGGGGCGGGGTGCTCGCCGACGGCCCCGTCGCCCGGGTGCTGGCCCAGCGCGGCGCCGAGCTGGCCGCCGCGGGCGTGTGGGTGCCGGGGCACCGACCCGCGCCCGTCCCCGCTGCTCCGCCCCGCCCCGGCGCCGCCGGGGCGGGGCCGCCCCTGCTGTCGCTCGACGACGTCGCGGTGGGCCGCCGCGGGAGCGGCGCCCCGGTGCTGAGCGCCGTCACGGCGGGCGTCCGCTCCGGGTCCGTGACGGCGCTGCGCGGCGTCAACGGGGCCGGCAAGTCGACCCTCGCCCTCGCGGTCGCGGGGCTCGCTGCGCCGGTGGCCGGGCGGGTCCGCGCCGAGCCGGTCCTGCTCGGCGTGGTGCCCCCGGCACCACCGCGCAGGCGCTGGCGCGACCGGCGCCAGGAGGCCTCCCCCGACGACCCGGCCCGCTGGGCGCCGCGCGACCTCGTCTCCCGGATCGGCTCGGTCTTCCAGGACCCGCGCCACCAGTTCGTCGCCCAGACCGTCACCGAGGAGCTGGCCGTCGGGCCGCGCCGCCTGGGCCTTCCCGAGGCCGAGGTCGCGGCGCGGGTGGAGGACCTGCTGCAGCGGCTCCAGCTCGACCGCCTCGCCCGGGCCAACCCCTTCACGCTCTCCGGCGGAGAGCAGCGGCGCCTCTCGGTGGCCACCGCGCTGGCCACCCGGCCCCGCCTCCTCGTGCTCGACGAGCCGACGTTCGGGCAGGACTCCCGCACCTGGGCGGAGCTGGTGGCCCTGCTCGCCGCACTGCGCGACGAGGGGGCCGCGGTGCTGGCGGCCACCCACGACGACGCCCTCTGCGCGGCGCTCGCCGACGCCACCTGGTGGGTCGGTGACGGGCGGTTGCGCGTGGAGGAGACCGCAGGGGGTTCCTCGGACACCACCCCGCCCCCTCCCACCACCACGACGACGACGAGCACCTCGCGCCGCCAGGAGGGCGCTGCGTGAGCACCGGTCTCCTCGACGCGGGCGCGGTGAGGTCCACCCCGCTGAGCCGCGCCAACCCGGTGGCGAAGCTGGCCGTGGCCACGGTGCTCGCCGTCGTCCTGCTCCTGTCGGTGGACGTGGTGACCGCCGGCACGGCGGTGGCGCTGGAGCTGCTGGCCCTGCCGCTGGTGGGACTGGGTGCGGCGGCGCTGGCGCGCCGCAGCACTCTGCTGGCGCTCGCCGCGGTGCCCACGGCGGTGCTGACGGCGCTGGTCGGCGTCGACTCGGGCTCCGTGCTGCTGGCCGCCGGGCCGCTGACCGTGACCACCGGCTCCCTGGAGGCGGGTGCTGCCGTGGGTCTGCGCGTGGTGGCGATCGCGCTGCCCGGCGTCGTCCTGCTCGCCACCACCGACCCCACCGACCTGGGGGACGCGCTCGCCCAGGTGCTGCGGCTGCCGGCGCGCTTCGTGCTGGCGGCGCTCGCGGCGTTCCGCGTGGTCGACGTGCTGGGCGAGGAGTGGCGGCAGCTGTCGCTGGCGCGCCGGGCCCGCGGGCTCGGCGGTGGCGGGGCGGTGGCCGCGGCGCGCGACGTGGCGGGACGGACCTTCGTGCTGCTCGTCATCGCGGTGCGCCGCGCGACGGTGCTGGCCACGGCGATGGAGGCGCGCGGCTTCGGCGCGGGGCCGGCGGAGCGCCGCACGTGGGCGCGCCCCAGCCGGATGCGCGGTGCCGACTGGACGGTCGTGGCGGGTGGGGTGCTGCTGGCGGCCCTGGCGACGACGGCGGGCGTGCTCGCCGGTACGTGGCGGCTGCTGCTCACCTGACGCGCATCCGCCGCTCCGGGGCCGTCGGAGGTCCGTGACAGAACTGTGACCCGGGCGAACCACGTGGTGGCCGTGCCGCATTACCACGATCCGCGAGGGGCGCGACACACGCGCGTCACACATGTGCAACCGAGGCGGAAACCTCTCAGGTCAACCTCCTCCTCGTGAGCGCAGAGACCGTGATGACCCGAGTGCCGACCCTCCGGGCGGCCGCCCCCCTCGCCGCCCCGGAGCAGGCTCCGAGCGCGGCCCTGCTGGCCCAGCCGTGGACGTTCCTCGCCGGCGGGCAGCGCCTCGTCGTGCGTCCCGCCCGCGTGCAGGACCTCCCGGTGCTGGCGTCCCTGCTCGTCCGCTGCAGTCCCACCACCCGCCTGGGCTGGTCCGGCCGCGGTGGCACCGTGCTGCCCCTGGTGCAGCAGGAGGCCTGGCTGCGCGAGCCCGGTGCCGTGGTCGTCGAGTCCGGCCCCGGTCGGGCGGTGGCCGTGGGCGCGCTGCGCCCGGCCACCTGCACCGGCGAGGAGGACCCCATCGCCATGGCCGCGGAGGTCCTCGTGCAGGACTCCTGGCAGCACCGCGGGATCGGCTCGACGCTGCTGGCGCACTTCGCGGGCGCCCTGCTCGTGCAGGGCCGCACCGAGCTCCAGGTCCACCCCGACGCCGACCCGGTGGCGGCCCAGGCGCTGCTGTCCGGGCTGGGAGGCCGGGTGCGCGGGCAGCGCCACGCGCACGGCCGCTGCCCGCGGGTCCACGTGCCGCGCACCGCGGTCGACTCCCTCGGCCCGCTGCGGGAGCTCTCCTACCGCTAGACCGTCCGGAGGCGGCGCTGAGCGGCTCGGGCTGGCCCGGTGGAGGGACCGGGAACAGACGGCGGCACCTGAGAGTTGAGTGAGACAGGCTCAAGAACGAGCCGCCCGGTTCGACAGAGCCGACCGGGCGCGCAAGACTTGAGCGGCACTCACTCAGCAGTCTGCTCTCAGGAGGAACCACCATGGCCCGAGCGGTCGGCATCGACCTGGGCACCACCAACTCCGTGGTCGCGGTGCTGGAGGGCGGCGAGCCCACTGTCATCGCCAACGCCGAGGGGGCCCGCACCACGCCGTCCGTCGTGGCGTTCGCCAAGTCCGGCGAGCCGCTGGTCGGAGAGATCGCCAAGCGCCAGGCGGTCACCAACGTCGACAGGACCATCTCGTCCGTCAAGCGCCACATGGGCACCGACTGGACCCAGGTCGTCGACGACAAGAAGTACACGGCGCAGGAGATCTCGGCCCGCGTGCTGCAGAAGCTCAAGCGCGACGCGGAGGAGTACCTCGGCGAGCCGGTGACCGACGCGGTCATCACGGTCCCCGCGTACTTCAACGACGCGCAGCGCCAGGCGACCAAGGAGGCCGGCGAGATCGCCGGCATGAACGTCCTGCGCATCATCAACGAGCCCACCGCTGCGGCCCTCGCCTACGGCCTGGACAAGGGCAAGGAGGACGAGCTCATCCTCGTCTTCGACCTGGGCGGCGGCACCTTCGACGTCTCCCTGCTCGAGGTCGGCAAGGACCCCGAGGACGGCTTCTCCACCATCCAGGTGCGCGCCACCTCCGGTGACAACCACCTCGGTGGTGACGACTGGGACGCCGCCATCCGCGACTGGCTGGTCAAGCAGGTGAAGAACAAGGAGGGGGTCGACCTCTCCAAGGACAAGATCGCGATGCAGCGCCTCCGCGAGGCCGCTGAGCAGGCGAAGAAGGAGCTCTCGTCCGCGACGAGCACCAACATCAGCCTGCAGTACCTCTCCATGACCGAGAACGGCCCGGTGCACCTCGACGAGAAGCTCACCCGCGCCGCCTTCGAGGACATGACGCGCTCCCTGCTCGAGCGCACCAAGGCCCCCTTCAACAGCGTCATCAAGGACGCCGACGTCAAGCTCAGCGACATCGACCACGTGGTGATGGTCGGCGGCTCCACCCGCATGCCCGCCGTCGGCGAGGTCGTGCGCGAGCTGACCGGCGGGCGCGAGCCCAACCGCGGCGTGAACCCCGACGAGGTCGTCGCCGTGGGTGCGGCCCTGCAGGCCGGCGTGCTGAAGGGCGAGCGCAAGGACGTCCTGCTCATCGACGTCACGCCGCTGAGCCTGGGCATCGAGACCAAGGGCGGGGTGATGACCAAGCTCATCGAGCGCAACACGGCCATCCCGACCAAGCGCTCGGAGGTCTTCACCACGGCTGACGACAACCAGCCCTCCGTGCTGATCCAGGTCTACCAGGGCGAGCGCCAGCTGGTCCGCGACAACAAGGCGCTGGGCACCTTCGACCTCACGGGCATCGCCCCCGCCCCGCGCGGCGTGCCGCAGATCGAGGTCACCTTCGACATCGACGCGAACGGCATCGTCCACGTCTCGGCGAAGGACCGCGGCACCGGCAAGGAGCAGCGCATGACGATCTCCGGGGGCAGCGCGCTGTCCAAGGAGGACATCGAGCGCATGGTCAAGGACGCCGAGGCCCACGCCGAGGAGGACGCCAAGCGCCGGGAGGAGGCCGAGGTCCGCAACTCCGCGGAGCAGCTGGCCTACTCCACCGAGAAGTTCGTCTCCGACAACACCGACAAGCTCCCCGAGGAGGGCGTGACCAAGGTCCGCGCCGCCATCGCCGAGCTCAAGACGGCGCTCGAGGGCGACGACATCGACGCCGTCAAGGCCAAGCAGGAGGAGCTGGCGAAGGTCAGCCAGGAGCTCGGCTCCGCCCTGTACAGCCAGGGCGACGCTGACGGCTCTGCCGCTGCCGGCGGTGCGGCTGGCGGTGCCGGTGCGGCAGGCCAGTCCTCGACGTCCGCCGCTGATGACGTGGTCGACGCCGAGGTCGTCGACGACGACACCGAGGGCCGCAAGTGACCGCTGGTCCCCAGCACCCCGCGCAGCCCGAGGAGCCGGTGGTCGTGCGCGACAAGCGCCGGCTCGACCCGGAGACCGGGGAGGTGCGCACCCCGCCCGGGGACCAGGTCCCCGGCGCGGGAGGCGGCCCCTCCGGCGCTGACCGGCCCGCGCAGGACGAGCGCGCCGCCGCCGCTGACGCCGAGGGCGTCGACGGCGCCGGCGACGAGCTCGCCACCGCGCGCGGCCTGGCCGAGGAGCGGCTGGGAGACCTCCAGCGGCTCCAGGCGGAGTACGTCAACTACCGGCGCCGGGTCGACCGGGACCGGGACGTCGCCCGCGCCTCGGCCACCACGAGCCTGCTCGAGGCGCTGCTGCCGGTCCTCGACGACGTCGAGCTGGCCCGCCAGCACGGCGACCTCGAGGGCGGACCGTTCGCGTCCATCAGCGACAAGCTGGAGGCGGCGCTCGCCCGCTTCGGGCTCTCGCGCTACGGCCAGGTCGGCGAGCAGTTCGACCCGTCCGTGCACGAGGCGCTGATGCACGCCGAGAGCACGGAGGTCACCGAGACGGTGGTGACCACCGTGCTGCAGCCCGGCTACAAGGTGGGGGAGAAGGTGCTGCGACCCGCCCGGGTCGCCGTGACCTCCCCCGCCTGAGACCCGACCAGACCCGACCCGCGCCCCGGCACCCCGGGGCGCGGGTCGGGGCGTTCCCGGAGGTACCGCATGGCCGGCCAGGACTGGCTCGAGAAGGACTTCTACAAGACCCTCGGCGTCTCCAGCGACGCCTCGCAGGACGACGTGCGCAAGGCCTACCGCAAGCTCGCTCGCACGCTGCACCCGGACGCCAACCCCGGGGACGCCTCCGCCGAGGCGCGCTTCAAGGAGGTCGGCGAGGCGTACTCGGTGCTCAACGACCCCGAGCAGCGCCAGCAGTACGACGCCGTGCGCGCCATGGCCGGTGGCCGGGCCCGCTTCTCCTCCGGTGGGGCCGGGCCGAGCGGCCCCGGTGGCGCGGCCGGCTTCGAGGACCTCTTCGGCGGGCTCTTCGGCGGCGGCGCGGGAGCCGGCCAGCGCGTCCGCTACGGCGCCCCCGGCCAGGGCGCTGGCGGTCCCGACATCGACGACCTGCTGGCCGGGATGTTCGGTGGTGCCGCCGGGCGCGGCGGGCCGGCCGGCTTCCAGGCGCCCGGTGGTGCGCCCGGTGGTCGCCGGGGCGCCGGGGTCGACCTCGACGCCGAGACGACGCTGCCCTTCGCCGAGGCCGTGGGCGGCTCGACCGTCACGCTGAGCGTGGACGGTCAGCCGCTGACCGCCCGGATCCCTCCGGGCGTGCGGGACGGCCAGCGCATCCGCCTGCGCGGCAAGGGGCGCCCCGGCCCCCGCGGTGGCGAGCCGGGCGACCTGTTCATCACCGTGCACGTGCAGCCCCACCCGGTCTTCACGCGCGACGGTGACGACCTGCGCGTGACCCTGCCGGTCACCTTCGACGAGGCCGCCCTCGGCGCCGAGGTCAGCGCCCCCACGCTGGACGGCGGTGCGGTGCGCCTCAAGGTGCCCGCGGGAACGCCCTCGGGGCGCACGCTGCGGGTCAAGGGCCGCGGCGTGCGCCGCGGCGAGCACACCGGCGACCTGCTCGTCACCACCCAGGTGGTGGTGCCCCAGCGGCTCGACGGTGCGGCGCGGGCCGCTGTGGAGGCCTTCCGCGAGGCCGGCGCCGGCTCCGACGGTGCCGACCCCCGCGCCGACCTGCTCGCGCGCGCCCGCGGCGCCGCTGGAGGGAGGTGACCCGTGGTGGACGCTGGTGACCAGCGCTCCAGCCTGCACCCGGACGCCGCCGTCTTCGTCATCTCCGTGGCCGCGGAGCTGGCGGGGATGCACCCGCAGACCCTGCGCCAGTACGACCGCCTGGGTCTCGTCTCCCCCTCGCGGGCCTCCGGCCGCGGGCGGCGGTACTCCCCTCGGAACGTGGTCATGCTGCGCGAGGTGCAGCGCCTGTCCCAGGAGGAGGGCGTCAACCTGGCGGGCATCAAGCGCATCCTCGAGCTGGAGGACCAGGTCAACGCCCTGCAGTCGCGCGTGGAGGAGCTCAGCGCCGAGCTGACCAGGGTCTACGACGCCCTCCAGCGCTCGCGACGGGTCTTCGCCGCGGGGCCCGCCGGTGACGTGGTCGCCGTGGAGCGCGGGCAGCGGCCGCAGCGCCCCGCGCGGCCCGCTCCGACCTTCGGGCCCTCGGGGGCCCTGGTCGTCTGGCGGCCACCGCCGCGCTGATCCGCCGGGCTGTCAGACCCTCTCCCTAGCCTTCCGAGCAGTGCCGACGACACCCCGTGGAGCAGGTCGAAGAGCCTCCGCTGGTCGAACACCTGTTCTACAGCGGGGTGGTCGGCGTGCAGGACTGGGGCCAAGTCACACGGGCCCCAGCCGTCACGACTGTCACATTTGTCATTTATGCTCGGACCTGCAGGCGACGACTGAGGAGGCGGCTCCGGTGATGCGTGTGGACCACAGGGTTGTCGAGGCCCTGGACGAGCACCGCCGTCTCATCGACGAGCAGGGGTGGTCGGTGGTCTCCGTCGGGGGCGCCGGTCGCCGCGCGCTGCCCTTCTCCCACACCGTGGGTCTCAACCGGCTGGGGCACCCCGAGCTGCTCGTCAGCGGCCGCGCTCCCGCCGAGGCCGGCTACCTGCTCGGGCTCCTCGGTGACGAGGTGCTCGCCGGGCGCCGCTTCCACGTCGGTGACCTCCTCCAGCGCGCCCCGTGGCCGTCGCTGCGGCTGCTGCGCGTCACCTCGCCGGACGCGCTCGTGGTGGCGCAGGCCGTCGCGTCCGACGACGTCGAGGTGCCGGCGCTCCAGGTGGTCTGGTGCGATGACGAGGGTCGCTGGCCGTGGGACGCGCACCGCCTCGCCGGCGCCGCGCACCAGCAGCTGTTCGCCCGCGCCCCGAAGGTCGCCGCTCCGCGCCAGCTCTGAGGAGCGGCTGGGGCGCCGTGGACGGGGTCCGGCAGGTGCCTCGGCTGCCTCAGCGCCAGTCGCGGGCCGACCTCTCGCCCCAGTAGGTGGCGGGCTCCTGCGCGAGCGGTGCGAGCGCCTGCAGGGCGTCGTCGTCGAGTTCGAGCCGTGCCGCAGCCGCACCACGGGCCACCTGCTCGGGCGTCACCGCCCCGGACAGCACCACGCCCGCCCACGGCTGCGCCAGGGCCGTGGCCAGCGCCAGCTGGTCGAGGCGCACGTCCACCCGGTGGGCCGCTCGCTGGGCGCCGGGGTCGCCGCCGGGGGCCAGCCGGCCGTTGGCCAGCACCTCCTTGACCACCACCAGCCAGCCTGCACCCGCGGCGTCGCCCAGTGCTGGCCCCGCGGAGGGCTCGAGCGGGTTCCACGTGGACTGCACCTCGCTGAAGAGCTGCTCGCCGTCGACGACGACTTCCAGCGCAGCGCGCACGACGTCCCCCTGGTGGGGGCCGGACGTCGACAGCCCGATCCGCAGACCCCGCTCGCGCTCAGCGGCCAGTGCGCGCAGCAGCGGGCCGTCGCGCAGGACCGGGCTGTCGGGGGTGACCGAGTGCACCTGGTAGAGGCGCAGGTGCTCGCCGAGGAGGTCGCGGGTCTGCGCCAGCTGCTCGGTGAAGGCGCCCAGGGAGTGGTCCTTCACCTCGTGGACCTCGGCGTCCATCCGCCAGCCGCCCACGTACCGGTAGCCCCACTTCGAGGCCACCACGAGCGAGGCGTCACCGGCGACGTCGGGGCGCGAGGCCAGCCAGTGCGCCAGGAACTCCTCCGCGCGCCCGTAGGAGCGGGCGGCGTCGAGGTGGCGCACCCCCGTGCTCCACGCCGCGCCGAGCACGGTGGCGGCGCGGTCGCGCATCGCCGCCACCGACCTGTCGGCGCCGAGGTCGCCGTCGCGTCCTGCTGTGATGTACGCGGGCCTGCCCAGCGCCGCCAGTCCCAGCCCGAGCCGCGCAGTCACGACCACGTCCTACCCGGCGGTGCACCAGCCCGCACCCCTCGTCCGCGCCGCGCCGCGCCGCGCCCCTCCCGACCGCGGCGTGGCCGACCACCCCCGCGGGCGCTAGCGTCGACGGGCGTGACCGACCTCGCCGCCAAGGCACAGACCCTGCTCGACCTGCACCGCGCCCCGGAGCTGCTGGTGCTCGCCAACGCCTGGGACGTCGTCTCCGCCCGCGCCGTGGCCGCCGTCGAGGGGACGAAGGCCATCGCCACGCCGAGCCACGGCATCGCCGCGACGTTCGGCTACGAGGACGGTGAGCAGATCCCGCTCGACCTCCACCTGGACATGGTCGCGCGCATCGCCGCTGACGTCGCCCTGCCGGTGACCATGGACTTCGAGGGCGGCTACGGCGACGCGGGCGAGACCACCTGTCGCGCGATCGCCGCCGGCGCGGTGGGCGGCAACCTCGAGGACGGGCTCAAGCCCCTGGAGGAGTCCGTGGCCGCCGTCGAGGCGAGCCTGCGCGCGGCCCGCGACGCCGGCGTGCCCGGGTTCGTGCTCAACGCCCGCACCGACGCCTTCACCAAGGCCCCTGCGGGGCAGGACCCGGCCGACACGCTCGCCGAGGCGATCACCCGGTGCAAGGCCTACCTGGAGGTCGGGGCTCCCGTGGTCTTCGTGCCGCGCGCGGCGCGGCGCGAGCACGTGGAGGCGCTCGTCTCCGAGCTCGGCCGCGGTGTGGTCACCCTCATCTCGATCCCCGGCGTGTCGCTGCCCACCCGTGAGCTCGAGGCCCTCGGCGTCGCCCGGGTCTCCACGGGGCCGTTCACGCAGCGCGTGGCGCTGACCGCCCTGCAGGACGCCACCGCGGAGCTGCTGGCCGGGGGCGTCCTGCCGCCCGGCACCCGCCCGCTCAACTGACGCTCGGCCGACGCTCCACCGACGTCGGCCGGTGGTCAGCGGCCCTCGCCGCTGGCCACCGGGTCGGGCTCCTCGCCGCGGTGGCGGTCGGTGGAGCGCCGCGCCTCCCGTCGCCGCTCCGCCGGGGGGACCGGCACCTCGCCCAGCACCACGACAGCGCCGCGCAGGCCCTTGGCGCTGTACATCGCCTCGTCGGCCCGCTCCTGCAGGGCCACGGCGTCGGTGGCGTGCAGGGGTGCGAGCGCCACGCCGGCGCTCGCACCCACCGAGGCGGTGGTGTGCCCCAGGCGCACGGGCCGGCTCAGCGCGCGGACCGCCTCCGCGGCCCGTGAGCGCGCCGCCTCGAGGCTGGCCCGGGGCACCACGAGCGCGAACTCGTCACCGCCGAGTCGGACCACCACCTCGCCCTCTCCCGCACCGTCGAGCAGGCGGCGGGCCAGCTCCACGAGCAGCTCGTCGCCGGCGGCGTGCCCGAGGCTGTCGTTGACGGCCTTGAACCTGTCGAGGTCGACGACCACCAGCGCCACGACGTCCCCCGCGTCCACGCCGGCCAGCGCCTCCTGCAGGGCGCGCCGGTTGCCGAGGCCGGTGAGCGCGTCGGTCATGGCCAGCGCCCGGATGGTGTTCAGCACGTCGAGCTGGCGGAAGACCACCACCGTCTTGGCGGTCATCAGCACCATCGTCACGAGCGCCGCCCACGCCGCGGCCGGGTTCAGCGGCGACACCAGGTGCCAGCTGAGCATCACGATGCTGCCCGCGGTGAGGGTGATGGGAGCGATGACGACGTCGGCCGTGCTCTCCAGCGCGGTCGCCCCTGCCGCCGGGTCCCGCAGGAGGGCCGCGGCGACCACCGCCACCACCACACCCACCCTCAGCGCGGCGGCGGTCACCGTCCCGGCCCCCGACCCCGCCGACCCGAGCAGCCCGGCGGCCTCCGCGGACAGGTGCAGCAGGGCCGCGGCGCCCAGCGCCCTCATCCGCGGGTCCTGCGGGCGCAGCAGGAGGGTGGAGGTGAGGCAGAAGCTGGCGGCGATCTCCGCGGCTCCCGCGGGCACGAGGACGACGGTCGCCCACGCGACCGACGCGCCGGAGGAGCGCTCGAGCAGGGGCGTCCCGATGGCCCAGGCCAGACCGAGGCCCATGGCCGCTCCGCTCGCGACGTCGAGCCAGCTGCGAGCCGTGGAGGTGATCAGGCGCCGGCGCAGGAGGCGCATCTGGACGGCGATGAGACCCGCGCTCAGGAGCAGGGAGGCCGTCGCGCTGAGCACCAGCGGCGCCGGGTCGCCCGTCAGCGGGGCGTCGTCTCCGACGGCGGCGAGCACCGCCAGCCCCGAGGCGACCAGTGCCGCGGCCGCGGCGCCGGCTCCTGCTCGCCTCCGCAGGCCCACGGCGGCCAGCACCGCGGCGGCCACGAGCGCCGCGACCCCCACGACAGCAGGGCTCAGGCTCCCCACGGACGACCCCCGCTCCACTGATCCCCCGGTCAGCGCCGCACCAGCGATCAGCGCAGCGCCGCATCCTCTCAGGCCCCGATCATGCGGGAGAGGCGGATGTGACAGGACCAGGCTGGCGGGCGCCTCGCCGCGCCCGGCAGGATCGGCCCATGGCAGACGAGTCCTCCTCCCCCTCCACCGGCGCGCGCGCCGACATCGGTGTCACCGGTCTGGCGGTGATGGGCCGCAACCTGGCCCGCAACTTCGCCCGCAACGGTCACGTGACCGCGCTGCACAACCGCACCCAGTCCCGGGTGGATGAGCTGGTCGCCCAGTTCGGGGCCGAGGGCGACTTCGTGGCCTCCACCGACCTGGCCTCCTTCGTGGCCTCCCTCAAGCGCCCCCGCCGCGTCATGATCATGGTGAAGGCCGGCAAGGCCACCGACGCCGTCATCGATGAGCTGGTGCCGCTGCTGGAGGAGGGCGACATCGTCATCGACGGCGGCAACGCCCACTTCGACGACACCCGCCGCCGCGAGCAGGCCCTGCGGGCCGAGGGCCTGCACTTCGTGGGCACCGGGGTCTCCGGGGGTGAGGAGGGGGCGCTGAACGGGCCGAGCATCATGCCCGGCGGCTCGAAGGAGTCCTACGAGGCCCTCGGCCCGATCCTGGAGTCCATCGCCGTCGACGTCGACGGCACCCCCTGCTGCACCTACGTCGGCCCCGACGGGGCGGGGCACTTCGTGAAGATGGTGCACAACGGCATCGAGTACGCCGACATGCAGCTGATCGCTGAGGCCTACGACCTGCTGCGCCAGGGACTGGGCAAGACCCCCGCGGAGCTGGCGGAGGTGTTCCGCACCTGGAACGAGGGGGACCTGGAGTCCTTCCTCATCGAGATCACCGCCACGGTGCTGGACAAGGTGGACGCCGAGACCGGCAAGGCGCTGGTGGACGTCATCGTCGATGCCGCCGAGCAGAAGGGCACCGGGCGCTGGACGGTGCAGACCGCCCTGGAGCTGGGTGTTCCCACCACCGGCATCGCCGAGGCCGTCTTCGCCCGGTCGCTGTCGGGCTCGGTGGACCAGCGCAAGGCCGTGCAGGCCGCGGGCACCCTGGTCGGTCCGAGCGGCGCTTCCCTGACCGGCGCTGAGGCCGAGGGCTTCGTCGAGGCGGTCCGCGACGCGTTGTACGCCTCCAAGGTGGTGGCCTACGCGCAGGGCTTCGACATGATCCAGGCCGGGTCTGACCAGTACGGCTGGGACGTGGACAAGGGCGCGATGGCCACCATCTGGCGCGGGGGCTGCATCATCCGCGCGCAGTTCCTGAACCGGATCAAGGAGGCCTACGACAAGGACGCCGCGCTGGCTTCGTTGCTGCTGGATGACTACTTCGCCTCGGCGGTGAGCAACGCCCAGGACTCCTGGCGCCGCGTGGTGGCCACCGCGGTGCGCCTGGGGGTGCCGGTGCCGGGCTTCTCGAGCGCCCTGGCGTACTACGACGGGCTGCGTCGTGAGCGGTTGGGGGCGGCGCTGGTGCAGGGTCAGCGCGACCTGTTCGGGGCGCACACCTACGGGCGGGTGGACAAGGAGGGGACCTACCACACGCTGTGGTCCGGTGACGGCTCCGAGGAGCGCCAGGACACCGCCGGCCAGGGGAGCCACAACCCCCACTGACGCACGTCGTCCGCCCACAGGCGGGTGTCGCTGCTGCCCTGTCCACAGGGCCCGGCGGCACCCGCCTGCTGCTGTCCCCGCTCGCCACCAGCCTGGCGGCGAGCGGGTCGGGCGACCCGCAGCGAGGCGGGTGCAGCGGTGGGACAGGTGTACCGAGGACCGTGGGACGGCTCGGGGTGCGCGTGCGGACGGCCGGGGTGCGACGGGTCGGGTCCGCGCGACGAGTGGCAGGAGCTGCTCGACCAGCTCCACGAGGACCTCAGCGACGACGGCGACGACGGCGCCTGGCCCGAGGAGGACCTCCACCTCGACGACGACGGAGGTGGCTGGGGGGCCAGCCCCTTCGGCCAGGGACCGCCGCGCACCGCGGAGGAGCTGCTCTCGGACGCGGGTGGAGCGCTCCGCACCGGCGGGCGGACCACCGCGGCCCAGGTGCTGGCCGCCGGCCGCGAGGACGAGGTGGACCTCGCCGTGAGGGCGCTGCTGCTGGAAGCGCTCGAGCGCCGCTGGGACCGGGGGTGGGAGCCCGCCGACGTGCTCCGCTGGACGCGCCGGCACCTGGGGGCCGACCGGGTGCCGCTGGCGGGACTCGCGGTCGGGGCCGAGCTGGCGCGGCGGGGCCGGGCCGACCTGCCCCGGCGCTTCCGCCGGCAGGTGGAGGCCGCGGGCGTCGACGTGCGCGAGGCGTCGGCCGGCTTCCTGCGCGACGCGGGGGCGGACCAGCGAGCGCTGGACGCCGCGGGGGCGCTGTGGGCGCCGGTCTGGGCCGTCGTCGCCGCCCAGGCCCTCGAGCTGGCGCTGGAGCTGGACCGGCAGCCGGCGCTGCCGGTCATCGGCACGGCCCCCGACGGGTCCCCGTGGGCCGGGACGGACGCGGCGCTCCAGGGCGCGGACCTGAGGGTGCTCGAGCGGGTGCGCCTGCTGCTGGCCAAGGCTGAGTCGACGGCCTTCCCCGCCGAGGCCGAGGCCCTCACCGCGGCGGCGCAGAGCCTCGTGACGCGGCACAGCCTCGAGGCCGCGCTGGCAGCCGCCAGCGGCTCGCGCACCGGTGGCGCTCCCCCAGCGCCGAGCGGGGTGCGGATCGGCGTGGACGCCCCCTACGAGGGGCAGAAGGCGGCGCTGCTGGCGGCGGTGGCGCGCGCCAACCGGTGCAGCGCGGTGTGGCTGCGGTACGTGGGCTGCTCCGCGGTGGTCGGGTTCGCCGCGGACCTCGCCGCCGTGGAGGTGCTCTTCGCCTCGCTGCTGACGCAGGCCGTGCGCGGGATGACGGCAGCGGGCGCTGACGTGCGCCCCGGCTCCCGCTCGCGCCGCCCGGAGTTCCGCCGGGCCTACCTGGAGTCCTTCGCCCGCCGCATCGGCCAGCGCCTCGACGAGGCAGCGCGGACGGGTGACGCGGAGGTGACCGACGCCCGGCTGCTCCCGGCCCTGCGGGAGCGGGCCGCGGCCGTGGACGCGGCGGTGGCCGACGCCTTCCCCGACCTCGTCACCCGCCGCGGACCGCGGACGCTGGACCGGGCCGGGTGGGCCTCGGGCTGGGCGGCCGCCGAGCTGGCCTCGCTGGACGCCGGGCAGGCCGTCACCGGGAGGGCCGCTCTGCCGAGCGCCGAGGGCGCCTGACACCGGTCCGGCTCCGGCCGGGACCCCGGGCCGGACTCCGAGCCCGGCGGCCCGCGTCCGGTGCGGCGCCCACCACCTGCGGGCGGGAGGGAGTGCAGCACCGGTCGCGGGGTAGGGCAGGCGAGAGCCGGTGGAGCAGTCGCTGGTGCAGGCCTCAGACCGAGGAGCCCCGCGTGTACCTCCACGTCCAGCAGCTCATCCACGACATCGCCCAGGACGAGCCGGACCCCGCGGCCGCCAACGCCCTGCAGGAGGGGCTCGGGGGCCAGTTCGGCGAGATGCGGACGATGATGCAGTACCTGTTCCAGTCGATGAACTTCCGCGGCGACCCCCGCTCGAAGCCCTACAAGGACCTCATGCAGGGCATCGGCACCGAGGAGATCAGCCACGTCGAGCTCATCGGGACGACCATCGCGCGCCTCACGGACGGTTCGCCGCGCTACCAGGGGAAGCAGACCGACCCCCTGGACGCCCCCGGCGGCGGCGGGGCCACCCCGCTGGCGAGCGCGCTGACCGAGGGCAACATCCACCACTACCTCGTGGGGGCGCAGGGTGCGCTCCCGGTCGACTCGGCCGGGAACCCGTGGAGCGGCTCCTACGTCTACAACTCGGGCAACCTCGTGCTCGACCTGCTCTACAACCTCATGCTCGAGTCGACGGGGCGACTGCAGAAGTGCCGCCTGTACGAGATGACGAGCAACAAGACCGCCCGCTCGACCATCTCGTACCTGATCGTCCGCGACCAGGCGCACGAGAACGCCTACGCGCGGGCGCTGGAGACCCTCGGCGTGGACTGGAAGAAGACCCTGCCGATCCCGAAGACGAACGCCGAGCGGTTCCCCGAGGTCGCCGCTCTGGTGGAGCAGGGCCTGCAGAGCGTCAACTACACGTTCGACCTCACGGGGGCGAGCGAGGCGAGCAAGATCCTGCGCGGACCGTCGCCGTCGAACGACGGGACCGAGCTCTCGGTGCCCCGCCAGGCGCCCGAGGGCGGTGAGCCGACCACCGTGGCCCCGCCGCGCTTCGAGGAGTACGCCCCGGGTGCGGACCCCGAGCTGCTCGACCTCATCGCGGCGACGGCCGAGCTCGAGGCCGCTGAGGTGGAGAACACCTTCGAGGCGGTCAGCAAGGGCTGAGCCGCTCGCCCGAGGGCGGGAACAGGGGTGGTGCGGACGGGGTTGAGTCTCATAGGCTCAAGTCGTTCGCACCACTCCCGGAGGTCCTGTGGAGCTCAAGCTCACCACCAAGAGCCAGGAGGCCCTGGCCGCTGCCGCGTCCAGCGCCGTGGAGGCCGGGCACGCCCACGTGCTGCCCGCCCACCTCGCCCTGGCCCTGCTCGAGCAGGACGGCATCGCTGCCGCCCTGCTGGCCGCCACCGGCGCCCAGGTCTCGCCCGTGCGCGAGCAGCTGCGCGCCCAGCTCGCCGCCCTGCCCTCAGCGTCCGGCGCCACGGTGGCCACGCCCCAGCTCTCCCGCCCCGCGCTGCAGGCCCTCACCGCCGCCCGCACCGCCAGCGAGGCCCACGGAGACTCCTTCGTCTCCGCCGACCACCTGCTCGTCGGGCTGGCCAGCGTCGAGGGCCCCGAGTCGGTCGCCCCGCTCCTGGCCCGCGCCGGCGCCACCCGCGACGCGCTCATCGAGGCGCTCCCGGGCGTGCGAGGCGGTGCCCAGGTCACCAGCGCCGACCCCGAGGGCACCTTCAAGGCCCTGGAGCAGTACGGCGTCGACCTCACCGCCCGTGCCCGCGACGGCAAGATCGACCCGGTGATCGGTCGCGACGCCGAGATCCGCCGCGTGGTGCAGGTGCTGGCCCGCCGCACCAAGAACAACCCCGTCCTCATCGGCGAGCCCGGCGTCGGCAAGACCGCCGTCGTCGAGGGCCTGGCCCAGCGCATCGTCGACGGCGACGTGCCCGAGTCGCTGCGGGGGCGCCGCCTCATCAGCCTCGACCTCGGCGCCATGCTCGCCGGCGCCAAGTACCGCGGTGAGTTCGAGGAGCGCCTCAAGTCCGTCCTCGACGAGATCAAGGGCTCCGACGGCGAGGTCATCACCTTCATCGACGAGCTGCACACCGTCGTGGGCGCCGGCGCCTCCGGCGGCGAGGGCGGCCTCGACGCCGGCAACATGCTCAAGCCCATGCTGGCCCGCGGCGAGCTGCGCCTCGTGGGCGCCACCACGCTGTCCGAGTACCGCGAGCGCATCGAGAAGGACGCCGCCCTGGAGCGCCGCTTCCAGCAGGTCTTCGTGGGCGAGCCCTCCGTGGAGGACACCGTCGCCATCCTGCGCGGCCTCAACGAGCGCTACGAGGCCCACCACGGAGTGGAGATCACCGACGCCGCGCTCGTGGCCGCCGCCACCCTCTCGGACCGGTACATCACCGGCCGCCAGCTGCCCGACAAGGCCATCGACCTCGTCGACGAGGCCGCCTCGCGCCTGCGCATGGAGATCGACTCCTCTCCCGAGGAGATCGACGCCCTGCGCCGCTCCACCGACCGCCTGCGCATGGAGGAGATGGCGCTGGCGGCCGAGACCGACCCGGCCTCCCTGGAGCGGCTGGAGCGGCTGCGCGCCGACCTGGCCGACCGCACCGAGCAGCTGGCCGCGCTCACCGCGCGGTGGGAGCAGCAGAAAGCCGGCCTCAACCGGGTCGGTGAGCTGAAGCAGCGCCTCGACGACGCCCGCTCCCGCTTCGAGCGCGCCTACCGCGACCTCGACTACGCCGCGGCCTCCCGCATCCAGTACGAGGAGATCCCCTCCCTGGAGCGCGACCTCGCCGAGGCCCAGGCCGCCGAGGAGGGCGGGGGTGCCGCTGCCGGTGGTGAGCCGCTGGTCGGCGAGCGCGTCGGCCCCGACGACATCGCCGCCGTCGTCGCCGCCTGGACGGGCATCCCCGTGGGCCGGCTGCTGGAGGGCGAGACCTCGAAGCTGCTGCGCATGGAGGAGGTGCTCGGGCAGCGCCTGGTCGGGCAGCACGAGGCGGTGCGCGCCGTCTCCGACGCCGTTCGCCGCGCCCGCGCGGGCATCTCCGACCCCGACCGGCCCACCGGCTCCTTCCTCTTCCTGGGGCCCACGGGCGTCGGCAAGACCGAGCTGGCGAAGTCCCTCGCGGACTTCCTCTTCGACGACGAGCGCGCCATGGTGCGCATCGACATGTCCGAGTACGGCGAGAAGCACTCCGTGGCCCGGCTCGTCGGCGCGCCTCCCGGCTACGTCGGCTACGAGGCGGGCGGCCAGCTCACCGAGGCCGTGCGGCGCCGCCCGTACAGCGTGGTCCTGCTCGACGAGGTGGAGAAGGCCCACCCGGAGGTCTTCGACGTGCTGCTGCAGGTCATGGACGACGGCCGCCTCACCGACGGCCAGGGCCGCACGGTGGACTTCCGCAGCACCATCCTGGTGCTGACGTCCAACCTCGGCAGCCAGTTCCTCGTCGACTCCTCGCTCAGCCCGGAGCGGCAGCGCGAGGGCGTCATGGCCGCTGTGCGGGCCGCGTTCAAGCCGGAGTTCCTCAACCGGCTCGACGAGGTGGTCCTCTTCGACGCGCTGTCCACCGACGACCTCGCCCGGATCGTCGACCTCCACGTCGACGCCCTGGCCCGCCGCCTGGCCGACCGCCGCCTGCAGCTGCACGTCACGCCGGCGGCGCGCGAGCTGCTCGCGCTGGAGGGCTGGGACCCCGCGTACGGCGCGCGCCCGCTGCGCCGGCTCGTGCAGCGCGAGATCGGTGACGCCCTGGCCCGCGAGCTGCTCTCGGGCACCGTCCAGGACGGTGACGCGGTGCTCGTGGACACCTCCTCCGACCCGCTCGGGGTGGGCCGTGACCGCCGCTCGCTGAGCGTGCGGCGGCTCGAGCCCGGTGAGGCGGTCCCGGAGGCGGGCGCCCGCCAGGACGCGCCGTCCGACGGCGACCAGATGAGGGCGCTGCCCAGCGCCTGATCCGCCTCCCACGGGCCTCGCAGGGGCAGGACGACGACGAGGGCCGGGCGCGTGCAGCGCCCGGCCCTCGTCGTCGTGGTCCGGGGAGGTCAGCCGGTGGGCTGGTCGGCGCACGCGGTGGCGAGGAAGTCGCCCTCGAGCTCGCCGTCGGAAGACCTCAGCAGGTCCACCGTCTGCCGCAGGGCCTCCTGGAACGCCGGCGCCCCGGCGTACTCCTGCACCAGGGTCGCCGAGGCGGCGTCGTCGGCGTAGACGTCCATGAGGCGCGACTCGACGCCGCGGTCGCCGAAGGTCGCGCAGGCCGTGGCGTCGGTGAACGCCGTCGGGCTGGCCGGTGCGCCCGGTGAGCTGCTCGTGCCCGCGCTGGAGGGGCTCGCGGACTCGGCGGGCCCCGTGGCGGTGGCCGCGGTGGTCGGCGGCGCAGAGGTCGTCGTGCTGGCGGCCGTGGTCGAGGAGCCGCCGCCGCAGGCGGTGGCCAGCGCGACCAGGCCCAGTGCGGCGGCGAGCGCGCCGGCGCGCGCGCGGCGGTTGGTGGGGCTCACCACGACCCGGCCGAGCTCAGGCCGACCATGGCGGCGAACAGCCCGATGTACGCCACGACGAAGAGCACCACGAGCGCCAGGTAGGCGATCGAGACCCACAGGCCCGCGAGCGCCAGGCCGCGGCCGTTCGTGCCGTCCCTCCTGACGTTCTGCAGCCCGATGATGCTGAAGACCAGCCCCAGCAGCGGGAAGACGAAGGCGAAGACGAGACCGAGCACCGCCATCGTGTCCGTGGGGCGCTGCGACATCGGCGGTGGGCCGCCGTAGCCGTAGCCGTAGCCGGTGGGGGGCTGGGACACGCGGTCCTCCTGCTGGTCCGTGTCGCGCGGACGTCGGGTGCTGGTCGGTGCAGAGCCTGCCGCACCGACCACCACGCGCGGCGAGCACCACGCGGAGACCACCCCGGCGCCGCGCGGAGGTCACCCGAGCAGGGCGCCGACCTCCGCGGCGATCGCGTCGGGCCTCTCGACGAGCATCATGTGACCCGTCCCCGCCACCACCCGCATCCGCGCCTGCGGGACCGCGTCGACCAGGGCGCGGGCGTGGGCCGGCGGCGTCAGCCGGTCGTGGTCGCCCACGACCACGCGCACCGGCGTCCCCGCGGCCGCCAGCAGCGGCAGCGCGGCGTTCTCGTCATGGGCCATGAGCGCGGAGAACCACTCCCCGGTGGTGCGGCCCGAGACCCTGCCCATCGCGCGCATCGTGCTCGCCACGAGCTGCGGGTCCACGCCGGGCCCGTAGTTGGTGCGCTGCGCGAGCAGCCGCGGCGCCCGCGGCACGAGCACGTCCTGCGGGAGGCGTGCCAGGGCGGCCATCAGCGGTGCCAGCGGCCGACCCGCCGAGGACAGGCCCCCCGCTGACGTGCTCACCAGCACCAGCCCGCGCGTGCGCGGGCCCAGCAGGCCCGGGGCCCGCGCACTGGCCGACAGCAGCGCCATGCCACCCATGGAGTGCCCCACCAGCACCAGCGGGCCCTCGGGGGCGCAGGTGTCGACGACGGCGGCGAGGTCGTCGGCGAGCCGGCTGATCGCCGCGACCGGGCGCCCCGCCGGGGCCAGCGGCCCGCGGGCCGCTGAGGATCCGTGGCCGCGCTGGTCGTAGCGGACCACGCGCACGTCGGGACGGGCCTCGGTGATCGCGGCGACCGCGCGGTCCCACACCACCGCGCTGAGCGTCCACCCGTGCACGAGCACCACGGTGGGTGGTGCGGGGTGGCGCCCTGCCAGCCTGTCGCGCCACCGCGGCGCCGGCGGTCGCGCCGGCTCGTGCACGTAGGTGGCCAGGGCGGCACCGTCGTCGGCGAGGACCCACCCGTCGGGCTCGCGCGGACCGACGACCTGCCCGGCGACCGGCTCCTCGGCCAGCGCTGCCGGCGACCCGCCCGGTGCGCCTGGGCCACCGGTGAGGAGGTCACCGCCTGCGTGCTGCAGGGGGCGGCGCTCACGGCCCGCCGCCCGCGGCCGCTGCCCGCCGAGGCGCCGCGTGGAGCCGGCGAGGCCGGCGTCGCGCCAGGTGCGGCGCGTCGCCGGCGCCATGCGCGCGGACGAGCGGCGCTCAGCTCCCACCGGCGGGCTCAGGCCAGGTCGACGATGACGGGGGCGTGGTCGGAGGCGCCCTTGCCCTTGCGCTCCTCGCGGTCGATGGAGGCACCGGTCACCCGGTCCGCCAGCGCCGGCGAGCACAGCGCGAAGTCGATCCGCATGCCCTCGCGGCGGGGGAAGCGCAGCTGCTTGTAGTCCCAGTACGTGTACGTGCCCGGTCCGGGGGCGTGGGGCCTGACCACGTCGGCGAAGCCGGTGTCGACCACGGCGTGGAAGGCGTCCCGCTCGGGCTGCGTCACGTGCGTGGAGCCCTCGAAGACGCTCATGTCCCACACGTCGTCGTCCTGCGGCGCCACGTTCCAGTCACCGCACAGCGCGATCTGCGCCTGCGGGTCGGCGGACATCCAGTCGGCGCCCGCTGCGCGCAGCGCCGCCAGCCACTCGAGCTTGTAGGCGAGGTGCGGGTCCTCCAGGGAGCGGCCGTTGGGCACGTACAGGCTCCAGACCCGCACGCCGCCGCAGGTGGCGCCGATGGCGCGGGCCTCGGTCGCGGCCTCGACCTCCGGCGACGACGACCAGCCGGGCTGCCCCGGGAAGCCCACCTCGACGTCCTCCAGCCCCACCCGGGAGACCACGGCCACGCCGTTCCACTGGCTCAGGCCCACGTGGGCGACCTCGTAGCCGACCTCGCGGAAGGCCTCGTAGGGGAACTGGGCGTCCTTGCACTTGGTCTCCTGCAGCGCCACCACGTCGACGTCGCTGCGCTGCAGCCAGGCCACGGCCCGGTCGACCCGGGCGCGCACGGAGTTGACGTTCCAGGTGGCGATCCGCACGCCCGCGACGCTACTGGACGCGGCGGGAGCCCACCCGGTGCGAGGTGGGCGTCAGCAGCCGACCAGCTCGCAGCCGCCCGTCGGTCAGCAGTCGGTGCAGGGCGAGCAGGCGGCTCCCGCCGGCTGGGCCTGGGCGCCCTTCCCTGCTGCCCGGCGCTCGTCACCGTGCTCCTCGTTCCGCCCCGCAGCGGCCAGGCGGGCGGCCTCGGCCTCCAGCTGGCGCACGCGCTCGGCCTCGGCGGCGGCCGCCAGGCGCGCCTCCTCGCCGTGCAGCACCGGGGGGCGCGCGAGGGTGCGGCGCGTGAAGACCAGGTAGACGACCAGGGCCACGAGCAGGGCCCCGGACATGATCACCGCCATCGACGTGGCGGGGGCGAAGGGCAGCGAGCCGCCCAGCGGGGCGGCGGCCGCGGCGACGCCGTGCTGGGAGGCGCCGAGCAGCGCCGCGGTGGCGCCGGCGGCCGTCGCGTGGCGCTCCAGGGCGAGCACGGGGCTGTTGGGCATGACCAGCCCGATGCTGAACATCGTCAGCCACAGCGGCACGAGCAGGCCGAGGAGGCCACCGGCGCCGGTGGTCGCGCCCGCCACGAGCAGCAGGCCGCTGACGGCGCCCGCGCTCAGCCCGGTGACGAGCAGGCCCTGCGAGGAGAAGCGGTGCACCAGCGAGCCGTTGACCTGGGTGCCGAGCACGAGCATCCCGCCACCGGTGGCGAAGACCAGGCCGAAGGCGGCTGCGCTGAGCCCGTACTGCTGCTGGAACGCGAAGGACGACTGCGCGACGTAGCCGAAGATCGCCGACATCGACATGCCCGCCACGAGCACCAGGCCGATGAGGGCCGGGTCGCGCAGCAGGCCGACGTAGCCGCGCAGCGCGGGCACCAGGCGGAAGCGGCGGCGCTGGCGGGCCGGCACGGTCTCGGGCAGCAGCACGCCAACGGCCACGGCGAGGGAGGCCGAGAGGACGGCGAGCGCCACGAACAGCCCGCGCCAGTGGAACAGCTCCAGCAGCACCCCGCCGATGGACGGCGCGAACAGCGGCGAGACGCCCACGATCACCATGAGCCGGGCCTGCAGGCGAGCAGCGCCCCGTCCCTCGAACTTGTCGCGGACCACGGCCAGCGCGATGACGGAGGCCGCCGAGGTGCCCAGGCCCTGCAGCACGCGCAGCACGGAGAGGACCTCGATGGAGGGGGCCAGCGCGCACAGCAGCGAGGCGACGACGTGCACGCCCAGCCCCACCAGCAGCGGCCTGCGGCGGCCGACGGCGTCGGACAGCGGTCCGACCAGCAGCATGCCGAGCGCGACGCCGACCATGGTCCCGGTCAGCGTGAGCTGCACCTGCGAGGCGGAGGCGCCCAGCTCGGACTCGAGGGCGGGGAAGGCCGGCAGGTACAGGTCGATGGTGAAGGCGCCCAGCGCCGCGAGGCTGCCGAGGAGCACCACCCAGGCCGCGCGGCGGCGCAACGGGAGGGCGGTGAAGTCGCGCTCGCGAGGCACGGGAGCGGGGGCGGGGCGGAGGGTGGCGGGCGTGGGCGCGGCAGAGGTCGACACGGGAGTCGGCACGGTCCTCGTCGGACGTCGGGGTGGGAGGGGGAGGTTGCTCGTGACAACCAGCCAGCTCCCAGTTTCTCACGGTGGAAGGCGTTCGTCACGGGAGAAGCCGAAGGAGTGGTCGGGATGTCCTGGGCAGCCGGCGGCCGGGGTGCCGCGTGCACGAGGTGGACCGACGTGGTCTGATGTGGACCGCAGCGGTCCACTCCGGACCGGAGCGGACCACCCGGGGGAGGTGAGGGCGGCGTGAGGCAGACGCGCGAGCAGATCGACGCCGGCATCGTCGAGGCCGCCGCGGCCCTCCTGGCCGAGAACGGCGTGGAGCGCACCTCGCTGCGCGAGATCGCTGAGGCCGTGGGCTACTCCAAGACAGGCCTGCTGCACCGCTTCGGGTCCAAGGACTCCCTGCTCGAGGCCGTCGCCGACAGCTGCCTCGACGCGGTCCGCGCCGTCGCCGAGGACGTGGCCCACCTGCCCGAGGGCCCCGAGCGGGACGCCGCCGCGGCCGCGGGCCTGTCGGGCCTCGCGGTCAGTGCACCCGGTCGCCTCGCCATCGCGCTGGCCCAGGAGGGCGCCCTGGACGGGTCCCCCCTCGGCGAGCGCCTGGCGCCGGTGCCCGCCCTGCTCTCGGCCTGCTTCAGCTCCGCGCCGGCCGCCGCCCCCAGCTGCGCGCAGGTCAGCCCCCACGCGCCCGTGCGCCTGGGAGGGCCCGACGCCGAGCGCGCCGGGCTCGAGCGGGCCGCCCGGGTGACCGCCGCGCTCGCCGCGAGCCTCGCCGTGGCCGAGCAGTTCCGCCACCACGACGCCGCCCTGCTGCGGCCCCTGCTCGAGCGCATCGCGCTGGACGTCCTGCAGCCCACCCCCGCCCCCGCGAGCCCCGCCGCCCTCGGTCAGGCCGTCTGACGCGGACCGGGCGCGCCCGGTCTCCCCAGCCGCCGACCTTCGCAGCACCCCACCGCACCGTTCGAGGAGCTCTTCCGTGGCGACCTTCCTGCAGCGGCTCGGCCGCGCCTGCCACTCCCGCCGCTGGCTCGTGCTGGCCGTCTGGCTGGTGGTCCTGGCCGCCGTCGGCGGCTCGGCCGCAGCCTTCAGCAAGCCCTTCACCGCCGATGTGACCATCCCGGGCCTGGAGTCCACGAAGGCCCTGTCCACGCTGCAGGAGCGCTTCGGCGCCGCCGCGGCCGGAGGTGACGGAGCCACCGCCCGGGTGGTGGTGCAGGTGCCGCAGGGCCAGACGGTCACCGACCCCGCCGACGCCCAGCGCATCGGCCAGCTGGTCGCCGAGCTCGGGGAGCTCCCCCAGGTCGAGGGCGTGTCGAACCCGTTCGACCAGGCCAGCCCCACGGTCTCGCCCGACCTGCGCGCCGCCTACGTCGACGTCCGCTACGGCGTGCCCACCGGCGACATCACCGAGGCCTCCCGCACCGCGCTGGTCGACGCCGTCGAGGGCGCCGCCACCGGTGGCTGGGACGCCGCCGTCGGCGGTCAGGCGGTCACCGACCCCGCCGCGCTCGGGGGCGTGGGCGAGGTGCTCGGCGTCGTCGTCGCCGTCGTGGTGCTGCTGGTCACCTACGGCACCCTCGTGACCGCGGGGCTCAACCTGCTCACCGCTCTCATCGGCGTGGGCGTGGGCGCGCTCGGCATCGTCGCGGCGACCGCGCTGACCGACGTGCAGTCGACCACCACGATCTTGGCGATCATGCTCGGCCTGGCCGTGGGCATCGACTACGGCCTCTTCGTCCTGTCGCGCCTGCGCCAGGAGCTCCTGGCGGGGCGCTCCGTCCCCGACGCCGTGGGCGTGGCCACCGGCACCGCCGGCAGCGCCGTGGTCACCGCGGGCCTGACCGTGGTCATCGCCCTGGCGGGGCTGTCCGTGGTGGGCATCCCGTTCCTCACGCAGATGGGCGTCGCCGCCGCCGCCACGGTGGCCGTCGCCGTCCTCGTGGCGCTCACCCTGCTCCCGGCGCTCGCGGGCGTGCTCGGCCTCCGGCTGCTCAGCCGCCGCCAGCGCCACCACCTGCAGCGGATGCGCGAGACCACCGGTCGCCTCGACGTCGAGCCGCACGCGCAGCACGCGCACGCCGCCCGTCGCGCGGGCGTCCTGCCCGCCTGGGCGCGCTTCGTCACGCGCCAGCGCCTGGTGAGCCTGCTCGCCGTCGTCGTCGTCCTCGGGGTGGTGGCGGTGCCGGTGTTCTCCCTGCGCACGACCCTCGGCGACGACAGCACCGCGGAGGAGGGCAGCCAGCAGCGCCGCGCCTACGACCTCGTCGCGCAGCACTGGGGCCCCGGTGTCGCCGGCCCGCTGCTGGTGCTGGTGGACGGCGGCGCCGACCCCACCCAGCAGGCCGCCCAGCTCGCCGCCGAGGTCGAGGGGCTGCCGGACGTCGCCACCGACCTGCCCGGCGGGGGCGTCGTCGGACCGGTGCCCTCACCTGACGGCACGGCCGCGCTCGTCACCGTCATCCCCGCGTCCGGCCCGTCCACCGAGGCCACCACGGACCTCGTCTCCGACATCCGGGCCCTGCGCACCAGCGGCGGCGGCCAGGTGAGCGTCACCGGGTCGACCGCCGTCAGCGTGGACATCTCCGCCAAGCTCAACGGCGCGCTGCCCGTCTACCTCGCCGTGGTGGTGGGCCTCGCGCTGGTGCTGCTGCTGGTCGTCTTCAGGTCGGTGCTCGTGCCGGTCACCGCCGTGCTCGGGTTCCTGCTGACCGTCGGCGCGGCGCTGGGCGCCACGGTGGCGATCTTCGAGTGGGGCTGGCTGCAGCAGCTGGTCAACGCGAACGGCGAGGCGCCGATCATCTCCTTCGCGCCGATCCTCGTGGTGGGCATCCTCTTCGGGCTGGCGATGGACTACCAGATCTTCATCGTCAGCCGGATCCACGAGGCGCACTCGCGCGCGTCGAGGAGCGAGGAGCCCATGGTGGCCGTGGTCAGCGGCTTCGGCGCCGCGGCGCCCGTCGTGGTGGCCGCTGCGACGATCATGCTGTCGGTGTTCGGCGGCTTCGTGCCGGAGGGCAACGCCACCATCAAGCCCATCGCGTTCGCCCTGGCCGTGGGCGTGCTCTTCGACGCCGTGCTCGTGCGGATGGTGCTCATCCCCGCCGTGCTGGCGCTGCTCGGCCGGGCCGCCTGGTGGCTCCCGCGGTGGCTGCGCTGGCTGCCCGAGCTCGACGTCGAGGGCCGCGCGGTGGAGGCCTCCCTGGCGAGCGGAGCGCGTGGGGAGCGGCCCGGCGAGGCCACGGGGGAGCGCACGGGCGCCGCGGCTCACTAGCCTTCCGGCTGTGACCAGCGACGCCACCAGTGCCGTGACCAGCCGCCCGAGCAGCGCCCGCGCCCGCCTGCTGCAGCTCATCTCCGACCTCGCCGTGGTGCGCGGCAGGGTGACCCTGTCCTCCGGCGCCGAGGCCGACTACTACGTCGACCTGCGCCGCGTCACGCTGCACCACGAGGCCGCGCCGCTGGTCGGCGAGGTGCTCCTCGACCTCCTCGCCGAGCAGGTGCCCGGCGGCCTCGAGGGCGTCGACGCCGTCGGTGGGCTCACCATGGGCGCAGACCCGGTGGCCTGCGCCCTGCTGCACGCCTCCGGCGCTCGGGCCGCCGCGGGCAGCGGGCGCCCGCTCGACGCGTTCGTCGTGCGCAAGGAGGCGAAGGCCCACGGCCTGCAGCGCCGCGTGGAGGGCCCTGACGTGGCCGGGCGCCGCGTGGTGGCCGTGGAGGACACCTCCACCACCGGCGGCTCCGTGCTGACCGCCGTCACCGCGCTGCGCGAGGCCGGCGCGGAGGTGGTGGCCGTGGCCGTCATCCTCGACCGCGCCACCGGTGCCAAGGAGGTCGTCGAGGCCCAGGGGCTGCCCTACCTCACCGCCTACTCCGTGGACGAGCTCGGCCTCTGACCCGCTCCGCGCCCGCCGTCGTCGTCCTGCTCCGTCCCCTCGGCGGAAGGGGCGCCGCGGCGGCGGGCCAGGCGGCGACGCACCGCGGCCACCACCGGCACCACCACGGACAGCGCCACGGCCGTGCCCGCCACCGCGTACGCGGCGGTCTTCAGCCACGGGACGGTCGCCGCGAAGTAGCCCAGCACGATGAGCCCGGCGCCCCACACGAGCGCCCCGGCCAGCGTGGCGGCCAGGAACTGCGAGTAGCGCATGCGCGACACCCCGGCCAGCACCGGGACGAACGTGCGCGCCCACGGGATGAAGCGGGCCACCACCAGGGCCACCGGACCGAACCGCTCGTAGAACGCCTCCGCCCGTGCCAGGTGCGCCAGCACCTTGGGCGGCCGCTTCTCCAGCCAGGGCCGCCCGTAGCGCGCCCCCGTCCAGTAGCCGACGGCGTTGCCCGCGGTGGCCGCCACGGCCGTGCCCCCGGCCAGCAGCCACAGGTCCACCCCCGGTGAGGCCTGCGCCACCAGCCCCGCGGTGAAGAGCACCGTGTCACCGGGCATCCAGAACGCCACGAGGACCCCGGACTCCACGAAGACCAGGCCCCACACCACCGCGTAGAGGGCACCGGCGGACAGCTCGGCGAGGTCGGGCACGGGGCTGGCTCGGCGTCGGTGGGGGTCGGGGCGTCGGGGCTCGTCGTCAGACGAGGTCGACGACGTCCGCGATCGAGTCGACGATGCGGTGGGGGCGGAACGGGTAGCGCTCCACCTCCGCGCGGGAGGTGGAGCCCGTCAGCACGAGGATGGTCTCCAGCCCGGCCTCGATGCCGGCGACGACGTCGGTGTCCATCCGGTCGCCGATCATCACCGTGCTCTCGGAGTGCGCGTCGATGGCGTTGAGCGCCGACCGGAACATCATCGGGTTGGGCTTGCCCACGTAGTACGGCTCCCGCCCGGTGATCTTGGTGATCATCGCGGCGACGGCGCCCGTGGCCGGCAGCTTGCCCTCCAGGGAGGGCCCCGAGGCGTCGGGGTTGGTGGCGATGAAGCGCGCCCCGCCCTCGATGAGCCGCACCGCGCGGGTGATGGCGGAGAAGGAGTACGTGCGCGTCTCGCCGAGCACCACGTAGTCGGGGTCGGTCTCGGTGAGCGTGTACCCCGCCTCGTGCAGCGCCGTGGTGAGCCCCGCCTCGCCGATGACGTACGCCGACCCGCCGGGGTTCTGCTCCGCCAGGAACTTCGCCGTGGCGAGCGCCGAGGTCCAGATCGCCTGCTCGGGCACGTCGATGCCGGAGGCGTGCAGCCGGGCGCGCAGGTCGCGCGGGGTGTAGATCGAGTTGTTGGTGAGCACGAGGAAGCGCCGCTCGCGCTCCACCAGGCGCGCCAGGAAGGCGCTCGCCCCCGGGATGGCGGAGCCCTCGTGCACGAGGACCCCGTCCATGTCGGTCAGCCACGTCACCGGCGCCGCGCGCTCGCTCACCCGCCCACCCTAGGGCGGGGCCAGCGGGTGGGCGCGCGGTGCGCGGGCCGCCGGTGGCGGGGGTCACGACGTGGTCGTCTGCTCCTGCGCGGCGCCGGGGGCGCCGTCGGGCGGGGTCCCGCCCGGGCCGCCCTGGCCGCCGCCGGTGGGCGCCGACATCCCGGTGGCCGCCTGCGTGGTGGCATCCACGCCGACCTCGAGGTTCACCACGTAGCCGCTGGTGGCGTCCCCGGTGGCCGTCGGGGTCTGGCTCACGCCCTGGTCGTCGCTGAAGACGTTGTCGGTGGCCAGGCTGACCTGCGCGAGGTTGGTCACCGACTGCTCGTAGCCGCTGGTCGCGTAGACCACCTCGCACACGTCCTGCGGCATCGCGACCTGGGAGGTGGCGATGGCGTTGCCGGCGTCGGTGATCGAGGAGGAGTCGGGGTAGACCTCGAAGTGGATGTGCGGCCACCGGCCGGAGTAGCAGGCGGGGAAGACGCTCGTGAACTCCACCCGGCCCGAGGAGTCCGCCACCTGCACGCCGCGCAGGTAGTTCTCCGCGGTGAGGCCGTCGCTGTACATCGAGTACTTCCCGTCCCGGTCGCAGTGCCACACGTAGACGGCCGCACCCTCGTACGCGGCGCTGCCGTTCGCCAGGTCCACCAGGTCGAGCTGGAGCGTCATCGGGACGCCCTCGGCCGTGGTGGTGGACGTGCCGAAGCTGGAGCGGATGTCGGACCGGATGATGCCGCTCTCCTCGAGGGCGTCCGGGCCGTTCGACCCGTCGCCGGGGTAGGGCCCCGCCGTCTCCTCCGGGACCTCCGCCAGGCCCGAGGACGTCGTCGCGGTGCTCGCGGAGGTGCTGCTGGCCGCGTCGGTGCCCCCGCAGGCGGCGAGCACGGTGGCGGCGGCACCGGCCCCGCCGAGCTGCAGCAGGCGGCGCCGGCCGAGCAGCGTCGCCACGTCGAAGCCGACGCCCTGGTCGTCGACGTCCTCGCCCTGGCGGGGCAGCACGCGCCCCTCGTAGGTGCGCAGCTGCCGGTCCTCGCTGCGCCTGGCCCTGAAGACGCCCATGGTCCGCTCCCGTCCCTCTGCGGCACCGCGCTGCGCGGGACCGACCTGCCACGAGGTTCGGGTCCGCGCCGACCCCGTCGCTGGGAGGTCCCTAGGTGCCCGCTGTGGAGGCTGGGCGCTGGCGACCGTCGTCGCCGGCGCTCCGACCAGCGCCGCGGAGGGCGTGGGGCAGGCTGGCGCCCGTGGAGCAGCGGCCGGCAGCGGGAGGCCCCCAGGAGGACGACGACGAGCGGGTGCGCGTGGTCGGGGTCGGCCCCTGGGAGGTCGAGCACGGCGCCCCGCCCCCGGACGACCCCCGGCTCGACCCGCAGCTGCTGCGCGAGGGCGACCGCCGCAACGTGGTCGACCGGTACCGCTACTGGAGCGAGGCGGCCATCCGCACGGACCTGGCCGAGCGCCGCGCGCGCGACTGGCCGGGCGCGGAGCTCCACGTGGCCGTGGAGGGCTTCAAGCACGACATGAACGTCGGGTCCGTGGCGCGCACCGCCAATGCTGCCGGTGCGGCGGGGTTCCACGTGGTGGCCGACCGCCGCTGGAACCGGCGCGGCGCGATGGCCACCGACCGGTACCTGGCGGTCCACCACCACGCGACCGCCACCGACCTCGTGGTCTGGGCGCGCGAGCGCGAGCTGCCGGTGGTGGGGCTGGACAACGCGCCGGGCGCCGCGGCCCTGGAGACGTCCGACCTGCCGGCCCGCTGCCTGCTGGTGGTCGGCTCGGAGGGGCCGGGCCTGTCGCCGGAGGTCGTGGCCGCCAGCGACCTGCTGGTGGAGATCGCGCAGTTCGGCTCCACCCGCTCGATGAACGCCGGTGCCGCCGCGGCCGTGGCGGTGCACGCGTGGCTGCGGCGGCACGCCTTCGGGCAGGTGCCTCCGGTCGGGTGATCGGAGGAGGCCGCCGCAGGTGATCGAAGTGCGGTCCTGAGGCAACGGTGTGAGCGTTCACAGCGGCCTCCGCCACGGGAGGTGGGGGCCGTGAGGAGCCCGACGTGCCACAGCCACCCACCCCGACCTCCGACCAGCCGGCGAGGGCCCGGCTGGCGGACCTCGCCTTCGACATCCGGTCGGTCATCGGAGCCCTGTTCCTGGTCTACGGCCTGGTCTGCCTCGTGTGGGGCCTGGTCTCCTTCCCGCCGGAGGCCGCCGAGAAGACCGGCGGGATCAACCTCAACCTCTGGGCGGGCCTGGGCATGCTCGTCATGGGCGCCGCCTTCGTCGTGTGGGTGCTCGCGAGCCCGCTCACCCAGGACGACCCCGCCGTCCGCGAGGCCCTGCACGCCTCCGGTGACGACGACGAGGCGGGGCAGCGGTGAGCGCCGTCCTGGCCTCCACCGCGCCCGTGCTGGCGGCAGGCACCACCGGCGCCACCCGCATCGACGCCAGCGCCGGCGACTACGTGCTGGTGGCGCTGTACTTCGTCGTCGTCCTGGGGATCGGGCTGCTCGCCCGCCGCAGGATCTCCTCCAGCCTCGACTTCCTGCTGTCGGGCCGCTCGCTGCCCGCGTGGGTCACGGGCCTGGCGTTCGTCTCCGCCAACCTCGGCGCCATCGAGCTGCTGGGGCAGGCCGCCAACGGCGCGCAGTTCGGCGAGCAGGCGTTCCACTACTACTGGATCGGCGCCATCCCGGCCATGGTCTTCCTGGCCCTGGTGATGATGCCCTTCTACTACGGCTCGAAGGTCCGCAGCGTGCCGGAGTTCCTCGGGCGCCGCTTCGACGCCAAGACCCAGCGCCTGCAGGGCCTGCTGTTCGCCCTCGCGTCCGTGCTGCTCGCCGGCGTCAACCTGTACGCCATGGCCATCGTGGTCAACGCCCTGCTCGGGCTGCCCACGTGGCTCGCCATCGTGCTCGCCGGCGTCATCGTGCTGGCCTACACCTTCCTCGGCGGCCTGTCGGCGGCCATCTACAACGAGGTGCTCCAGTTCTTCGTCATCGTCGCCACGATGGTGCCGCTGACGCTCGTCGGCCTGCACCGCGTGGGCGGCTGGGGCGGCCTCGTGCAGCGCCTCACCGACCAGGGCAGCGGCTCGATGCTGCAGGCCTTCCCCGGCAGCGACCTCACCGGCATCACCAACGGCGTCGGCTCCACGATCGGCGTGGTGCTCGGCCTGGGCTTCGTGACGTCGTTCGGCTACTGGACCACCAACTTCACCGAGGTGCAGCGGGCCTTCTCGGCGCGCAGCGCCTCCGCCGCCCAGCGCACACCGCTCATCGCGGCCTTCCCCAAGGTGCTCATCGCCCTGGTGATCATCGTGCCGGGCATGGTCGCCGCGGTGCTCGTCCCCGGCATCGAGGCGCTCAAGACGGGCGGTCCGAGCGGCGGGGTCACCTACAACGACGCCGTGCCCCTGCTGCTCGACGAGCTGCTGCCCAACGGCTTCCTCGGCGTGGCCCTCGCGGGCCTGCTCGCCGCCTTCATGGCCGGCATGGCCGCCAACGTCAGCTCGTTCAACACCGTGGTCACCTACGACCTCTGGCAGGACTGGGTGCGTCCCGGCCGCGACGACGCGCACTACCTGGAGGTCGGTCGCGCCGTCACCGTCATCGGGACCGCGCTGGCCATCGGCACGGCGTTCATCGCCGCCGGCTTCACCAACATCATGGACTACATCCAGACCCTGTTCTCCTTCTTCAACGTGCCCCTCTTCGCGGTGTTCGTCCTGGGGCTGTTCTGGAAGCGGATGACCGGCTCCGCCGGCTTCTGGGGACTGGTCAGCGGCACCCTCGGCGCCGTCGTCGTCTTCGTGCTCAACCAGACCGGAGCGCTCGCGCTGTCGGGGCAGGGCTCGAGCTTCCTCGGCGGTGGCGTCGCCACGGTGGTCGCCGTCCTCGTGGGCTGGCTGGTGTCGCAGGGAGGGCGCCCGAAGCCCGAGTCGGAGCTGCGGGGCCTCGTGTGGTCGCTGACCCCCGCCGCCGAGCGCGCGGTGCCCCGCGAGCCCGGCGTCCTGAGGTCCCCGGTGGTGCTGTCGGTGTCCGTGCTGGTGCTGGCAGGAGCGGGGTACGTGGTGTTCGCCGTCGTCTGAGCCGGTGGGAGGATCGGCGGCGAAGCATCCGACCAGGAGGAGTTCCCCCATGCCCATCGCCACCCCTGAGGTCTACGCGGAGATGCTGGAGAAGGCCAAGGCCGGCTCCTTCGCCTACCCGGCGATCAACATCACCAGCTCGTCCACCATCACCGCCGCCATCCAGGGCTTCGCCGAGGCCGGCAGCGACGGCATCATCCAGGTCTCCACCGGCGGCGCCGAGTACGCGTCCGGCTCGACCGTCAAGGACATGGTCCGCGGCGCCGAGGCCCTGGCCGAGTACGCCCACCACGTGGCCAAGGGCTACGGCGTCAACATCGCCCTGCACACCGACCACTGCCCGGCCGACAAGCTGGACAAGTACGTGCGCCCGCTGCTGGCCATCAGCGAGGAGCGCGTGAAGAACGGCCGCGACCCGCTGTTCCAGTCGCACATGTTCGACGGCTCCGCCGTGCCGCTGGAGGAGAACCTCTCCATCGCCACCGAGCTGCTCGACCGCTGCTCCGCCGCCAAGGTCGTCCTCGAGATCGAGGTCGGCGTGGTCGGTGGCGAGGAGGACGGCGTCGCCAACGAGATCAACGACCAGCTGTACTCCACCCCCGAGGACGCCATCGCCACCGCGAAGGCCCTCGGCGTGGGTGAGAAGGGCTACTACCTGACCGCCCTGACCTTCGGCAACGTGCACGGCGTCTACAAGCCGGGCAACGTCAAGCTCAAGCCCGAGGTGCTCAAGGCCGCTCAGGACGCCGTCTCCAAGGAGTTCGGCGGCGGCGACAAGCCCTTCGCGCTCGTCTTCCACGGCGGCTCCGGCTCCACCGCCGAGGAGATCGGCCAGGCGGTCGACTTCGGCGTCGTGAAGATGAACATCGACACCGACACGCAGTACGCCTACACGCGTCCCGTCGCCGACTTCATGCTGAAGAACTACGACGGCGTGCTGAAGATCGACGGCGAGGTCGGCAACAAGAAGCAGTACGACCCGCGCGCCTGGGGCAAGATCGCGGAGGCCGGCATGGCCGCCCGCGTCAAGGAGGCCTGCGAGCACCTGCGCTCCGCGGGCACCTCGCTCAACGGCTGACGCACCCCGCCAGACGGCGAAGGCCCCCCGGCTCCGGCCGGGGGGCCTTCGTGCTGTCCGGGTGGCGCCGCTGCTCGCGCCTCGTCAGGCGACGAGGCCGCCCGGGCCGTCGCTGCCGTCGTCCGAGCCGTCCGGCAGCGTGTGGTCGATGCCCGGGTCGTCCTCGACCACGCGCAGGACCTGGCTGATGCTCGTGACCTGGATGAGGAACTTGACCAGGTCGGGCGGACGGATCAGCACGAGCTTGGCCGGGCTGCGGGACGCCAGCCGGGCCAGGAAGGCCACGCCCGTGGAGTCCATGAACGTCACGCTGCGGACGTCGACCTCCACCGGGAGGCCCGAGGCCTCCGCGTCGGCCGAGGCCTCCAGGAGGTCCTGGCCGAGCTCGGCGTCGACCTCTCCGGTCAGCACCACGCGCGTCTTGCGACTGCCGAGGATCACGTGGACGGACCCGGGGTCGCCCCCGTCCTGCGTCTGCTCCGGACCTGCCACCCGCACCCCACCTCCACGCTCAGGTCACCGCTCCCCGCCTGCGGCGGCCGCTGCACCCGCTGTCTGGAGCGCGCGCGGCTCCCCGGACGATACGGGGTGGCCGCCCCGCAGCGGCAGCGGCCCGCCCGGACCACCCGCCACCAGCACCCGGACGGCTGTCAGCCGGTTCCCGGGTGACGTCCAGCACGCGGCCGCACGGGCTGCCCGGCCGTCGTCAGGCGGTGGGGCTGCGCCACGGACCCGGGCCCGTCGACGGCGCGCAGCGGTGCTCCGCGTCCACCTCGTAGGAGTCGAGGGCGCCGCACAGGTCCAGCACGAAGCCCACCCGCTCGTCCGCGCCGCGCAGCACGGCGCGCGCGCCCGAGCGCTTGGCCGTCTCCGCCAGCGTGATGAGGAACGCGGCGCCCGCGGAGTCGACGAACTCCACCGAGCACAGGTCCACCACCACCACGTCGACGTCGCTCGCGGCGGCGCGGGCCGTCAGCTCCGGGAACCGCGCGCGCTCGGCGAGGTCGAGGTCGCCCTCGGCGCTGACGGTCAGCGTCGCCCCCGCGACGGTCGCCTCGATCACGGACAGCGACGTTAGCCGACCACAGCGCAGTCGTCGCAGGCGCTCGGCCACCTCGCCCTGCCGGTCCGGCCCGGCGGCGGCAGGATGCTGGCATGTCCTCCCCGATGTCCCTGCCGACCCCGGGCGCCCCCGGGAGCCACGGCGGAGCCGTGCCGGGGCCGCCCCCCACGCTGCTCCCCGACGACGGGCCGGAGGCCACTGCCGCCGCGCTGCTGCGCGACGAGGTCGACCCCGCTGACGTCGCCGCGGCGCACCCCGCCGCGAGCCTCGCCTGGTCGGTGCTGGCCACCCGCGCCTACGCCGCCGGACAGGTGGTCGAGGCCTACGCCTACGCCCGCACCGGCTACCACCGCGGCCTGGACGCCCTGCGGAAGGCGGGCTGGCGCGGCGCCGGCCCGGTGCCGTGGCACCACGAGCCCAACCGCGGCTTCCTGCGGTCGCTGGCGGTGCTCGGCCGCGCCGCGGCCGCCATCGGCGAGGACGACGAGGCCGAGCGCTGCACGCAGTTCCTCAGCGCCTGCGACCCCGACGCCGCCGACCGGCTCGCTGGGGACCTCACGCCGGGCGCCCCGTGAGCACCTCGAGCGCGTCGGCCGCGGGGACGTCCGGGCCGTCGGGCGGTCGGGACGGGCGGCCCCGCGTCACCGTGGTCGGCGCCGGCATCGCGGGCGTGGCCTGCGCCCAGGCGCTGGTGGCCGCCGGCGTGCAGGTCCGCCTGCTCGACCGCGGGCGACGGCTCGGCGGGCGCCTGGGCGTGCGACGGGTCGAGCTCGCCGACGGCTCGCAGCACCTCGTCGACACCGGCGCCGCGTACTTCACCGTCTCCGACGAGGACTTCGCCGCGCTGGCCTCCGGGTGGAGCACCGACGGCCTGGCCCACCCGTGGACCGACACCCTCAGCCTGCTCGGACCCGACGGGCCGCGCGGCTCCACCACCGGGCCGCAGCGCTGGAGCGCTCCCGGTGGCCTGCGCTCGCTGGTCGACCGCCTCGCCGAGGGGCTGGAGGTGGCCTCGGGCCACGGCGTCCGCTCGGTCGGCGTGGCCGACGGGCTGCCCGCCGTCGACGGCGAGGCCGCCGACGCCGTGGTGCTCGCCATGCCCGACCCGCAGGCCGGGAGGCTGCTCGACGTGGAGGCCTCGCCCGGCCTGGCCTCCGCCCGCCGCGTGCTCGCCCGCCCGTGGGACGCCGTCATCACCGTCTACGCCACGTGGGAGCGCGCCTGGTGGCCCGCGCTCGACGCCGGCTTCGTGGCCGACGACGAGCTGGTCACCCTCCTCGCCGACGACGGCTCCCGCCGCGGTGACGGAGCCCCCGTGCTCGTCGCCCACACCACCGCCGACGCCTCCCGCAGCGCCCTCGGAGAGCCGGAGTCGCTCGTCGATCCCGTCCTCGCGCGCCTGCCCCACCTGCTGGGCGTGGCCCCGGGCGACGTGCCGCCGCCGCTCACCGCGGCCGCCCACCGCTGGTCGTTCGCCGCCCCCCAGCAGGCGCACGACCTGCCCCACCTGCTGACGGCCGTGGCCGGCGGGCTGCTCGGCGTCTGCGGCGACGCGTGGGCGGCCACCCCCAGCGGCAAGCCCCGGGTGGAGCAGGCCTGGCGCTCCGGGCGCGACCTCGGAAGGGAGCTTGCCGAGCGGCTGGCCTGACCGCACCGCCCGGTGGGAGCCGGGAACGGTTCAGCGGGGGACGAGCACCTGCCAGGCGTCCCCCGCGCAGCGCCAGCGCCATCGGGTGCGCGGCTGCGACAGGTCGCCGTCGGCGTTGACCTCGAACGGGCGCCCGTCCACGGCCTCGACCAGCACGTCGGCCCCGCGGACCGTGGCGGTGTCGCGGCGCTCGACGTGCTGGCCGCGGGCCATCGCCGCCGCGAAGCCGGCGCGCGCCAGCGGTCCGGTGGCGGCGGAGACCACCACGTCCACCAGCCCGTCGTGCGGCGTGGCGGTGGGCGACAGGCGCGCTCCGCCGCCCACGGTGCTGCCGAGGTTCACGGCCACGAGCAGCACGCCGGAGCGGCCGTCGTGCACCTCCTCCCCGTCCACCACCACGCGCAGGTGCCACGGGCGCGCCGCGACCCCGGCGGCCAGCGCCCCGGCGGGGTAGGCCAGCTTGCGCAGCACCTTCTTGGCGGTCTTCGCGCGCTTGGCGGCCGAGACGCCGATGCCGGCGTGCACGGCGTTGACCACCACGCCGTCCTCGCCGTCGTCCTCGCCCAGCGAGACCACCAGCTCCACCGGTGAGGGGCGGCCCTCCAGGGCGGTGCGCGCCGCCAGCGCCGCCGCGCCCACCTGCAGCCCGAGGCTGCGCGCGAGGTCGTTGCCGGTGCCCAGGGGCACCACGCCGATCGGCCCGACGGCGCGGACGTGCCCCAGCCCGCCCAGGGAGTGCAGGGCGCTGATGGCGGCGTGCACCGAGCCGTCCCCGCCGAGCACCACCAGCCGGCGCCCGTCCAGCCCGGCCACGGCGCGGCGGAGGTCCTCCGGACCGCCCGTGCGCGCCACCTCCAGGCCGCCCGGCGGCAGCGCCGCCTCCAGCACGGCGAGGGCGTCGCGGGCGGCCGGGGTCCGGGCGGACCCGGCGCTGGCGTTCACCACCGCGAGTGCCGCCTGGGGTCGCCGGTCGGTCTCGTGGCTGCTCACGCCCCCACCCTCGCAGCAGTGGCCGGGCGAGCGCTGCACGGATTCGGGACACGTCGGGCGGACCCGCTAGCCTCGGCAGGTAGCGACTCCGAGACCCGCAGGAGGGTCAGCATGCCCGCGATCGTGCTCGTCGGTGCCCAGTGGGGGGACGAGGGCAAGGGCAAGGCCACCGACGTCCTCGGCTCCCGCGTCGAGGCCGTGGTCAAGTTCAACGGCGGCAACAACGCCGGCCACACCGTCGTCGTCGGCGACGAGAAGTACGCCCTGCACCTCCTCCCCTCCGGCATCCTCACGCCCGGGGTGACCCCTGTCATCGGCAACGGCGTGGTCATCGACCCGTCGGTGCTGTTCGAGGAGCTCGAGGGGCTGACGGCGCGCGGCGTCGACTGCTCCAAGCTCATCGTGTCGGCCAGCGCGCACCTCATCGCGCCCTACCACCGCACGGTCGACCGGGTCACCGAGCGCTTCCTCGGGGTGCGGCGCATCGGCACCACCGGCCGCGGCATCGGCCCGGCCTACGCGGACAAGGTGAACCGCATCGGCCTGCGCGTGCAGGACCTCTTCGACGAGAAGATCCTCGCCCAGAAGGTCGAGGGCGCCCTGGAGACCCGCAACCAGCTGCTGGTCAAGGTGTTCAACCGCCGCGCCATCACCGTCGACGAGGTCGTGGAGGAGCTGCTGTCCTACGCCGAGCGGCTGCGCCCGATGGTGCGCGACACCGGCCTGGAGCTGACGCGCATGCTCGACGCCGGGCAGACGGTGCTCTTCGAGGGCGGCCAGGCCACCATGCTCGACATCGACCACGGCACCTACCCGTTCGTGACGTCGTCCAACGCCACCGCGGGCGGCGCGTGCACCGGCTCGGGCATCCCGCCGAACCGCGTCGACAGGATCGTCGGGGTGGCCAAGGCCTACATCACGCGCGTGGGCGAGGGGCCCTTCCCCACCGAGCTGCACGACGAGGTCGGCGAGGGCCTGCGCCGCGCCGGCGGCGAGTTCGGCACCACCACGGGCCGCCCGCGCCGCACCGGCTGGTACGACGCGCTCATCGCGCGCTACGCCTCGCGGGTCAACGGCCTCACCGACCTCGTGCTGACCAAGCTCGACGTGCTCACCGGCTACGAGCGCATCCCGGTGTGCACCGCCTACGAGGTCGACGGTGTCAAGCACACCGAGATCCCCCTCACCCAGACCGACTTCCACCACGCGAAGCCGGTCTACGAGGAGTTCGAGGGCTGGACCGAGGACATCAGCGGCGCCCGCGAGTTCTCCGACCTGCCGCCGGCCGCCCAGCGCTACGTGCTGGCGCTGGAGGAGCTCTCCGGCGTGCGCATCAGCGCCGTGGGCGTCGGCCCCGACCGCGATCAGATCATCGTCCGCACCGACCTCCTGGAGGGCTGAGCCCATGCCGAGCACCGCCGTCCCGACCACCACGACGACGAGCGCGGCAGGCTCGCCGTCGGGCGGCGTGGTGCCGGCGTCGCGTCCGGTGGACGCCGCCGCCGTCGCCCGCACCCGCGAGCTCGACAGCGCGCACGTCTTCCACTCGTGGTCGGCGCAGAAGCTCATCTCACCGATGGTGGTCACCGGTGCCGAGGGCTCCTGGGTGTACGACGGCGAGGGCCGGCCCCTGCTCGACTTCTCCAGCCAGCTGGTGTTCACCAACATCGGCCACGCGCACCCCAGGGTGGTCTCGGCGATCGGCGAGCAGGCCGCGAGGCTCGCCACCGTGGCCCCCCAGCACGCCGTGGACGTGCGCGGCGAGGCCGCCCGCCTCATCACCTCCCACCTGCCGGGGAGCCGCCTCAACAAGGTGTTCTTCACCACCGGCGGCGCCGAGGCCAACGAGAACGCCGTCCGCGCGGCCCGCCAGCACACCGGCCGCCGGAAGGTGCTGGCGCGCTACCGCAGCTACCACGGCAACACCCAGACGGCGATCCACCTCACCGGAGACCCGCGCCGCTGGGCCAACGACTCCGGGGCCGAGGGGGTCGTCCACTTCTTCGGGCCGTACCTGTACCGCTCGGTGTTCCACGCCACCAGCGAGGCCGAGGAGTGCCAGCGCGCGCTGGAGCACCTCGAGCAGGTCATCGCCCTGGAGGGACCCAGCACCATCGCGGCGCTCGTGCTGGAGTCCGTGCCGGGCACCGCGGGGATCATGGTGCCGCCGCAGGGCTACCTCGCCGGGGTGCGCGAGATCACCCGCCGCCACGGCATCGTGCTGGTCCTCGACGAGGTCATGGCCGGGTTCGGGCGCACGGGCACGTGGTTCGGGTACGACGTGCACGGCGACGGCGAGCGCATCGACCCCGACGTCGTGACCATCGCCAAGGGCGTCAACTCCGGCTACGTGCCGCTGGGCGCCGTCGTGCTGTCCGACGAGGTGGCCGCCACCTTCGACGAGCGCGCCTTCCCCGGCGGGCTCACCTACTCAGGCCACCCGCTGGCCTGCGCCGCGTCCGTGGCCACCATCCGCGCCATGGAGGACGAGGGCGTGGTGGAGCACGCCCGCCACCTCGGCGAGGACGTGATCGGCCCGGCGCTGCGGGAGGTCGCCGAGCGGCACGACGTCGTCGGCGAGGTCCGCGGCACCGGCGTGTTCTGGGCCGTGGAGCTGGTCAAGAGCCGCGAGACCCGCGAGCCCGTGGTGCCTGCCGGCGCCACCGGCGCGGCGAACGCCCCCATGGCCGCGTTCACGAAGGCGTGCCTGTCGCGCGGCCTGCTGCCGTTCGTCAACGGCAGCCGCACCCACGTGGTGCCCCCGTGCACGACGGGCGACGACGAGGCCCGCTGGGGGCTCGCCCAGCTCGACGCCGCCCTCGGAGAGGTGTTCAGCGCGTGAAGGTCCTCGTCATCGGCACCGGCGCGCGCGAGCACGCCCTCGCCCGCTCCCTGGCCTCCGACGAGGCCGTCGCCGCGGTGTGGGTGGCCCCCGGCGGCCCCGGACCGGCGGCGGAGCCCGGCGTGCTCGGCTGCCTCCCCGTCGACCCGTGCGACGGCGACGCCGTCACCGCGCTGGCCCAGGAGCTGGGCGTCGACCTCGTCGTCGTCGGTCCCGAGGCGCCGCTGGTGGCCGGCGTCGCAGACGCCGTCCGCGCCGCCGGGATCGCCTGCTTCGGCCCCTCCGCCCACGCCGCGGAGCTCGAGGGCAGCAAGGCCTTCGCCAAGCAGGTGATGGCCGCTGCCGGCGTCCCCACCGCCATGGCCCGGGTCTGCAGCACGGTCGAGGAGGTGGCCGAGGCGCTGGACCTCTTCGGCGCCCCGCACGTGGTCAAGGACGACGGCCTGGCCGCCGGCAAGGGCGTCGTCGTGACGTCCTCGCGCGAGGAGGCCCTCGAGCACGCCGCGGCCTGCCTGTCCCGCGCCGGCGCGCAGGTGGTGGTCGAGGACTTCCTCGACGGTCCCGAGGTCTCGCTGTTCGTGCTGTCCGACGGCACCTCGGTGGTCCCGCTGGCACCCGCCCAGGACTTCAAGCGCGCCCTCGACGGCGACGAGGGCCCCAACACCGGCGGCATGGGGGCCTACTCCCCGCTGCCCTGGGCGCCCGACGGCCTGGTCGACGAGGTCGTCGAGCGCGTCGCCCAGCCCGTCGTCGACGAGATGCGACGCCGCGGCACGCCCTTCGCGGGCGTCCTCTACTGCGGGCTCGCCCTCACCTCCCGCGGGGTGCGGGTGGTGGAGTTCAACGCCCGCTTCGGAGACCCCGAGACGCAGGTCGTGCTCGCGCGCCTGCGCACGCCGCTGGGCGCGCTGCTGCAGGCGTGCGCCACCGGTCGCCTCTCCGAGCACCTCGCCGACGTCGGTCCGCTGCGCTGGTCCCGCGGGGCCGCCGTCGTCGTCGTCCTCGCGGCCCCCGGGTACCCGGCGTCGGCGCAGACCGGCGGTGCGCTGACTGGCGCCGAGGCGGGCGCCTCCGGGCAGGGCGCGTGGGTCCTCCACGCGGGCACCGCGCTGGACGCCGACGGCCAGCTGGTCTCGGCCGGCGGCCGGGTGCTGTCGGTGGTCGGCTCCGGTGCCGACCTGGCCGCCGCGCGGTCCGCCGCCTACGAGCGGCTGGCCGCCGTCTCGCTCGAGGGCGGCCAGTGGCGCACCGACATCGCAGCCGCTGCCGCCGAGGGCGCCCTCACCGTCCGCTGACACGACGGCCAGCCCCTGAGCGGCCCCCACCTCGCGACGATCGAGGGAGCCGCGCACGGACGGCGCGTGCGGCTTCCTTGATCGCGCAGGTCAGGGAGGGGGTCCGGTAGCCGCGAGGCGGCCGGCGGGGTGATGATGCGCTGTGGCCGCCGGCGCAGGCGAGGTCGAGCTCGTCGACCTGTCCGCGGACGACGACGCCCCCGGACAGCCCGGCCCCCCCTCGCACGACCCGCCGGAGCACCCGTCCAGCGCTCCGCGCCGCCGGTCCCGCAGCGCCGCCGCAGTCGCCGTGCTCGTGGTGGGCGGGCTCGTCGCGGCCGGGGCCTGGCAGCACCGCTCCGCCCTCGCCGACCAGCGCGCCGCGGCCCGGGCCGCTGCTCTGGCCGCCGCCGAGGAGGAGCGGATGCACGAGGGCCGGGCCGGCGCCAACGCCCTGGAGCAGCGCCTGCTGCTCGTCAGGTCCGCGAGCCGGGCCGTCGGCGCGGCCGCCGGCGCCGGCCCGGCGGACGGGCAGGACGGCGTGGTCTGGTGGCCCGCCGACCTCGGCCCCCGCGCCGCCCGCGCCGACGAACCCGTCGACCTGCAGGTGGTGGGCGTCTGGCCCCAGGCGGTGGACGCCTCCGGGACCCAGCGGATCGGCTACCGCCTCGTCACCGGGCTGAGCGCCACCAGCGGAAGCGACCCCTGCTCCGTCCCGGCGGTGCGCATCGCGGACTGGAGCCCGGCGCAGGGCGGAGGGGCCGCCCTCGGCTGCCGGGTGATGGCCGCCGGCCTGCGCGGCACCGCAGTGAGGGAGGGCGGCTCCACGGGGGCCGGTGGCGTGCGCGTCCGGGAGGTGGTGCTGGTCAGCGACGGGCGCGCCGCGTCCGTCGCGGTCTGGAGCACCGGCGGCGCGGACCTGCCGCTGGACGGCCCGGAGCTGGGGGCCGCCGCGGCGGCGCTGCTGGCGGCGGTGGGGTCGTGAGCCGCCTGCACGCCCGTCCGCGGGGCGCCTCCTCCGCCGACCGCAGCGCCTGGACCGACGACAGCGACGGCAGCGACTACGGTGCCGACCTCGACCTCGACGACGACGCCTGGCCGTCCGGTGCTGCGTGCGGCCCGGACGGCAGCGGTCGGGGCGGGACAGCTCCCCGCGGACGGCGGCGGCGCACCGCGCTCGCGGTGGGCGCCTGCGCGGCGGTCGTCGTCGTCGCCCTGTCGCTGGTCCGCCACGAGCAGCAGCGCGAGCAGATGGCGGTGGCCGCCGCGCGCGCCGCCCAGGTCGCGCGCGCGGACGCGCAGGCGGCCGCGTGGCAGGAGCAGCAGCGGCGGTCCGCCGACCACGCCCGGCGGCAGCTCGACGCGCTGGTGGTGCTCCCGGAGGACCTCGGCTTCCAGCAGCGGCTGATGACCAGGGCCCTGGCCGCTGCGGCGCCGCGGCTGCCGGACCTCGACTGGTCGACCGCCACCACGCGCACGGTGCGCACCACCGCGCAGCGCCTCGGCGACGGGTCTCCCCGCCTCCTCGACGCCGTCCGCACCGCCCAGCCGTCGGCGGACGACCCGGGTGAGGACGCCCCCGGCGCCGCGGTGCCGGTCCCCGCCGTGGCCGGCACGCAGGTGGTGGGGCTGGCGGTGGGCAGCGCGCCGGTCTCGACCGTGGCCTGGCGGATCACCACGCCGCTGACCCCGCCGCAGGTCACCGACCCGTGCGCCGTGCCCGGTGCGGTGGTCGTGCCCGACGGCCACGACGGCGCTCCCGTGCCCGCGTGCACGCTGCGCTCGGTGACCAGCCCCTCCGGGGAGCAGCAGGTGGTGGCGCTGCGGTCGTGGCAGCGCGTGCTCGACAGCCCGAGCGGACCGGACGACCCGGCCGGTGCTGCGCCGTCAGCGCGCGTGGTCACCATCCACCAGGCGGTGCTCCTGGTGGAGCAGCGGTGGACCTTCTCGGTCGCCTCCACCGCCGTGGGTGCACCGGGCACCGTCGCGTCGGTGCCGCTGCTCAGCCTCGACCAGGCCGACCTCGCGGTGCGCTGGGCGGCTGACGCGGCCCGCGGTCTGTCCACCCCCGCGCCGCTGCGGGGGACGCCCCTGCCAGGGTTTGCCGGGTGAGCACGCCTGAGACCGACGCCGCGTCCGCGCGCGACCTGCCGCAGGAGCTGCCGGGCTGGAGCCCGCTGCACGCCGGCAAGGTCCGCCAGCTGTACACCTCCCAGGCCGACCCGTCGCTGCTGCTGCTGGTGGTCAGCGACCGGATCAGCGCCTACGACCACGTGCTCGCCACCCCCATCCCCGACAAGGGCGCGCTGCTGACCGCCCTGAGCCTGTGGTGGTTCGAGCAGCTGGACGACTGGGGCCTCGTGCGCCACCACGTGGTGGGCGCCGGTGCCGAGCACGGCGTGCCCGCCCAGGTCGCGGGCCGGTCGATGGTGGTCCGCCGCCTCGACATGCTCCCGGTGGAGTGCATCGCCCGCGGCTACCTCACCGGCTCGGGGCTCGCGGAGTACCGCGCCACCGGGTCGCTGGCCGGCGTGGAGCTGCCGCCGGGCCTGGAGGACGGCGACCGCCTGCGCGCGCCGCTGTTCACCCCCACCACCAAGGCCGCGGTGGGCCTGCACGACGAGCCGATCAACGAGGCCGGGGTCGCGGCCCTGGTCGGCGCGGAGCGCGGGGCGCAGCTCAAGCGGGTCACCGTGGAGCTGTACAGCCGCGGCGCCGCGGTGGCCACCGAGCGCGGCGTGCTGCTGGCCGACACCAAGGTCGAGCTCGGCCTGGACCCTGGCGGCGACCCCGACGACCCGGCCTCGCTCGTCCTCGGCGACGAGCTGCTCACCCCCGACTCCTCCCGCTTCTGGCCCGCGGACGGCTGGCAGCCGGGCCGCGCGCAGCCGAGCTTCGACAAGCAGTACGTGCGCGACTGGCTCACCTCGCCCGCCTCCGGGTGGTCGCGCACCTCGGCCGAGCCGCCGCCGGCCCTCCCCGACGACGTGGTCGAGCGCACCCGCGACCGGTACGTCGAGGCCTACGAGCGGCTCACCGGGCGCCGCTGGCAGTAGTCCGCCGCCGCTGGCGGTGACAGCGCCCATCGGGCAGCGTGGGCGCCGTGCCCACGCCCTCGCACACCCACGACCTGCACCCCTCCGACGAGCGGACGACGCCCGCGCCTGACGTCACCGAGACCGACGTCGTCGTCATCGGCGGTGGTCCGGTGGGGGAGAACGTCGCCGCGCGCGCCGTGCGCGGCGGGTTGAGCGCCGTCGTCGTCGAGACCGAGCTGCTGGGCGGTGAGTGCTCCTACTGGGCGTGCATGCCGTCCAAGGCGCTCATCCGCCCCACGCAGGCGCTGGCCGCCGCCCGGCGCCTGCCCGGGGCGCGCGAGGCGGTCACGGGACCCGCGAACGCCGCAGCGGTGCTGGCCCGGCGCGACTCCTTCACCTCCGGGTGGGACGACGGCGGCCAGGTGGAGTGGGCCGTCGGCGCGGACATCACCGTGGTCCGGGGCCACGGCCGCGTCGCGGGTGAGAAGCGCGTGGAGGTCACCGCCCCCGACGGCGCGACGACGACGATCGCCGCCCGCCGCGCCGTCGTCGTCGCCACCGGCTCCACGCCGTCCCTGCCGCCCGTGGACGGGCTGCGCGGGCCGTCGCCGACGCCCCACTGGGGCAGCCGGGAGGCCACCAGCGCCGCCGAGGTGCCCGCGAGCCTGCTGGTGCTCGGCGCCGGTGTGGTGGGCTGCGAGCTCGCGCAGGCGTTCGCGCGGCTCGGGTCGCGGGTGACCCTCGTGGCGTCCTCCACGCTGCTCAGCAAGAACGAGGCGAAGGCCGGCGAGCTGGTGGCGGACGCGATGCGCGATGACGGCGTGGACGTGCGCCTGCACGCGAAGGCCGCGGCGGTCAGCCGCGAAGGGGACTCCGGCCCGGTGACGCTGGTGCTGGCCGACGGGACGTCCCTCGTGGCCGACGAGCTGCTGGTCGCCACCGGCCGCCGTCCGGCGGTGGGCGACGTGGGGCTCGACACCGTGGGGCTGCCCACCGACGCGGCCCTCGCCGTCGACACCACGGGCGCGGCCACGGGCCTGGACCAGGGGGAGCAGCCGTGGCTGTACGGCGCCGGCGACGTCACCGGTGACGCCCCGCTGACGCACATGGGCAAGTACGTCGCGCGCGCCGTCGGTGACGTCATCGCTGCCCGGGCGAAGGGCCAGGAGGTCGCCGACGGCGCGTGGGGCGCCCACGCGACCACCGCCCAGCAGCGCGCGGTCACCCAGGTGACGTTCACCGACCCCGAGGTGACGTCGGTGGGGCTGACCGCTGCGGCGGCCGAGCGCGCCGGTCTGCGCACGCGGGTGGTGGACCTCGACATCGCCGTGGCCGGCTCCGCGCTGCACGCCGACGGGTACACCGGGTGGGCCCGGATGGTGGTCGACGAGGACCGCCGGGTGGTGGTCGGCGTGACCTTCGTGGGACCGGACACCGCCGAGCTGATCCACTCGGCCACCGTCGCGGTGGTCGGCGAGGTGCCGCTGGAGCGCCTGTGGCACGCCGTGCCGAGCTACCCGACGATCAGCGAGGTCTGGCTGCGCCTCCTGGAGGCCTACGGCCTCTGACCCCCACCGTGATCATGGACGTCACCGACACCACCTGCCGTGATCATGGAACGTCGTGGTGGTGACGTCCATGATCACGGATGGGGTCAGGGCGCGGGATCAGAACTCGTGGACGCCGCGGCCGCCGTCGTCGCGGACGTCCACGTCGCCGCACAGGCGCCCGATGTTGGCGAGGTAGCCCTTGCGGCCCGTCGCCGACAGCAGGGCGTCGTGCACCGGCACGGCGGCCACCGACGGGGCCACGGCGCGCAGGAAGTCGACGGTCATCGCCGACGTCGCCCACGGCGCGTTGAGCGGCAGCGCCAGCACGTCGACGCCCTCGGGGGTGGTGTCGTAGGCGTCACCGGGTACGAACAGCACCGGCTCGCCCGGAGCGCTGAAGACCAGGCCCGCGTTGCCCACGCGGGGCACGTCGGGGTGGATGGACGCGTGCTGCCCGCCGACGGCGCGCACGGTCAGCGCCCCCAGCTGCAGCACCTCACCGGGGTGGAACGCCGCCAGGTCGACGTCTCCGTCCGCCCCGAGGCGGGAGTCGGCCAGCGACGCAGCCGTCTCGGGCTCGGCGCGCACCAGCACGCCGTCGTTGCCCTCCAGCAGCGCCGGCAGCTTCTCGACGTCCACGTGGTCGGGGTGCTGGTGCGTCACGAGCAGGGCGTCGAGGTCGCCGAGCTCCTCCCAGCCGGTGGAGAAGGTGCCCGGGTCGACCAGCACGCGCGTGCCGGCCGCCTCGACCAGCAGGCAGGCGTGTCCGAGGTGCGAGATGCGCATGCCCGCATCCTGCCGACCAGGCAGGACAGCGCAAACCGCTGCTGCGCCGAGCCCGCTCGGGCACCCCCCGGGCGGGTGGACGGAACGCCCTCTCCGGTCCTCTAGGCTCCTGGTCCGTGGGACGCGTGCTGGTCCAGGTGATGCCGAAGCCCGAGATCCTCGACCCCCAGGGCAAGGCGGTGGCCGCTGCGCTGCCGCGCCTGGGCCTCGAGGGGTTCGTGGACGTGAGGCAGGGCAAGAGGTTCGAGCTGGTCGTCGAGGGGCCGGTCACGCCGGACGTCCTCGCGAAGGCCCGCAAGGCCGCCGAGAAGCTCCTCGCGAACCCCGTCATCGAGGACGTCGTCGCCGTGGTCGACGCCGACGCCGCCGACCAGGTGGCAGCCGGGGCCTCGGCGTGAAGATCGGCGTCGTCACCTTCCCGGGCTCCCTGGACGACCGCGACGCCTCGCGCGCCGTCGTCCGCGGCGGCGGTGAGGCGGTCTCGCTGTGGCACGCCGACGCCGACCTGCGCGGTGTCGACGCGGTCGTCCTGCCGGGCGGCTTCTCCTACGGCGACTACCTGCGCGCCGGCGCCATCGCCAGCATCGCCCCCGTCATGGGCTCGGTGGTCGAGGCGGCCCGCGGCGGCATGCCCGTGCTGGGCATCTGCAACGGCTTCCAGGTGCTGTGCGAGGCCGGTCTGCTGCCGGGCGCGCTCGTCCGCAACGACGTGCGCACGTTCGTCTGCCGCGACCAGCGCCTGCGCGTCGAGGACGCCTCCACCGCGTGGACCTCGGCCTTCGAGAACGGCCAGGAGGTCGTCGTCCCGCTGAAGAACGGAGAGGGCGGCTACAACGCCGACCAGCGCACCCTCGACGAGCTCGAGGGTGAGGGCCGCGTGGTCTTCCGCTACGTCGGTGGCAACCCCAACGGCTCCCAGCGCGACATCGCCGGCGTCCGCGACGCCTCCGGGCGCGTGGTGGGCCTCATGCCGCACCCCGAGCACGCCACCGAGCCGGGCTACGGCCCCACCGAGCACGGTGGCGGCGCCAGCCGGAACGGCACCGACGGCCTCGGCTTCTTCACCTCGGTGCTCCAGGCGCTCGCGAGCGCCTGAGCGCCCGTCCGGGTGATCACGCACCTCCCTGCCACGGCACCACCGGCGGAGGCGTCCTAGACCCGTGGACCGACCGACCGACCTGACCGGGCGCACCGGAGGAGACCCCGACGAGGGCTCCGACGACGTGGCGCGCGCCTTCCGCGCCGCCCTCGGCGAGGGTCACGGCTCGTCGTCGGCCTCGGAGACCAGGACGACGGCGAGCGGCGCGTCCGAGCAGTCGCGGCGCCAGGCGCCGGCGTCGCTGCTGGCGGCGGTGGAGCGACGCGCCGCCAGGCTGCACCGGCGCCGCCAGGCCGCCGCGCTGGTTGGGGCGGCCGCGGCGGCGGCCGTGGTGGTGTTCCTCGGGAGCCTCGTGCTGCCGCAGCTCGACCTCTCCCTGAGCGGAGGGGCGTCAGGCGGTTCCGCCGCAGGCAGCTCGGCCGACTCCGGCTCGGGTGGCGGCCCTGCTCCGGCCGCCGCACCGAGCGAGAGGTCCGGTGAGCTGCAGGGCGGTGGAGCCGCCGGTGGACCGACCGCGACCTCCCAGAGCGAGTCGCTGGCGGACGCGAACGTCCCGACGCTCAGCGAGGCGTCGATGCTCACCGCCGCCGACCTCACCGGTGCCTTCTCCGTGCCGGTCCGTGAGTCCGCACCGGCGCCGGAGTCCGACCCCAGGCTGACGCTGGGCGCCTGCGTCGACGGGGACGCTGGGTCCGTGGACGCGCTGCAGCTGTGGCGCGTCGACCTCACCGCCGCGCCCTCGGCCTCCGCGGCGGAGCCGCCCGGGGTCGTGGAGCGCGTCGCCGTCGTCGGTGGTCCCGCTGCCGCCGCCTCGGCCCTGGAGCAGGTCCGCCAGGCGGTGCCCGGGTGCTCCGGCCCCGGCCTGGAGGGCACCGGGCCGACCGCGGCGCTCGACGCGAGCGCCGTGACGCCCGACGGCGGCGAGGCGCTGGTCCTGGCCTCCACGTCCGGCCAGGGCTCCCCGACGCTGCGGGTCTACGTGGCGATCGGCAGCGAGCTCGTCCAGCTCGACGCCACGTCCGACGCCTCCAGCGCCCAGGCCGCCTACAGCGCACTCGTGCCCGCCGTCCGCGCGGCCGTGACGCGGGCGACCGGCGGCAGCGCCTCCTTCTCCGCGCCCCTGCCCTCCTCGGGGGCGCCGTGAGCATCGCCTCCCTGCTCCGCAGGCCCCGCGCCGACCAGGCGTGGGGCTTCGAGGACCTTGTGGCCGCGCGCAGCGGCCCGCTGCTGTCGATGGCCCGGGGCCTGGTGCGCTCCGAGGCCGACGCGGAGGACCTCGTGCAGGAGGTGCTGGCCAAGGCCCTGGTCAGCTGGGAGAGGGTCAGCGCCGCGTCCGACCCGGCGGCGTACGTCAACCGCATGCTCGTCAACCAGGCGATGAGCTTCTGGCGGCGCGCCTCCACGCGGCGCGAGCGCTCCACCGAGCCCGAGGAGCTGCCGGAGCCGGTGTCCGGCGGCGTCGACGACGGCGCGGTGCAGCGCGGTGACCGCGACGCCCTGCTCACGGCCCTGCGCCGCCTGCCGCCGCGGCACCGCGCGGTGCTCGTGCTGCGGTACTACGAGCAGCTGCCCGACGCGGAGATCGCCGACCTGCTGGGCATGGCCCAGGCCACGGTGCGCAGCAGCGCCGCGCGCGGACTGGCCGCGCTGCGCCGCGACGGCGTGCTCACCGACGGGTCGGTGAGCCGCTCGGAGGGCTGACCGCTCCGGCCGGGTCGCTGGTCATGGTGCCCCTGACCGGCATCCCGCCCTCCGGGAGGCCGCTGGCGGGTCCGCCGGGGGCCGTGAGGTCGATGGTCGTGTCGGCGAGCGGCTCGTCGTGGGCGAGCTCGGGCTCCACCGGGCGCCACGGCAGGTGGTGGAAGAGCAGGTTGAGCACGAACGCCGTGAGCACCGCCCCGGTGATGGCGCTGCCGAGGATGATCTGCACCCACGAGGGGAAGTTCCCGTAGATCCCCGCCTTGACCACCGGCAGCATGCCCACGCCGATCGCGACGGCGACGATCACCGAGTTGCCGCGGTCGCGCCAGTCCACGCGCGCCAGGGTGCGGATGCCGACCGCGGCCACTGTCGCGAACATCACCAGCCCGGCCCCGCCGATCACCGGGCCGGGCAGCGAGGCGAACACCTCACCGATCTTGGGCACCAGGCCGAGCACCACGAGGATGCCGCCGGCCGCGGTGACCACGAACCGGCTGCGGACCCCGGTCATGGAGATGAGGCCGACGTTCTGCGCGAAGGCGGTGTCGAGGAAGGCGTTGTAGGAGCCCGCGAGGACGCCTGACAGACCGTCGGCCGCGAGGCCCCGCGCGAGGGCCTTGGGGGTGACGGGCCGTCCGACCAGCTCACCGACGGCCAGCATGTCCGCGGTCGACTCCGTGAAGATCACGAGCATGACGATGCACATGGCGATGACCGCCGCAGGCGGGAACTCCGGCGCGCCGAAGAGGAACGGCTCGGCCAGGCCGATCCACGAGGCGCTGCCGACGGGGGAGAAGTCGACCAGCCCCATCGGCGCCGCGATGACGACGCCCACGGCCAGGCCCGCCAGCACGGCCAGCTGCCCCAGGAACCCCCGGACGAACCGCGTCACCAGCACGATCGTGACGACGACGGCGGCCGCCAGGCCCAGGTGCGAGGGCGTCGCGTAGTCGTCGGCGGTGGGGTCGTTGCCGGCGATCAGCCCACCGGCCACCCCGATGAGCGACAGCCCGATGACGGTGATGGTCACGCCGGTGACCACGGGCGGGAAGAACCTCACCACCCGCGCGAACGGCACGGCCACCAGCAGCCCGAAGACGCCCGCGGCCAGGAACGAGCCGTAGACCGCCTGCAGCCCGTACTCCCCGGCGATGAGGATCATCGGCGTCACCGCCGCGAAGGTGGCCCCGGCGACGACGGGCAGCCGGACTCCGAGGACCTTCCCGATGCCCAGGCTCTGGATGATCGTGATGATCCCCGCCACGAGCAGGTCGGCGTTGATGAGCAGGCCGATGGTCGACGCGTCCAGGCCGACGGCCGCGCCGAAGACCAGCGGCACCGTGACGCAGCCGGTGTACATGATCAGCACGTGCTGGAGGCCCAGGGTCAGCAGGCGGCCCGGTGGGGGCACCCGGTCGACGGGGTGGACGCTGCTGCCGCGGCTGGCAGGGCCTGCTGGGTTCGTGGAACCGGCGGACACGGGCACCTCCGAGGAGACGGGGAGTCGCCTGAGCGTGCGCCCGGACCTGCCTCGCCCGGTGACCGCGGTGTCACGGTCGTGTGACGAGGCGGACGCCGTCCGGCGCGTCACGTGCAACGGCGGGGCGCGCGGTGTCGTCCTGGGGGCATGCGTCTGTCGCGGGCCCGCGCGCTCGTCGTCGTCCTCGGGGTTCCAGCGCTGCTCGCAGGATGCGGCGCGTCTCACCAGACTGCCGTTCCTTCCGTGACGTCCGAACCCCTCCCGACGGCGTCGGCACTGGCGGACCCCGCGCGCTGGGACGCCGCCCCTCCGCTGGCTGGACGTCGGGTGCTGCTGCAGGCCTCCGACCTCGACGAGGTGCTGCCCGGCGCTGACCGTTGGACGAACGCGATCGTCGACATGCAACCCGCGTGGCTGCGGCGCGCCTGCGAGCGCGGCCCGGTGGACGAGCACAGCGCCCCGACCGCCGCGGCCGGCCCCCGCCCGGAGGGCGAGGTGACGCAGGCGTGGTCACGCAGCGCGCCCCCCGAGGAGTTCCCCAGCGGCTTCACCACCACGGAGGTGCTGCGCTGGCCCGCGGGAGCAGCCGGCGGGGAGGCGGCCGCCGCGTGGGTGGCCGACGTCTCCGGGGAGGCGTCGCGGTGTCCCGGGGCGGTGGTGGTCGACGCCCTCGGGGACCCGCCCGCGGGCGAGGGGGGCGGCGCGACAGGTGACGTCGTCGTCGTCGCCGTGCCCTGGGACGAACCGGCGACCAGCGGCGCCGTCCCGGCCAGGTCGTGGAGCGCCTACGCGCTGGCCGCCGCCGGCCCGACCGCGTGGGAGGTCGGCACGACCGCGGCGTCCACCTCCGCCGAGGAGGCGGGGCGGGCCGCCGGAGCCCTGCTGCAGCGGACCGCCACCCGCGTGCTGGCCGCCGACGACGCCGTCCGTCGCAGCGGCGTCGACGACACCGCGCTCGCGGCCTTCTCCGACGCGCCCGGTCGTGGTGACGACGTCGCGCCGCTCTTCCCCGGCGGGTCCACCCCCGAGCTCCCCGTCGTCACGGGCACTGACCTCCCCGCATCGTTCCCCGGGAACCCGGAGTGGGTGGGCCTGGGGCGCGCCGGCACGGGCGGCAGCTGGATGCGGTCCTGGTGCGACTGGACCCAGCAGCCGCTGGCCGTCGAGGGAGAGGAGCCCGACCAGCTCGGCGGGCTGTTCGAGCCCGAGGGTGACCGCGAGCACCAGCTCCTCGTGGACGTCGACGTCAAGCGGTGGTGGGCCTCCGACGGCTCCGCCGACGAGCGGAGCGCCTACACCTGGGCGGATGCCACGAGCAGCGACGCCGCCGGGTGCACCGCCGCGCGCCCGGCCGCCGCGGGATCCCTGCCCGGATCGGTCTCCAGCGCTGCGGTGGCGCCGGGAGGGGTGTGGCGCGACGGCCGCGTGGTCGAGGGCGGCTGGCGCGCGGTGGTCACCACGACGGCAGGATCGACCGCGGTGCAGGTGCGCGTCGACCTGGTGGAGGGCACGGCGGAGGACGCCGACGCGGCAGCCACGTCGGCGGCGGCGCTGGCGCGCCGCGTGGCCGCCAACGTCGTCCGCGCCGACGCCGCCGCGATGGACGGCCGGTGATCGGCGGTGTGCAACCCGCCGGCCGCCCGCCCGCGCAGGACGCGTGTGAGCGCCGTGCGTTCGCGAGCTGCTGGCCGTGCGTCTGCGCTCGTCGTCGTCCTCCTCGTGGCGCTGGGGACGAACGGGTGCGGTCGCGGTGAGGTCACCGCGAGCAGCTCCTCGGCCGGTGCACCGCAGGCGGCGGCCACGTCGTCGGGCGGTCCGCTGCTGATGACCGACGACCTCGACGAGCTGCTCCCGGGCCTCTCTGACGACGCCTCGCTGCGCCCCCGGTGGGAGGTGCGGGACGAGCTGTGGGAGCTCTCGCTCCTGCGCGCGAGGTGCGGTGCCGAACCGGCGCCGCCCTCCAGGTCCGATCCGGCTCCGGGTGCTTCCGAGCACATCGCCGGGCAGTGGTGGCAGGGCACCTCACCCCAGTACGCCACCCTCGACGTGCTGCGCTGGCCCCCCGGCGAGACCGGCGATCCCCAGAGCTGGCTCGACGACGAGCTCGAGGCCGAGTGGCCCTGCCGCGAAGCGCTCGTCCTGCCCCACCAGCCGGGGGTGGACGGTGGGCCGGAGCTGATGGCGGTCGTGCGCCGCTGGGAGCAGCCCACCACAGGTGGCACCCCGGGGAACGAGCCGCTTCCGCTGTGGCAGGTCGGCGTCTTCACCGTCGACGGCTCCACCGCGATCGCCGTCCGCGTGGGGGCGTGCAGCGCGCGGACGGCGCAGGAGGCCTGGGTCCGCGCGCAGCCCGGCGTCTCGGCGGTGGTGGCGCGCGCCGCGCAGCGGGCGCCTGAGCCAGCGGCCCCGCCGTCGTCGTCCTTCTGACCTGCGGTGTTCTGAGGTGTCCGCGCAGGTCACTACGCTCTGGGCACGTGAGCCTGCTCGACACCGTGGACCACGCCGCAGCGACGCCCGACCACGAGCTGCCCTACGGCGAGCTCGGGCTCAAGGACGACGAGTTCGAGCGGATCTGCACGATCCTCGGCCGCCGCCCCACCGCGTGCGAGCTGGCCATGTACTCGGTCATGTGGAGCGAGCACTGCTCCTACAAGTCCTCCAAGACGCACCTGCGCCAGTTCGGCGTCAAGACCACCGACGCGATGCGCGAGAAGCTGCTGGTCGGCATCGGCGAGAACGCGGGCGTGGTCGACATCGGCGACGGCTGGGCGGTCACCTTCAAGGTGGAGAGCCACAACCACCCCAGCTACGTCGAGCCCCACCAGGGCGCGGCCACCGGCGTCGGCGGCATCGTGCGCGACATCCTCGCCATGGGCGCCCGTCCGGTGGCCGTCATGGACTCGCTGCGCTTCGGTGCGCTCGACCACCCCGACACCGCCCGCGTGGTGCCCGGCGTCGTCGCCGGGGTCGGCGGCTACGGCAACTGCCTCGGCCTGCCGAACGTCGGCGGCGAGGTCATCTTCGACCCGGTCTACCAGGGCAACCCGCTGGTCAACGCGCTGTGCGTGGGCACCATGCGCCACGAGGACATCCACCTCGCCAACGCCACCGGCGAGGGCAACCTCGTGGTGCTCTTCGGCTCTCGCACCGGTGGCGACGGCATCGGCGGCGTGTCCGTGCTCGCGTCGGAGACCTTCGACGAGGGCGGCCCGTCCAAGCGCCCCGCCGTGCAGGTGGGCGACCCGTTCGCCGAGAAGCTGCTCATCGAGTGCTGCCTGGAGCTCTTCCACGCCGGCGTGGTCGCCGGCATCCAGGACCTCGGCGGCGCGGGGCTCTCGTGCGCCACCTCCGAGCTCGCCTCCGCCGGCGACGGCGGCATGGCCGTCCGCCTCGACGCGGTGCCCCTGCGCGACTCCTCGCTGCGCCCCGAGGAGGTGCTGATGAGCGAGTCGCAGGAGCGGATGATGGCCGTGGTCGAGCCGGAGCACCTCGACGCGTTCATGGCCATCACCTCCAAGTGGGAGGTCGAGGCCGTCGTCATCGGCGAGGTGACCGGCACCGGCCGCCTGCAGATCACCTGGAACGGCGAGACCGTGGTCGACGTGCCCCCGCGCACGGTCGCCCACGAGGGGCCCGTCTACGTGCGCCCCTGGGCCCGCCCCGCCGACATGGACGTGCTCCAGGCCGACCCGGCCGAGGCGCTGCCCCGCCCCACCACCGGTGACGAGCTGCGCGGGCAGGTGCTGCAGCTGGCCGGCTCCGCCAACCTCTGCAGCCGCGCGTGGATCACCGACCAGTACGACCGCTACGTCCTCGGCAACACCGCGATGGCCATGCCCGACGACGCCGGCGTGGTCCGCGTCGACGAGGAGAGCGGCCTCGGTGTGGCGGTCTCCCTCGACGCCAACGGCCGCTTCGCCCACCTCGACCCGCGGGTCGGCGCGCAGCTCGCGCTCGCGGAGTCCTACCGCAACGTCGCCACCGCAGGCGCGGTGCCGCTGGCCGTCACCGACTGCCTCAACTTCGGCTCCCCGGAGGACCCGGGCGTCATGTGGCAGTTCTCCGAGGCCGTCACGGGCCTGGCGGACGCCTGCGTGGAGCTCGGCGTGCCGGTGACCGGCGGCAACGTCAGCTTCTACAACCAGACCGGGACCGAGCCGATCCACCCGACCCCCGTCGTCGGCGTGCTCGGCGTCCTCGACGACGTCGCCCGCCGCACCCCGTCGGGATGGGCGCTGCCCGGCCAGCAGCTGTACCTGCTGGGCACCACCCGCGAGGAGCTCTCCGGATCGGAGTGGGCGTGGGAGGTGCACGGCCACCTCGGCGGCCTGCCCCCGGCCGTGGACCTCGAGCACGAGAAGGTGCTCGCGTCCGTGCTGGTCAACGCCTCCCGCGACGGCCTCGTCGACGCCGCGCACGACCTCTCCGAGGGCGGCCTCTCGCAGGCGCTCGTCGAGGGCTGCCTGCGCCGCGGCGTCGGTGCGCGGGTCTGGTTGGGCGAGCTGTGCGAGCGCGACGGCGTCGACGCCGCCACCGCGCTGTTCAGCGAGTCGGCCGGCCGCGTCGTCGTCGCCGTCCCCCGCGAGGAGGAGGTGCGCTTCACCGACATGTGCACCGCCCGCAGGATCGCCCACCTGCGCATCGGCGTGACCGACGGTGTCGAGGCCGACGGCGAGGAGGCGGTGCTCGACGTCGCCGCGGACGCGCCGCTGTTCTCGGTGCCGCTGTCCGAGCTGCGCGCCGTCCACACGCGGACCCTCCCCGAGGTCTTCGGCGCCTGACCCCCCTCCGTCCGTGATCATGGGAGTCACCACCACGAACCCCCGTGATCATGGAAGCTGCCAACAAGACCTGGTGTGATCATGGGCGCTGGTGTCGAACAGGTGTTCCTGTGGATGGCGCCAGCAGGGTCTGGTGCCGCGAGGCCACGCTGCGACGGTGCCATCGCGACTCCCACCTCGGGCTGACCTCCTCCCCGCCTTCGCCTACCCCCAGCTGAGGTCGCTCGGCCTCGACCACCGCTGGCTGGCGGCGGCGCTCCAGGCGGGCGAGGTGGTCGAGGTGGTGCGGGGCGCCTACGTCCCCTCGGCGCTCCTCGGTGAGCCCCTGGTCGTCGCGCAAGCGGCGGCGCTCGTGCTGCCACCTCACGTCGTCGCCTGTCGGGGCCTGGCCGCGCTGATCCACGGCGTCGACCCCCGAGGGCCTGCGCTCGACACCAGGCCCGTCGCCGTGCAGGGGCTGGTGCCCGCCAGCAACCGGACGCCGAAGTGGGCGGGTGCCTCCATCCACGAGGCGCCGCTCGCGGCGCACGACGTGGTGGAGGTCGGGGGTGTGCTGGTCACCAGCCCCGACCGGACCGCCCTCGACTGCGCACGGTTCCTGAGGCCGCCGATGGCGCTCGCCGTGCTCGACAGGGTGGGGCGGCTCGGCCTCGTGGACCGCGAGGTGCTGCTCGTGCGCATCGAGGAGTTCCGCGGCGACCGCTGGGCGGGGCAGGCCCGCTACCTCATCGTGCACATGGAGCCGGGCGCCGAGTCGTACGGGGAGTCGTGGTTCCGGCTGCGGCTGCTCGACGCCGGCTTCCCCCGGCCGCAGGTGCAGATGTGGGTGCCCGACGAGCGGCCCGGCGCGATGTGCCTGGACCTGGGGTGGGAGGAGGTGCGCAAGGCGGGCGAGTACGACGGCGCCGAGTTCCACGGCCCGGAGCGGCGAGCCGCCGACGACGCGCGCCGGCAGCACCTGGAGCGCGACCACGGGTGGCGCGTGCTGCCCGTGCGCAAGGACGCCGTGCTGGGCAGGTCGATGCGGCTCGAGGAGGAGTTCGGTGAGCTGCTCGGGGTCGCGCCGAAGATCCGCCGGCGGACGTGGTGATGCGGGGAGGCCCATGATCACGGCGGTCCCCGTTGGCAGAGTCCATGATCACGGCCGAGGGTGTTGGTGGAGTCCATGATCACGGAGGGGAGGGGCGCGGGGGGCGGGGGCGGTGAGACAGTGGGGGTGTGCCAGCCCGCCGACGCACCGATCCCGCGGCCGGCCGCGAGGCGCTGAGCCGCTGGCGGACCGACCCGACCTCCGCCGACCGCACGACGACCGCGACCGCCGTCCGCTCCACCCTCGAGGACCTCGCCGAGCGAGCGCCCGGGCACAGCGTGGAGGTGCGCGTGGCGCCGTACGGCGTGGTCCAGTGCGTCGAGGGCCCGCGCCACACGCGCGGCACCCCGCCCAACGTGGTGGAGACCGACGCCGCCACCTGGCTGTCGCTGGCCGTGGGGGACCTGCCGTGGACCGAGGCCGTGGAGAGCGGCCGGGTCCGCGCCAGCGGGTCGCGCGCCGACCTGTCCGCGCTGCTGCCCCTCGCCCCGGCGGGCGCCGCGTGAGCGCCCCCGACGAGCGGCCCGCGCAGGAGCCGCGGCAGCACCCCGAGCAGCTGGAGCGGCCGGAGCCGCCCCGCCGCGTGCTGGTGCGGCGCAGCCCGCGGTACGGCGTCTTCCTCGTGGGCGGCGCGGCGGTCGGGGCCGTGGTGGCCCTGGGGCTGACCTTCAGCGAGCCGGAGACCCAGTACGGCTACGCCTCGACCCTGGGCTACCTGGTGGTGGCCCTCGGGCTGCTCGGTGCGCTGGTCGGAGGGGTGGCGGCCGTGGTGGCGGGGGCCGTGCTCGAGCGCCAGCAGCGCCGCCAGGACGCCGCCGAGGCGGCGCGGCAGCAGGGGCGCCAGCAGGGCCGACAGCGGGACTGAGGCTCGCGGCGGCGCGAGGAGCGCTCGCGCTGTGGGAGCATGGGGCCGTGGCTCGCCCCGACGGTCGACTCAGCCACGACGTCCTCCCCGGCGAGAAGGGGCCGCAGGACGCCTGCGGCGTCTTCGGCGTCTGGGCCCCGGGAGAAGACGTCGCGCGGCTCACCTACTTCGGCCTCTACGCGCTGCAGCACCGCGGCCAGGAGAGCGCCGGCATCGCCACCAGCAGTGGCGAGCAGATCCTCGTCTACAAGGACATGGGGCTGGTGTCCCAGGTCTTCGACGAGGCCTCGCTGGAGGCGCTGAAGGGCTCCGTGGCCATCGGCCACACGCGCTACTCCACCACCGGCGCCAGCCGCTGGGAGAACGCGCAGCCGACCCTCGGCGCCACCGCCGCCGGCACCGTGGCCCTCGCGCACAACGGCAACCTCACCAACACCTCGCACCTGCGCCGCCTCGTGGCCGAGCGCGCCGAGGCCCGGGGCGAGCCGGAGGCCGGTGAGGTCGCCCGCGGCAACACCACCGACACCGCCCTCGTGACGGCGCTGCTGGCCGGAGACCCCGACCGCACCCTCGAGGCGACCGCCCTGAAGGTGCTGCCGCAGCTCAAGGGCGCCTTCTCGCTCGTGTTCATGGACGAGACCACGCTGTACGCCGCCCGCGACCCGCACGGGGTGCGCCCGCTGGTGCTGGGCCGCCTGGAGCGCGGCTGGGTGGTGGCCAGCGAGACCGCCGCCCTCGACATCGTGGGCGCCTCCTTCGTGCGGGAGGTGGAGCCGGGTGAGCTGGTGGCCGTCGACGCCGACGGCCTGCGCTTCTCCCGCTTCGCCGAGGCCACGCCCCGCGGCTGCGTCTTCGAGTACGTCTACCTCGCCCGCCCCGACACCTCCATCGCCGGTCGCGGCGTGCACGAGGCGCGCGTGGAGATGGGCCGGCGCCTGGCCGCCGAGCACCCCGTCGAGGCCGACCTCGTCATCCCCACCCCGGAGTCGGGCACGCCCGCCGCCATCGGGTACGCGCAGGCCTCCGGCATCCCCTACGGGCAGGGCCTGGTGAAGAACGCCTACGTCGGGCGCACGTTCATCCAGCCCAACCAGACCATCCGCCAGCTGGGCATCCGCCTCAAGCTGAACCCGCTGCGCGACGTCATCGCCGGCAAGCGGCTCGTGGTCATCGACGACTCGATCGTCCGCGGCAACACCCAGCGCGCCCTGGTGCGGATGCTCCGCGAGGCGGGTGCCGCCGAGGTCCACGTGCGCATCTCCTCCCCGCCCGTGCAGTGGCCGTGCTTCTACGGCATCGACTTCGCCACCCGCGCCGAGCTCATCGCCTCCGGCCTCGGCGTGGAGGAGGTCCGGCACAGCCTGGGCGCCGACAGCCTCGGGCACATCTCCCTCGACGGGATGGTCGCGGCCAGCGGCCAGCCGCGCGAGCGCCTCTGCACCGCCTGCTTCACCGGCAGCTACCCCGCCGGCGTCCCCGACGAGGGCCGACCGGTCGCCCGCGGAGCTGCGGCCGGACCTGCGCACGACGAACCCGCGCAGGGCGAGCCCGCCGCGCCCGGAGAGGGCGTTCCCCTCGGCGTCGCCATCGACCGCGGCGACCTCGGACGCGTGGAGCCCGCCGCTCAGCAGTGAGCGCCCCGAGCCCGCCGTCCCGCCGTCACGCCGCCCCCACGAGTCCGCCCTGGAGCCTGAGCACCCCATGAGCACCTCCACCCCGTCCGCCCCCTCCTCCCCGACGACGGCGGCGGCCACCTCGTCGACAGCTGCGCACGGCGCCTACGCCAAGGCCGGCGTGGACGTCGAGGCCGGCGACCGCGCCGTCGTCCTCATGAAGGAGGCGGTGGCGCGCACCCACGGGGCGCAGGTGCTCGGCGGCACGGGCGGCTTCGCCGGGCTGTTCGACGCCAGCGCGCTGCTCGGCTACCGCCGTCCGCTGCTCGCCACGAGCACCGACGGAGTGGGCACCAAGGTGGCCGTGGCGCAGGCCCTCGACGTGCACGACACCGTCGGCCAGGACCTCGTGGCGATGGTCGTGGACGACCTCGTGGTCTGCGGCGCCCGTCCACTGTTCATGACCGACTACATCGCCTGCGGTCGCGTGGTGCCCGAGCGCATCGCCGCCGTGGTCGGCGGCATCGCGAGGGCCTGCGAGGAGGTCGGCGCGGCGCTGGTGGGCGGCGAGACCGCCGAGCACCCCGGGCTCCTGGGCCCCGACGAGTACGACGTGGCGGGCGCAGCCACCGGCGTGGTCGACGCTGACGCGCTGCTGGGCCCGGACCGCGTGCTCTCCGGCGACGTCGTCGTGGCGATGGCCAGCTCGGGCCTGCACTCCAACGGCTACTCCCTCGTGCGCCGCCTGCTGGCCGACGCCGGGTGGGGCTACGAGCGGCACGTGGACGAGCTGGGCCGCACCGTGGGCGAGGAGCTCCTCGAGCCCACCGCGCTCTACACGAAGCCGTGCCTCGCCCTCGCCGACGCCCTCGGGGACCAGCTGCACGCGTTCTCCCACGTCACCGGGGGTGGCCTCGCGGCCAACCTGGCCCGGGTGCTCCCCGCCCACCTCGACGCGGAGGTCGACAGGTCGACGTGGATGCCGCAGCCGGTGTTCCGGGTGCTGGCCGGCCTCGGGGGTGTGAGCCGCGAGGACGCCGAGGTCACCTGGAACCAGGGCGTGGGCATGGTCGCAGTGCTGGACGCCGGTGCCGCCAGCAGCGCTCTGGAGGTGCTCCGGTCCAGCGGTGTCCACGCGTGGGTGGCCGGAGCCGTCTCACCCGCGGACACACGTGCGACCGCCACCGTCCGCGGCTCGAAGGGCGTGGACGGTGGCGGTGCGCGTCTGGTGGGCGACCACCCCGCGTGAGCGGAGGGGCCGGTTGCCGCGCTGGCGGTCTGACCTCGGGGGATCCGAGGAGGACCTCAGCGCGTGCGGGGAGCCCAGTCGTCGTACGGGTCGTACTCGTCACCGTCGTCCTTGTCGGACGACGGCTCGCGGTTCGCCCACACAGGCGGGGCGGCTCCCCCGAGCTCTCGCTGCAGAGCGGTCAGGTCGGTGTTCGGGGTGGAGTACTTCAGCTCCCGAGCGACCTTCGTCTGCTTGGCCTTCTGACGGCCGCGCCCCATGGCGTCGACCCCCTTATGCGTCGTGCCGGGGCAGGCCCGAAGGGCGGCCCCGGAGCTACCGGCTCTCGATGCTGGCCACGATACAGGTTCGAGGGGCCCAAGCCGCATCCGACGGGATCCGCGCGGCTCGCCGGACGCCCGGACGGCGCATCGCCGTCGCCCTGAGGCACCCGACCTGCCCCGCCTCGACGCCGCCAGCGCCACCTCCAGGACCGCTCCCACCTGCCCGGACGCCCCCTGGGCGCCGCCTGCGAGCGGGCCCGGCGGTTGCCGGGTGGTCGCCGGGTGGCCGGAGTGAGGGGTTCGAGCGGGTCTGGGCGGGTCAATCCGTGGTAGCCCTCACCCGCTCCGCGATGGTCCTAACGGGCTATGGCGGTACGGGTCGGACATGTCGGACGATCCTCCTACGCCGTCCGCGGTGCACCCTCTGCAGCGGTGCCGGTCGGCGACAGGAGACGCCATGACGACGATCCAGACCTCTTCCCCCGAGGGTCTCGCCACCGACGCCGCCGCGACCACCGCGCCCACCACGTCACCGGCGGCCCCCGCAGCGCAGGCGCTGCTCACGCCGTCCGAGGTCGCCGCGCTGTTCCGCGTGGACCCGAAGACCGTGACGCGCTGGGCCAAGGCCGGCAAGCTCACCTCGATCCGCACCCTCGGCGGGCACCGCCGCTACCGCTCCGCCGAGGTGATGGCGCTGCTGGAGCAGGTCGCCCCCGCGGAGTCCGCGGTGCCGGCCCCCCGGGCCTCCGGGGACGACGCCACCGCCTGAGCGGGCTCCGCGGCCGGCCGGGGCGCTCAGGCGCCCACGTAGTCGGCGAGGTGCCGCCCGGTCAGCGTCGACCGGGCGGCCACCAGGTCGGCGGGAGTGCCTTCGAAGACCACGCGCCCGCCGTCGTGCCCGGCGCCCGGTCCCAGGTCGATGACCCAGTCGGCGTGCGCCATGACCGCCTGGTGGTGCTCGATCACCACCACCGACCGGCCGGAGTCGACCAGCCTGTCGAGCAGGGCCAGCAGCTGGGCGACGTCGGCCAGGTGCAGGCCCGTCGTCGGCTCGTCCAGCACGTAGGTGCTGCCCTTCTCGCCCATGTGCACGGCCAGCTTCAGCCGCTGGCGCTCCCCGCCGGACAGCGTGGTCAGCGGCTGCCCCAGCGTCAGGTAGCCGAGGCCCACGTCCACCAGCCGCTCCAGCACCGCGGCCGCCGCCGGCACGCGGGAGGCTCCGGCGGAGAAGAAGGACAGCGCGTCGGTCACCGGCATCGACAGCACCTCGCCGATGTCGCGCCCACCGTCCTCGCGAGCCCCGCCGAGCGTGAGCTCGAGCACGGAGGCCTGGAACCGGCGGCCTTCGCACGCCTCGCACGGTGTCGACACCGTGCCCGACGTCGGCAGGTCGGTGAAGATCACCCCGGCGCCGCTGCAGGCCGGGCAGGCGCCCTCGGAGTTGGGGCTGAACAGAGCGGGCTTCACGCCGTTGGCCTTGGCGAACGCCTTGCGCACGGGCTCCAGCAGGCCCGTGTACGTGGCCGGGTTGGAGCGCCGCGAGCCGCGGATCGCGGCCTGGTCGACCGTCACCACGCCCTCCCGCGGTGACAGGGCGCCGTGCACGAGCGAGCTCTTGCCCGAGCCGGCCACGCCCGTCACCACGCACAGCACGCCGAGGGGGACGTCGACGTCGACGCCCTGCAGGTTGTGGGCGCTCGCGCCGCGGATCTCGACGACCCCCGTCGGCGTCCTCGTCGTCGTCTTGAGCGTGGCGCGGTCGTCGAGGTGGCGGCCCGTGAGGGTGTCGCTGGCCCGCAGCTGCTCCACCGTGCCCTCGAAGACCACCTGCCCGCCGGCGCTGCCGGCGCGCGGCCCCAGGTCGACCACGTGGTCGGCCACGGCGATCACCTCGGGCTTGTGCTCGACCACGAGCACGGTGTTGCCCTTGTCGCGCAGCTGCAGGAGCAGCTCGTTCATGCGGCCGATGTCGTGCGGGTGCAGCCCCACGGTCGGCTCGTCGAAGACGTACGTCACGTCGGTGAGCGCCGACCCGAGGTGGCGGATGAGCTTGACGCGCTGCGCCTCGCCGCCGGAGAGCGTGCCGGAGGACCTGTCGAGGCTGAGGTAGCCCAGCCCGATGCGCGTGAACGCGTCCAGCGTGTCCTGCAGGCCGTCCAGCAGCGGCGCCACGGTCCGCGAGCTGGGGGCGGCGCGCAGCTCGCGCACCCAGGCGGCGACGTCGCTGACCTGCATCGCGCACACGTCCGCGATGGACAGCCCCGCGACCTTCGGCGAGCGCGCGAGGTCGTTGAGGCGGGTGCCCCCGCAGTCCGGGCACGGCGTGAACGTCACCGCGCGCTCCACGAACGCGCGCACGTGCGGCTGCATGCCCTCGACGTCCTTGGACAGGAAGGACTTCTGGATGGAGGGGATGAGGCCGGTGAAGGTGAGGTTGATGCCCTCGACCTTCACCTTGGTGGGCTCGGAGTGCAGCAGCGCGTGCAGCTGCTCGGGGGTGAAGTCGCGGATCGGCGCGTCGGTGGGGAACAGGCCGGTGGCGCGGAAGATGCGGCCGTACCAGCCGTCCATCGTGTAGCCGGGGATGGTGACGGCGCCCTCGTCGATGGTCTTGTCGCGGTCGACCAGGGCGTCGAGGTCGAACCCGCTCACCGTGCCGCGGCCCTCGCAGCGCACGCACATGCCGCCGGTCACGGTGAAGCTCTTCCGCTGCACGCTCTTGCCGTCCGCCTTCTCGACGGTGACGGCGCCCTTGCCGCTGGCGGTGGCCGTGTTGAACGAGAACGCCTGCGGGGAGCCGATGTGCGGCGTGCCGAGCCTGCTGAAGAGGATGCGCAGCAGCGCGTTGACGTCCGTGGCGGTGCCCAGGGTGGAGCGCGGGTTGGTGCCCATGCGCTCCTGGTCGACGATGATCGCCGTCGTCAGCCCCTCCAGGACGTCGACGTCGGGCCGGGCCCGGCTGGGCATGAACCCCTGCAGGAAGGCGGGGTAGGTCTCGTTGATGAGCCGCTGGCTCTCCGCGGCGATGGTCGCGAACACCAGCGAGCTCTTGCCCGACCCCGACACGCCCGTGAACACCGTCAGGCGGCGCTTGGGCAGCTCGACCGTGACGTCGCGCAGGTTGTTCTCGCGGGCGCCCACCACCCGGATGAGGTCGTGGCTGTCGGCGCGTGCGTGAGCTGCGGCGGTCACGGGACCATCCTGCCGCCACCCCCCGACAGCCGGGAGGCGGCGGCGGTCCTACCGCTCGGACGGCCCCTGCGCCGGCCCCCCGGTCGGCCTCCGGCGGGTCTTCAGCAGCTCCAGTGCCACCGGCACCAGCGAGACCACCACGACGACGACGATCACCGGCAGCACGTAGCGCTCGATCCCCGGGATGCGCGTCCCCAGCAGGTACCCCAGCAGGGTCACCCCCAGTGACCACACCAGTCCGCCCACCACCTGCCAGGTGGCGAACAGGCCCGCGGGGACGCCCACCGCACCCGCCAGCGGGTTCATGAGCGTGCGGACCACCGGGATGAAGCGCGCCAGCACGATGGCCTTGCGGTGGCCGTACCGGTCCAGCACCCCCTGCGCCCTCACCACGCCCGCGTGCACGCGCGGCCTGTCGTTCCGGTGGAGGAGCGGCGGTCCGGCGCGGCGGCCGATGAGGTACCCCGTCTGCGCCCCCAGGAGCGCCCCCGCCGCGGCCGCGACCAGCGCTGACGTCAGCGGCAGGTGCGTGGCGCTGCTGACCGGCGTGGCGGCGAGGATGCCCGCGCTGAACAGGAGCGAGTCGCCCGGGAGGAAGAAGCCGACCAGGAGCCCGGTCTCGGCGAACAGGACGACGAACAGCCCCACCGCCCCGAAGGAGCCCAGCAGCTGCTGGGGGTCGAGCAGGCTGCCCACGTCGTCTCGCACGTCCTCTCGTCACGGCCGGCCGCAGTCGTCCGACGCCGGTCAGGGCTGGTCAGGCCCCTGGCGGGTGGACCGGCCGGATCACGCTCGCACCGATCGACGGGCGCCGCGCGCTGGGCGGACGAGGTCAGCGCCGGCGACGCAGAAGGCCCCGACCTGCGGCTCGCGCTGGTCAGGGCCTCGTGGTGCTGGTGTGGCCAGGAGCGGGGTCGAACCGCTGACCTTCCGATTTTCAGTCGGACGCTCTACCAACTGAGCTACCTGGCCGGGCAGTCCATCTCTGGAACCTGCTCGGGTCTTGCTGGCGACCCCGACGGGACTTGAACCCGCGACCTCCGCCGTGACAGGGCGGCGCGCTAACCAACTGCGCTACGGGGCCATCGGGGCTCGCGCCCCGGTGACACTGGTCTTGCTGTACCCCCAACGGGATTCGAACCCGTGCTGCCGCCGTGAAAGGGCGGTGTCCTAGGCCACTAGACGATGAGGGCGAGCCCTCTCGTCGAGCGTCCTAGGTCTCACACGGACGTTGACCGTCGAGGACGTGGATGAGCATAGCGGGTGTCTGGAGTGGGTACGGCACCCGGGTGAGCGCGCCGCCCCGGCGCGCCTTCCACCAGGAGGACTGCACCTGTGAAGACCCGCGCCATCGGCGACCGCACCGTCTCGGAGATCGGGCTCGGCGGCATGCCGATGTCCATCGAGGGCCGCCCGGACCGCGAGCGCTCGATCGCCACCATCCACGCCTCCCTCGAGGCGGGGGTGACCTTCATCGACACCGCTGACGCCTACCACCTGCACGCCGACGAGGTCGGCCACAACGAGGAGCTCATCGCCGAGGCCCTGCGCTCCTGGGGCGGGAACGCCGGCGGCGTGCTCGTGGCCACCAAGGGCGGGCACCTGCGCCCCGGGGACGGCTCGTGGACCCAGGACGGCCGCCCCGAGCACCTCAAGGAGGCCGCCAAGGCGTCGGCGAAGCGCCTGGGCGTGGAGGCGATCGGCCTCTACCAGTTCCACCGCCCCGACCCGTCCGTGCCCTACGCCGACTCGGTCGGTGCGCTCGTGGAGCTGCTCGACGAGGGCGTCATCCAGATGGCTGGCATCTCCAACGCCGACCCGGCGCAGATCAGGGAGGCGAACGACGTGCTGGGCGGTCGCCTGGTGAGCGTGCAGAACCAGTTCTCCCCGGCGTTCCGCTCGTCGCTGCCAGAGCTCGAGCTGTGCGCCGAGCTCGGCATCGCGTTCCTGCCGTGGAGCCCGCTGGGCGGCATCTCGAGCGCCGCGGAGCTGGGTGGCTCGCACGCGGCGTTCAAGGAGGTCGCCGACGAGCGCGGGGTGAGCCCGCAGCAGGTGGCGCTCTCGTGGGAGCTGTCCCTCGGCGACGTGGTCATCCCGATCCCGGGCTCCAGCCGCCCGGAGACGGCGCGCGCGTCAGCGGAGGCGTCCGAGCTGGTGCTCACCGCCGACGAGGTCAACCGCCTCTCCGCCGCCTGACCTCCGCTTCGTGATCACGGGCGTCCGCCACCGCGCGAGGGTGGCGGACGCCCGTGATCACGGTTGGAGGGGGTGGGTCAGGAGGGTGTCGAGGTGGGCCCGCAGGGCGGCGGGCATGTCGGTGGGGGTCGACCCGTCCCTGTCGAGCAGCCACTGGACCTGCAGGCCGTCCATCACGGCGACGACGACGGGGGCGTGCACCGCGGGGTCCACCCCGCCGCGGAGGTGGCCGTCCTCGGCGGCCTCCCGCAGCGACCTCTCGAGGTTCGCCCGGGTGACCACGTAGCGGTCCGCGAAGTACTGGTGGGCGGGGTGGTCGGGGGCCGTGGCCTCCGCCGACAGCACGCAGTACAGCTCCACCTCGCCGGGTTCGGCGGCGTTGGCGGCCACGATCTCCACCAGGGCCCGCAGCGCCTCGGTGCCCCGGGCGCGGACCACGCCGAAGCGCTCCTCGGAGACGGCGTCGCGCCGCTGCAGCACCGCCTCGAGCAGCGCCTCCTTGGTGGGGAAGTGGTGCAGCAGGCCCGGGTGGGAGATGCCGCAGCGCGCGGCGATCTCGCGCAACGAGGCCGAGCGGTAGCCGACCTCGCCGAAGAGCGCGCGGGCGGTGTCGAGGATCTCCTCGCGCCGCAGGCGACCCTTGGCGTAGCCGCGCGGGGGCTCCTGCCCGGCCGTGGGAGTGCTGGTCACGCCCGACATGGTGACAGGTGATCTCACCCGCTCTGGATGCTTACCGACCGGTCGGCTTTCCCGTACGCTGGTGGTCATGACCACCACCGCCGCTGGATCATCCGCCTCGTCGCACCCCGGCGCCGCCCTCGACCCGGACGCCGTGCTCGCCTCGCTCACCCTCGAGGAGAAGGCCTCCCTGCTCGACGGCTCCGACTTCTGGCACACCCAGGGCCTGCCCGAGCGCGGCGTGCCCGCGGTCATGGTCACCGACGGCCCCCACGGCCTGCGCAAGCAGCCGACCGACGGCGACCACCTGGGCCTGGGCGGCTCCGTGCCCGCCACCTGCTTCCCGCCCGCCGCGGGACTGGCCTCCTCCTGGGACGTCGACCTGCTGCAGCGCGTGGGCACCGCCCTGGGCGAGGAGTGCCGCGCCGAGGGCGTCGCCGTCCTCCTCGGGCCCGGCGTCAACATGAAGCGCACCCCGCTGTGCGGGCGGAACTTCGAGTACTTCTCCGAGGACCCCCTCCTCGCCGGCGACCTCGCCGCGGCCCTCGTGCGCGGAGTGCAGGGCCAGGGCGTCGGCACGTCGCTGAAGCACTTCGCCGCCAACAACCAGGAGACGCACCGCATGAGCGTCTCCGCCGAGGTGGACGAGCGGACGCTGCGCGAGGTCTACCTCACCGCCTTCGAGCGCGTGGTGCGCGACGCACAGCCGTGGACCGTCATGTGCTCCTACAACCGCATCAACGGCGTGTACGCCAGCCAGGACCCGTGGCTGCTCACGCAGGTGCTGCGCGACGAGTGGGGCTTCACCGGGCTCGTCGTCTCCGACTGGGGCGCCGTCGACGACCGCCCCACCGGCGTGGCCGCCGGGCTCGACCTGGAGATGCCCTCCTCATCGGGCGCCTCGACCGCGAAGGTGCTCGCCGCCGTGCGCGAGGGCCGCCTGTCCGAGGACGACGTCGACCGCGCCGCCCGCCGCGTGCTGGCGCTCGTGGCGAAGTCGCAGCCCGGCCTCGCCGACCCCCGCTCCTACGACGCCGCCGCCCACCACGCCCTCGCCCGCGAGGCCGCGCAGCGCAGCGCCGTGCTCCTCAAGAACGACCCCGTCCCCTCCCCGGCCGGGACGAGCGCCCGCCTGCTGCCGCTGGACGCGGCGGCGGCCGGCGTCGTCGCCGTCGTCGGGGAGATGGCCCGCACGCCGCGCTACCAGGGCGCCGGCAGCTCCCAGGTGGTGCCGACCCAGCTCGACGACGCGCTCACCGCGCTGCGCGGGGGCCTGGGGGGCGCCAGCGAGGTGCGGTTCGCCGCCGGGTACCCCCTCGAGGGGTCGGACAGCGCCGACGCCGCGTCCGACGCGCTCACCGGCGAGGCCGTCGAGGCGGCGCGCGGCGCCGACGTCGTCCTGGTGTTCCTGGGGCTGCCAGGCTCCTACGAGTCGGAGGGCTTCGACAGGGAGCACCTCGACCTGCCCGCCGAGCAGCTCTCCCTGCTCGAGGCCGTGCTCGCGGTGAACGAGCGCGTCGTCGTCGTCCTGTCCAACGGGTCCGCGGTGCGGCTGCACCCGTGGGCCGACCGCGTGCCGGCGCTGCTGGAGGGGTGGCTGCTGGGCCAGGCGGGGGGCTCTGCGGTGGCCGACCTGCTGCTGGGCGTCGTCAGCCCGAGCGGGAAGCTCGCCGAGACGCTGCCGCTGCACCTGGAGGACACCCCGGCGTTCACCGGCTTCCCCGGGGAGGGCGGCGTGGTCAGGTACGGCGAGGGCGTCTTCATCGGCTACCGCTGGTACGACACCCGCAGGGCGCCGGTGGCGTTCCCGTTCGGGCACGGCCTGACGTACACGACGTTCGGGTACGCCGACCTGTCGGTGGAGGTCACGGGCTCGGGCGCGGACGCCGGGCTGCGCGTCGCGCTGACGGTGACCAACACCGGTGACCGGGCGGCCGCCGAGGTCGTGCAGGTGTACGTGTCCGACCCCCAGGCCGAGGTGGCGCGACCGGACTCCGAGCTCAAGGCCTTCGCGCGCGTCGAGCTGGAGCCGGGACAGTCCCGGACGGTGTCGTTCGAGCTGGACGCCCGGGCCCTGTCGTACTGGAGCCCGGTGCAGCGTCGCTGGGTGGTGGAGGGCGGAGCGTTCGAGGTGCGCGTGGGATCCTCCTCGCGCGACGTGCGGCTGCGCGAGACCGTGCACGTGACCGGTGAGGACCTCACCCCGCCGGTGGCCGTCGAGGCCGAGATCAGCACCTGGCTGGAGCACCCCGTGGCAGGGCCCGCGCTGCGCGAGGTGCTGGCGCGCGAGGGCGGAGGCTTCCTCGGGATGCTCGAGGACCCGACGCACGGCGAGATGTTCCGCGCGATCCCGCTCGTGCGGATGTCGCGGTTCCCCGGCTTCCCCGCCAGTGAGGCGGAGCTGGCCGAGATCGCCGCGCGCGCCGGCGCCTGAGGTCGGCGCGCACAGCGTCCGTGATCACCGTGATCATGGACGCTGTGCGCACAGGCGGCGGAGAATGAGCCGCCGACGTGCCGGACATGGGCCAGGGTGAGCACCGTGGCCGACAGCGGGGTCGACGACGCGCAGCGCCGCGCCCGCTTCGAGGCGCTCGCGGGCGAGGTGCTCGAGCCGCTGCGGCGCTACCTCGCCCGGCGCGCCGGCGCTGCCGTGGCCGACGACGCCATCTCCGACGCGCTCCTCGTGCTCTGGCGGCGCCTCGACGACGTGCCCGCCCCTCCCGAGGCCCTGCCGTGGGCCTACGGAGTGGCCCGCGGGTGCCTGGCCAACGCCGAGCGCTCCGCCCGGCGCCAGCGGCTGCTGGCGGCGCGGGTCGCCGTCGTCGACCCACCACCGCAGGTGACGGCGCTCCACGGTGAGGAGGGCGACGACGCCGACCGCCGCGACCCGGGTGCGGTGCGCGTCGCGCTCGCGCAGCTGCGACCGGCGTCGGCAGAGGTGCTGCGGCTGTGGGCGTGGGAGGAGCTGGCGCCCGCCCAGATCGCCGTGGTGCTCGGCGTGACGCCCAACGCTGTGAGCATCCGGCTGCACCGCGCCAAGAAGGAGCTCGCCGAACAGCTCCGAAAGGACGGCAGCGGTGCCGGACAGGTGGGGGCAGGAGGCGAGACGCGGTGAACGACGACGAGCTGCGCGGCGCCGACCCCGCGGCCGACCTCCCGCCCGCCGACCCGGCCCGGGTCGCCGACCTGCTGGAGGCCGCCGTGAGCACCACCCGCCCCACCCCCGACGTGACCGCTGGGGCCTCCGAGGGGGGCGTGCGCGCTGCGGCGGCCAGCGCTCGCCGTCGTCCGTGGGTCAGGGCGCTGACGGTCGCGGCGGCAGCCGCCGTGGTGGCCGCTGCCGCCGTGCCGGTGGTGAGGTCTCTGGCCCCGGAGCCGGCGACGACCACGCTGACCCTGACGAACACCGACCCGCTGACGGCCTCGTGCCTGCCGGTCGCAGACATCCTCAGGGACTCCCGCACCCAGACCGCCTTCAGCGCCCGGGCCACCGCAGTGGTGGGCGAGCGGGTCAGCCTGGACGTCGAGCGCGTCTACCGCGGGGAGCCGGGTGACCGGGTGGTCATCGATGCCCCGCCCGCAGACGCGCGAGCCGCCGCGACGATCGGTGGGTTCCCGTTCGAGGTGGGATCGGACTACCTGGTCACCGCCTCGGATGGCGTGGTCGCCGTGTGCGGGGCCTCGGGCCCGGCCACGCCGGAGCTCCAGGCGGAGTACGACCGCGCCTTCGGCTGATCCTGGCGTCCCGCCGAGCATGCAGAACTCGGCTGGGAGCGCCTCCAGGGGCGTTCTTGAGCACTTCTGCATGCTCGTCGGGACAGCGCGAGGAACCGCGGCGAGCACCCGTGCGAGGGTGGGCGGGTGCCCGTGGAGATGAGCGAGGAGGAGTTCGAGGACGCCGTCGCCGACGGCCTCGACGCCCTGCCGGAGGAGCTCACGCGCATGATGAGCAACGTCGTGGTGCTCGTCGAGGACGAGCCGCCCGAGGGCGAGGACGAGATCCTCGGCCTCTACGAGGGCATCCCGCTCACCGAGCGCGACTCCGGCTGGGACGCCGGCGCGCTGCCGGACCGGATCCTCGTCTTCCGCGGGCCGACGCTGCGCGCGTGCGAGACGCGCGAGGAGGTGGTCGACGAGGTGGCCGTCACCGTGGTGCACGAGGTCGGGCACCACTTCGGCATCAGCGACGAGCGCCTCCACGAGCTCGGCTGGGCCTGACGCCGCCCTGCGCCGCCCGGTGGGCAGGTCTGCGCCAGTTCCCCATTTGGCACGGGGCGCCCCCGTGCCAGTCCTACTGGCACGGGGGCGCCCCGTGCCAAAAGGGGAGGGGTGGATCAGCGGCGCTTCGCGCGGCGGGCGGCCTGACCGGGGTTGCGCAGCAGGTCGAGCACGGCCCGCTCCACCGCGCCGTGCGTGCCGGGCTCGCCGAACGCCGCGCCCTCGCCGAGGTCGGTGAGCGCGGGCTCGATGGTGGTCCCGTCCTCGAACAGGTCGACCACCCGAGGGTCGACGTAGGAGGCCCGCGCCACCGCCGGGGTGTTGCCCAGGTACTCCGACACCTCCCGCACCGCCCGCGCCACGGCCCGCTTGCGCGCCGTCGGCGACTCCGCGGCGTGGGTGGAGACGGCCAGGGCCACCGCCGCCAGCACGGTGGCGTGCCAGGTGCGGAAGTCCTTCGCGGAGACGTCCTCCCCGCCGAAGGCTGCCTTGACGTACTCGTTGATGTCGGAGCTGGTGACGTCGTGCCAGCCCGCGGAGTCCTTCCAGGCCAGCAGGTCGTCACCGCCGCCCCGGCGGCGCTTCATCACCCCGACCGCCTGCTGGACCTCCCCGTCCACCAGCCGCAGCGTGCGCCGCTTGCCGTGCTTGGCGGTGTAGTCGAAGACCACGGCGCCCCCGGACAGGCGCACGTGCTGCTTCTCGATGGTCGCCAGCCCGTACGACTGGCCGCTCTCCACGTACCCCTCGCCGCCGATCCTGAAGAACCCCAGGTCCAGCAGTCGGAACGCGCAGCCCAGCGCCCGCTCGCGGGGCATCCCGGAGCGCGCCAAGTCCTCCGCTGCCCGCGATCGGGCCGCCGGCAGCCGCTCGGCCACCTGCAGCACCCGCTCGAACTTGGCGCGGTCGCGCTGGAGGCGCCACTGCGGGTGGTAGAGGTACTGGCGCCGGCCGGCCTCGTCCGTGCCGACCGCCTGGATGTGGCCCTCGGCCTGCGGGCAGATCCACACCTCCTTCCACGCCGGGGGGATGACGAGCGCCTTGCAGCGCTCGCCGTCCGCGGTGGACAGGCGGCCGCCCGCGGCGTCGAGGTAGGTGAAGCCCTTCCCGGAGCGCCGCCGCGTCCACCCGGGGGCGCGCGGCGAGACGGTGAGGAGCTCCAGCTCCTCCAAGGGGAGGTCGACGGCGGCACTCACACCGCGCTCACTTCTTCAGGGGGTCGTGGCCCCAGTTCATGAGGGAGTAGCGCCAGCGGCTGTGCTCGACGTCGTCGTCCGGGCCGCCCTGCGCCAGGTGCCGCTCCACGTACCCGACCACCTTGCGCATGTGGGCGACGTCGTCGTCGGTGAGGTCGTCCTTCTTCGTGCGCAGCAGCTCGACGATGCGGCGGCCCGACGCGTGCCCGGTGGACTCCCCGGAGCCACCCGACTTCTGCCCGACCTCCTGGGACTCGTCGCTGGCGAGCCAGTCCTCCAGCTCCTTCGCCGTCATGGTGACCGCGTCCTGCCAGTCGTCCCAGACCTCGTCGAGCCCCTCAGCGCGCTTCGTCACCCGCCGATGGTCCGTCGGGCCCCGCCCGTCCGCACCCGGGAGCGCCCCGCCGCCCCGCTCGGCCCAGCGCCCGCCCGCCGGGGTGGGCGGGGCGGCATGCTGTGACCCGTGCTGGTCACCAACCACGTCCTGGCGGGAGCCGTGCTCGGGGCCGGTCCGCTCGCGGAGCGGCCCGTGCAGGCCTTCGCCACGGGGGTGGTGTCGCACTTCGTGCTGGACCAGGTGCCGCACTGGGGTGACGACCGGCGCTGGATGTTCCTCGTCACCGCCGTCTGCGACGGGCTGGCGGGCCTGACCGCCATCGGGCTGGTGGCGCGCGCCAGCCGCCGCCAGCGGCCCGCGGTGCTGCTGTCCACCCTGGCGGGCATGGCCGGCGGGGCGTTCCCCGACCTCGACAAGCCGAGCGAGCTGTTCTTCGGCCGCTCGCCGTTCCCGGCGCGCTGGGACGCCTTCCACGCGCGCATCCAGCGCGAGAGCCCGCGGCGCATGCCGCAGGAGGTGGTGGTCGCGGCGGGGCTGGGCGCCCTGGTGGCGCTGCTGCTGCGCGGCTCCCGACGCGACTGAGCGCCGCCCTCCCCGGTCGGGACGACGGCGCTCAGCAGGTGGGGCGGTCAGTGGCCGTGCGACACCTCGGCCGCGGCGGCCGCGCGCTCGGGGCTGCCGGGCTGGGTCGACTCCAGGAGGCGCTGCATGTGCGCCAGCGAGCGCGAGACCTGCGACCGCAGCGACGGACCGCCCACGAGGGGCAGGTGCGCCGCGGCGTGCTCGGCGGTGCTGCGAGCGCCGCCGGACTCCGGAGCGACGCGCAGGGTCAGCTCGGTGTGGTGGGCGCCGGGGAGGGCGTGGACCTCGGCCTCGAAGTGGCCGGTGCCCTCGACGTCCCACTCGAGGCGGTCCATGACGGCGCCCTCGCGGCCGCCGGTGAGACCGGGCAGGCCGCCGTGGTCGTGCAGGTGCTGGGCGACCTCGCCGGCGGGCCGCGCGATGGAGACGGTCTGCACCACGGTCCACTCCGGACCGGCCTCACCGACCCGACCGATCGGCGTGGTGGGGCGCTCCGCGCTGGTCCCGGTGCCCGAGGAGCGGCGGGAGCGCAGGAGCAGCCACGCGGAGACGCCGGCCAGGCCGGCGAACAGCACGAGGGGGAGGGAGGTGCGCCGATCGGTGTCCACGGCCCGATGATGGCGCGGCGGGAGGTCGGGGGCCACTGCGCGTGATCAGCACCGTCCGGTCGGCCCGCGCCCGGACGGTCCGCGCCCGCTCGGCCCAGCACCGGCTCAAGGCCGGGGCCCTCCCGACCGACCGACCGCCGGCCACCCGTCAGCCCGTCAGCCCGTCAGCCCGTAGCCGTGATCCAGGTGCTGCCCCCTCGCAGCGGTGGCACGTTCGTGGCATGAGCGAGCAGAGCGCGGACCAGCAGCCCGACCCCGACGCGGACCCGGCCAACCTCCCGTCGCCGCCGGACACCTCGGGCACCCCGCCGAAGGACGTCTCCGACACCGCCTCCGTCCAGGACGACCCGGAAGACCGTGACGACCCCGACGCCGACCCGGACAACCTCGGCTCCTCCCGCCGGCACGTCTGACCAGCGCCCCCGGGCGGCGGCCCGGTGCGGGCCGCGCCGAGGGCGCTGACCGGCAGGATGGGCCGGTGGCCGACCTCGACTACGCCCTCCTCGCCGACTACGCCCGCGTCGACGCCGACGGCACGCTGACGGCCGTCGGCGCCCACCGCGCCGTCATCGCCGTCCCGCAGCTGCCCGCCCAGCAGGTGCTCGCCGCCGCGGGACGGCTGTGGATGGGCCGCCGCGAGCCCGCGGCGTGGCTCGAGCTCTCGGCCCGCACGCCGGAGGGCGACGTGGGCACCATCTCGGCCTGGGAGGTCCAGCCCGGCCTGGAGCAGGGGGAGGCGCAGGGCCGGGTGTCGGCCTGCTTCGCCGTGGCCGTGGTGGCCCCGCTCAGCAGCACCGGTCCTCATGCGCTCGTGCTGTCGGTCAACGACGTGGTGGTGGCCGAGCTGCCGTTCGGCGTCGTCGTCGAGGTCTGACCCGAGGTCGGGCAGGAGGTCGGCGCGACCCGCGCCCACAACCCCGCTTGCGGGAAAACCCGCACGTCGGCCGGAGCCGCGGTCTAGCGTCACCGACGTGGGACGACCCGCCCTGGCGACAGGGGCTGCAGGCCTGGTGAGCACGCACGTCGAGACCCTCGACCCGCTCACCGGGCGGTGGGTGCGCGCCGCGAGCGCGAACGGCATGGGGCGCAGCCGGTGGGTCGCCCGGTGCCGCGTGCCCGGCGCCGACGGCGAGCACCGCCAGGTGCGCGCCACCGGCGCGACGCGACGCGAGGCCGAGGCGGCCCTGGCCGACAACCTGGCCCGCCGGGCCCGTGCGGAGGCCGCTGCGGCCGCCGCTGCGGACGACCGCGTGACCACCGTCGCCGACACCGCGGCCACCTGGCTGGCGGTGCTGGAGGCGACCGGGGCGCGTCCGGGCACCCGCGACCTGTACCGCCGCTCCGTGGTGGCGCACCTGGTGCCCCGCCTGGGCATGCTCAAGGTGAGGCACCTGTCGGCGTCGGTGGCCGAGCGCTGGCTGGCCGAGGTGGCGGACAGGTCCGGCCCCGCGGCGGTCCGCACGGCCCGCAACTGCCTGCGCGGCGTGGTGGACGTGGCGCTGGCCAAGGGCGTGCTCGACTCCGACCCCCTGCACGGCGTGCAGCTGCCCGTGACGGCGGCGCCGGCCGCCGCACCGGTCCTGACGGTGGCGGAGGCCGCGCACCTGCTCGTGGTCGCCGCTGCCGACGCTGACGCGGTGCGCCACGGCCTGGCCGACCTGGTGGCGGTGCTGCTCGGCACGGGCGCCCGCCTCGGTGAGGCGCTGGCGCTGCGCTGGGCCGACGTCGACGTCACCCCGGGAGCGGCCCGCGTGCGCGTCGCCGCGCGCCTGGACCGGGCCTCGGGGCGCTCCACGGAGGTGCGCCGCACCGCGGACGAGCGCCTCGTGCCCATCACCGACTCCCTCGCGGCGCTGCTGCGGGCGCGCCGCCAGCGGCCCAGCGCCGACGTCGGCGAGGCGGCGCTGGTCTTCCCGACCTCCCGCGGCACCGCGGCGGACCCCGCTGCCACCACCCGCCGCCTGCGCGCCCTCTTCGACGCCGCCGGCCTGCCCGACGTCACCTCCCACGCGCTGCGCGCCACCCGCGCCCAGCGCCTGCTCGACGCCGGTGCGGAGCCCGCCGAGGTGGCCCGCCTGCTGGGGACCTCCCGGCTGCGCGCCGGGGAGGTCCACACCACCGGTGCGGTGCCCGCGGTGGCGCCGGCCGCGCTGATCCCGCGCCAGCGCCACACCGAGGCGCCGGCGCAGGCTCAGGACGCCGAGGTGGACCTCACCTCGTCGGCTGGCTTCGCGGACGCGGGCGCGTCCAGCCGGTAGCGCACGAGCCGCGCCGAGTTCACCGCCACGAACACCGACGAGGCGTTGTGCGCGACGGCGGCCAGCACCGGTGACAGCGCGCCCGCCGCGCCGAGCGCCAGCCCCACGCCGTTGACGGCGATCGAGGCGCCGTAGTTCTGGCGGATGAGGCGCAGCGTGCGGTCACCGAGGTCGCGCAGGTGCAGCAGCCGGCGCAGGTCGTCGCCGACCAGCGCGACGTCGGCGGTCTCCACCGCGACGTCGGTGCCGGACAGGCCCATGGCGATCCCGAGGTCGGCCAGGGCCAGCGCGGGGGCGTCGTTGGTGCCGTCCCCGACGACGGCGACGACGTGCCCGGCCGCCTGGAGCTCGCGCACGACGTCCTGCTTCTCGTCGGGCATGACCTGGGAGCGGAACTCGGTGATCCCCAGCTCCGCCGCCACGGCGGCGGCGGTGGCGGGATGGTCTCCGGTGAGCATGACGATGCGCCGCACGCCGGAGGCGCGCAGGGTGTCGAGCACCTCGCGGGCCTCGGGGCGCACCTGGTCGCGCAGGCTCACCAGGCCGGTGAGGACGCCGTCGACGGCGAGCAGCAGCGGCGTCTCGGCCTGCGCCTGGAGCCGGTCCACCCAGTCCCGCGCGCGCTCGTCCACCTCGACGCCCTCGCGGTCCATGAGCCCGGGGCTGCCGACCAGCAGCACGCGGCCGTTCGCCATGACGCGCATGCCGAGCCCGAGGATCGCCTCGCACTCCTCGTGCGTGGGGATGACGAGGTGGCGCTCCTCGGTGGAGCGGATGACGGCCTGGGCCAGCGGGTGCTTGGAGTGCACCTCGGAGTTGGCGGCCTCGGTGAGCACCTGCTCCGGCGTCCAGTCCTTGCGGAACGAGAGCACGTTGGTGACCACAGGGCGGCCCTGCGTCAGGGTGCCCGTCTTGTCGAAGACGAAGGCGTCGACGCGGCCGGCGGCCTCCAGGTGGGAGCCGCCCTTCATGAGGATGCCGCGGCGCGCGCCGTTGCCGATCGCGGCGCTGATGGCGGTCGGGGTGGCGAGCCCGACCGCGCAGGGGCAGGCGATGAGCAGCATGGTCATGGCGCGGCGCACGTCGCGGGTGACCACGAGCACGCCGAGCGCCAGCGCGAAGGAGGCGGGCACGAAGCGGCGGCTGAACGCGTCGCCGACGGTCTGCACGGGGGCGCGGTCGGCCTGGGCGTTCTCGACCCGGGCGATGATGCGGCCCACGGCCGTGTCGGAGCCCGTGGCGGTGGCGCGCACCACGAGGCGCCCGCGCAGCACCACGCTGCCGGCGAGCACGGGGTCGCCCACCGCGCGCTGCACCGGGAGGTTCTCACCGGTCAGGGCGGCCTGGTCGACCACGGCCTCGCCCTCGACCACCTCGCCGTCCACAGCGAGGGTCGACTGGTCGTGGGCGACGACGAGGTCGCCGACGCGCAGCTCCTCGAGGGGCACCTTCACCTCGACGGTGCTGCGCAGCACCTCCCCCTTCACCACCTCCGTGACCTCGCGCTGCACCCACGCCTCGGTCTGGGCGCCGGTGAGGAGGTCGGCGATGGCGCGGCGGGTGCGCCGCAGCGTGAGGTCCTGCAGGTACTCGCCGATGTTGAGCAGCCACAGCACGGTGAGGGCCACGACGTTCTCGCGCAGCAGCAGGCTCGCGATGGTGGCGGCGGTGACGAGGACGTCGGTGCCGAGGCCCTTGCCGGAGCCGATGGACCGCAGCGCGCCCCGCAGGAAGGGGTAGCCGGAGAAGATCGTCACGCCGGTGGCGATCGTGCGGGAGGTCGGGCCGAGCAGCGGCGGCCTGCCGAAGGCGTACCGGCGCAGGCCGAGCAGCGCCAGGGCCGCCCCGCCCACGATGATCCGCGCGACCTCGCCGTTGCCGACGTCGGCCGAGCGCGGCGTGCGCGAGGCGACGGTCCCCGCGTCGACCCGGGCGGCCGAGGCGACAGCGGCGCGCAGCGCCTCCAGGGCGGTCCGGTCGCGGTCGCAGTGGACGACGACGGCGCCGGTCACGGGGTGGGCGCGCACGAGGTGCACGCCGTCGAGGTCGTCGAGGGCGTCCTCGGCGGCGACCGCGCGGGCCGGGTGGCCGCGCAGCCAGTCCGCCTGGAGGCGCACGCGCCCACCGGCGTCGGCGACCACCCTGACGGCGGCGACCCCGGCACCGCCGGGACCTCCGGCGACGTCGGGCCCGGCTCCGGTGGAGGAGCTGGTCGCTGCGGTCGACGGGGTGGCGGGTCCGGGGGTCACGCCGGGGCGCTCCTGCTCAGTCGTCGGGGTGGGGCGTCGGGCTCGGCGGTCAGCGGCGAGCGGTGGTGCTCAGTGGTCGTGGTCGTGGCTGTGCTCGGCCGACGGGGTGCGCGGGACGGGCGCGGGCTCGCCGAGCTCGGCGTGGGCCTGGGCGACGACGTCGCCGGTGCTCAGGCGCAGCTTCTCCACGCCCACCTCGGCGGCGCGCGAGGCGCGGATCCCGACCTTGGCCGTGGAGACCGCGGTGCGGCGCAGGGCCGCGCCGCCGCGGCCGTCGGAGAGGGCCTTGACGAGCCCGGCGGACGCGGCCGCCGTGAGCAGGAACCGGCCGAGGGGGGCGACGACAGCGACCACGAGGTCCTCCATGAGCGTGTGCCAGGGGTGCGCGGGGAGAGCGCCGCAACGATAACGGCTCTCACCAAGAGCGCACGGTCGCCGCCATGATCCCACGCAGCGGTGCCCGATGGTCATCCCGTCGACGGCCGCTCGTCACCCGGTGGTGGCCGCCCGGAGGGGGGCGCGGCCCACGCTGCCGGTGTGAGGGTCGCGATCGTCACCGACTCGTTCCTGCCCGCGATGAACGGCGTGGTCCGCTCCGTGCTGCGGGTGCTCGAGCACCTGGAGCGCGAGGGCCACTCCGCCCTCGTCGTGTGCGCCAGCCCGGGCGCCCCGCGCAGCGTGCACGGCGCGATGGTGGTGGACGTCCCCTCGCTGGGGCTGCCCGGCTACGCGGAGGTGCGCCTGCCGCTGCCGTCCGCCACGCGCCTGCGCGCCGTGCTGGCCGCCTTCGCCCCCGACGTCGTCCACCTCGCCTCGCCGTTCGGCCTGGGCGGCACCGCGGCGCGCGCCGCGAACGGCCTGGGCCTGCCCGTGGTGGCGGTGTTCCAGACCGACGTCGCGGGCTTCGCCAGCCGCTACCCCCTCACCGCCAGGATCGGCACCGCCCAGGAGGCGGCGTGGTGGCGCGTGGAGGCCATCCACCGCCGCGCCGAGCTGACGCTGGCCCCCACGGCCTCCGTGGCCGAGCAGCTGCGCTCGCGCGGGATCCCCCGCACCCGCGTGTGGGCGAGGGGGGTGGACGACCTCTTCGACCCCGCCCGCCGCGACCCCGAGCTGCGCGGCCGGCTCGCCCCGCACGGCGAGGTGCTGGTCGGCTACGTGGGGCGGCTCGCGCCGGAGAAGCGCCTGGAGGACCTCGCCGTCCTGACCGGGGTACCCGGCACGCGGCTCGTGGTGGTGGGGGACGGGCCCTCGCGGGCGCGCCTGCAGACCCTGCTGCCCGACGCCGCCTTCCTCGGCCAGCTCTCCGGGGAGCGGCTCGCGTCCGCGGTCGCGAGCCTGGACGTCTTCGTGCACACCGGTGAGCACGAGACCTTCTGCCAGGCCGCCCAGGAGGCGCTCGCCAGCGGCGTGCCCGTGGTGGCCCCCGCCGCGGGAGGCCTGCGCGACCTCGTGGACCCCAGCCGCACGGGCTGGCTGTACGCCCCCGGTGACCTCGCGGGTCTGCGCGCCCACGTGGCCGACCTCGCCGGCGACGCCGCCAAGCGCCGCGCCCTCGGCCAGGCGGCCCGCGAGCGCACCCGCGGGCGCACGTGGGGCGCGCTGTGCGCGCAGCTGCTCGACCACTACCGCGACGCGCTGTCCGTCACGGTCTGAGGAGCGCCTCCGCCCGCGTCAGAGGTCGAGCACGTGGTGGGCGCCCATCACCACGAGCATCTGGCGGGCCGTGCCGTGCAGGCCCTCCAGCCTCAGGCGGTGCGGGCGCACCTGCCGCGACAGGCCGATGAGGAAGCCCAGGCCCGCCGAGTCGACGAAGTCGACGGCGTGCAGGTCCACCACCCGCACCCCGGCGAGCTGCTCGGGCGCCAGCCGGTGGCCGGCCACGGCGTAGACGTCGATGTCTCCGCTGAGCACCAGGCGGCCGGCGTCGTCGGGGTCGAGCGCCATGCCCGCTGGCCGGGGCGTCTCGTCAGCGGGCACCGGGCCATGCTGGCCCACTCGGCGGCGCCTCGCACAGCCACCCCCGCCACGGCGCGTCCCGCGGCCCGGCGCCGGGGGCCTGTGCCACGGTGGTCGGGTGGGCGCGGCTCTGGTGCGGCGGGCCGCCGCCTCCGCGGTGGCCTGCACGCTGACCCTGGGCGCGCTCGCCGCCACCGCGGTGTGCGCGCCCCCCGCGCACGCTGTGCAGACGGTGACACCCTCGGTCCGCTGGTGGGGCGCCGACCGCTACGCCACGGCGACCGCCGTCTCCCGGGAGGCCTTCCCGCAGGGCGCCCGCGACGTGGTGGTGGTCAGCGGCGCCCGCTTCCCCGACGCGCTCGCCGCCGCCCCGCTGGCCGCGCAGCTGGGCGGTCCGGTGATCACCGTGCCGGCCGGTCCGCTGCCCGCCGTGGTGCGCACCGAGCTGGAGCGGCTGTCACCGGCGGTGGTGCACGTGGTGGGCGGGTCCTCCGTGGTCGGCGACGACGTGGTGGCCCAGCTGGCACCGCTGGCCTCCGACCGCGTGGTGCGCCTGCAGGGGGCAGACAGGTACGAGACCGCGGCGTCGGTGGCGACCACCGCCTTCTCGAGCGCCTCCGAGGTCGTGCTCGCCTCCGGGCAGGACTTCCCCGACGCCCTCGCCGCGGGGTCGGCCGGGGCGGCGCTCGGCTCCCCGCTGCTGCTCACCGAGCGCGGTGCGCTGCCGGGTCCCACGAGGGCGGCGCTGGCGGCGCTCGCGCCCAGCCGCGTCACGCTGGTGGGCGGGCCGGCGGTGGTCACGCCGGCCGTGCAGCAGCAGGTGCGCGCGCTGCTGCCGGGTGCCGCGGTGGTCAGGCTCTCCGGAGACGACCGGTACGGCACCGCCGCGGCCGTGGCCCGCGACACCTGGGAGTCGGTGCCCTCACCGCTGCTGGCCAGCGGAGAGGGCTTCCCCGACGCGCTCGCCGGCGCCGCCCTGGGCGCCCCGCTGCTGCTGACCCGGCGCGACTGCCTGCCGGCAGCCACCGCGAAGGCCTACGCCGACCTCGGCGTGCAGGACGTCACCGGACTGGGCGGCGCCGCGGTGCTGTCCGACGCTGCGCTGGCGGGCACCCCCTGCCGGTGACCTCCCGTCGACCCCGTGTCACCCCGCGGATCAGGACGACGACGAGCGCAGCCGCCCGGTGAACCGCTGCAGCCGCGCGAGCCCCTCGGACAGCTCGGAGCGCGACGCCGCGTACGACAGGCGCACGTGCGTGTCGGCGGTGGTGGCGCCGAAGTCCCGACCGGGGGTGAGCGCCACGTGCTCCTCCGCCAGCAGCCGCTCGCAGAGCTCCCAGGCCCCCAGGCCGGTGCCCGAGACGTCCACGTAGGTGTAGAAAGCCCCGTCGGGGACCACCGGCACCTCCAGGCCGGCGCGCGCCAGCCCCTCCAGCACGAGGTGCCGGCGCCCGAGCAGGTCGAGGCGGCGCTGCTCCACCAGCGCCAGCGACTCGGGGGTGAAGGCGGCCAGCGCGGCGTGCTGCGCGGGGGCGGAGGCGCAGATGAAGAAGTTGGCGGCCATCCGCTCCACCGCGTCCACCGCGCGGTCGGGGACCACGCACCAGCCCAGCCGCCACCCGGTCATGCCGGTGTGCTTGGAGAAGCTGCCGATGACCACGGCGTCGTCGTCCAGGGCCAGCGCGCTGCTCGGTGGGGCGCCGTCCACGGGGTCGGCGAGGTCGAGGTAGATCTCGTCCACCACGCACCAGGCGCCGCGCTCGCGCGTCAGCCGGCAGATCCCCTCCAGCTCCTCCCGCCGCACCGTGGTGCCGGTCGGGTTGGAGGGGGTCGCCACGAGCACGGCGCGCGTCGCCGGGGTCCACGCGGCCGCGGCCGCTGCGGTGGACAGCTGGTAGCGGGTGGCGGGGGAGGTGGGGACCTCCACGGCGCGGCCGCCGAGCGCCCTGACGATCTGCCGGTTGCACGGGTAGGACGGGTCGGCCATGAGGACGTCGTCGCCGGGGTCGACCACGAGGGCCGTCACCAGCAGCAGGGCGGCGGAGGCCCCCGAGGTGATGGCCACCCGGCGCGGGTCGAGGTCGACGCCGTGGCGCTCGCGGTAGCGGCGGGCCACGGCCTCGCGCAGCTCCGGCAGCCCCAGTGCGGGCGTGTACGGCAGCGGTCGCCCGTCGGTCACCTCGCGCAGGGCCGCGAGGACGGCGGGTGGCGCGCCCTCGTCGGGCTCGCCCAGGCTCAGGGCGACCACGTGGTGGCCCTGGGCGCGCAGCTGGGCCGCCCGGGCGGCGAAGGCCATGGCGTGGAAGGGCTCGACGGCGAGGGCGCGGCTCGAGGGGCTGGGCGGTGCGAGCGGTGCGGCCACCCGGGCAGGCTGCCACGTCCGCCGCGCACGGAGCAGCGGGCGCGGCCGCTGGTGCTCGGGGATGGCCGGGGCCGGGCTCTGCGACCGGTCTCTCCGGCCGGGATCGGGGGCCGGTGCCGAACAGATCTTCTAGTACGTTCAGTGAATGCTTCTAGGAAGACAATCGCAGAAGCAGACCCTGGTCACTGCGCTCTCCCGCGGCTCTGCCGGGCGAGGCGGCTCCATCCTGCTCACCGGGTCACCCGGCAGCGGGTTCACCGCGCTGCTCGACGAGGTGGTGGCGGCAGCGCACGGCCTGGGGGACCCCCTGGTGCTCACGACCACGGGGGTCGAGGACGAGGCGGGCATGCCCTACGCGCTCCTCCACCAGGTGATCTGCCCCCTCCTGGCCGAGCTCGGCGACGACCTCGACCTGACTCGCCGGGAGTCGCTCGAGGCCGTCGTGGGCGCTCGTGCGCCGCAGGAGGGCGCGGTGCCCGTGGCCCTGGCCGCCCTGGGGGCGCTGGAGCTGCTCGCCCGCCGGCGCCCGGTGCTCGTCGTCGTCGACGACGCGCACCTGGCGGACCCGGACTCCGCCAGCGTCCTCCGCTTCCTGGGCAGGCGGCTCTCGCGGACGGCCGCCTGCCTCCTGGTCGTGCACCCCGAGCCGGTCGTCGGTGCTCCGTCGGCGGCGTCCGCCGAGGCCGCCAGGACCGGCGCTGACGCGGTGGTGGTCCTGGAGCCCCTCGGCGCGAGGGACGCCCGGGCCTGGGCGGACCGGGAGCAGCCGTGGCTCGACCCGGTGCAGCGCGACACGGTCCTGCACCTCGCGGCCGGCCGCCCCCGCCGGCTCGCTGACCTCCTGCACCTGGTGGACCGGGAAGCGGTCGCCTCCGCGCCGGACGGCGGGATCCGCACCGCGCTGCGCGGGTCGGTGCTGCCCGCCGTGGCCGCCGCGCGCCGGGATCTGGAGGCCGTCGACCACCGGACCCGCCGAGCGCTGGTGGCCCTGGGCCTCCTCGACGACCCCGCGGGTGCGTGGCTGGTGGCCCGCGTCGCCGGCGGCGAGGGCGCCGGGCCGGGTGTCCACGCGCCGGCTGCGGCGGACCCCCTGACGGCGGTCCTGGCCGCCGTCGAAGCAGACCCCCTGCTCGTCACGGAGCTGCGCACCGCCTGGTCCCAGCACCTGGAGGAGGCCGCCGCGGCCGCGCTGGCAGGCGGTCCCGCCGCGACCCGCCTGCGGGCCGAGGCCCTGCGGCAGCGAGCGCTGGCCGACCCGGCGGGCGCGCCCGCTCTGGCCGCACCCCTGGAGGACGCCGCACGCGCGCTGTGCGCGGTGGACGCCGCGCGCAGCAGCGAGCTCTTCGCCCTGGCCGCCGAGCACCACCGCGAGGTGCCGGCCCGCGCCGCAGCTGCGAGCCGTGCAGCCGAGCTCGCGCTCGCGTGCGGGCGTCACGACCGGGCCCGGCTGCTCGCGGAGCGCGCCGCCGCGCTCACGGACGGTGCCGGTGCGGCGGCGGCTGCGGTGACCTCGCGCTGGAGCGCACTGACGGCGCTCGCCCGCGGTGACCGCGACGCCGCGGCCCTCCACCTCGAGCATCACCTCGGTCGGCAGGTGGGCGCACCGGGCGTCGATCAGGAGCTGCTGGCCACCGCTGCAGCGCTCGTGATGGTGGCCGGGCGGCGCACCGGCGGATGCCGCGCGCTGGAAGCCGCCGCATCGGCGACGCCCGCGCTCGCCGGCCCGCTGCGCTCCCTGGCGCGCCTGGCGCTCCCCTGGCACCTCGCCGTGCCGGACGAGCAGCGGCACTCCCTCGACGACGCGCTCGCCGCGCTGGCCGGGGCCGGCCTCCCGGTGCTCCGACTCGCGGCCGACGCCGGCCGGCTCCTGGGCCGCAGCGACGAGGTCGCCGCTGCGTGCCGGTCCTCGCTGCCCGCGTGGCCCACCACCGGTCCGGCCGCCGTGGACGTGCACCTGGCGCTGGCCGCGTGCGCACTGGACACCGGGGACCTGACCGAGGTGCGCGCCCACGTGCAGGACGCTCGCGCCGCACTGCGCCACGCGCCGCAGGCGGAGGCCGCGGTCCTGCAGGCGGAGCAGCTCGTCGCCTGCCTGGGCAGCACCCGGGTGCCGGACGCGGCGTGGGAGGACGCCAGCGACCTGCCGCCCACCACCGAGCGGGCCGGCGCGGTCTGGTGCCGCGCCCACCGCCACCGCCTGCGTGGAGACCTGGCGTCCGCTGCCGCTGAGCTGCTGCCGCTGTGGCCCGCCGACGAGGCTCCCGCTGACGCCGGCGCCCTCCTCAACGCCCTCCCGACCGTCCACGCCCTGAGCGGCTCCGGCGCTGCGCCCGAGGTGCTCGAGCGCACCGTCCGGCAGGTCACCGCCTGGGCGGAGGGCAGCGGCGCCCCGCTGGCGGTCTCGACCGCGCTGGTGTGCCGCGCCGTGCTCGTGCAGGACCCCCACGCGCAGCAGCAGCTGCTCCGGGAGGCCGTCGAGCGGGGCGGGGACGGCCCGGCCGGAGCGGCCCCGCGCCTGGCGCTCGGCATGCTCCTGCGCAGAGCGCGCCAGGCTGTGGCGGCGCGTGAGCCGCTCGGCGCCGCGCTGCGGGTCTTCGAGCGGCACGGGCTGGCGGCCTTCGCCGAGCTGGCCCGCCGGGAGCTCGACGCCACCGCGCCGCTGCGCCCGGCGCGGCCCATGGGCTCCTCGGTGCTGACCGGCCAGGAGCGCACTGTCGCGACGCTGGCCGCCGAGGGCCTGTCCAACGCCGGTATCGCGCAGAGCCTCGGCATCAGCGCGCGCACCGTGGCCCACCACCTGCAGCACGTCTACGCCAAGCTGGGCGTGTCCGGGCGCCAGGAGCTCGGGCCCCGGCTGGAGGAGCGGTGAGCCGCGCCTCAGCCGAGGTCGCCGGCCTCGCGGGCCCGGGAGGCGGCCTCTCCGCTGCTGCGGACGCCGTACTTGCGGCGCGCTGCCGCCAGGTGCTGCACCACGGTCCCCGGCGCCACGCCGAGCGCCTCGGCGATGCCCGCCGTCGACGACCCCCGCTCCACCAGGAGCAGCACGTCGCGTTCGCGAGGGGTCAGCACCACCTGCACCTCGCGGGACCTCTGGGCGTCGTCCTCGAGCCGCTGCAGCTCCTCCTCGGACAGCAGCACGGCCCGGGAGCCGCTGCTGGTGCAGAAGACCACGCGCACCTCGCCGTCCGCCACGGCGTCGAGCAGCTGGAGCCAGTGGTGGGCGGAGGCGGTGACCTCCTGCCTCGGGTGAGCGGGCATGGGGACGTCCTGTCCGGCGCGTCGGCGGAGGTGCGGGCAGGGTGGCCACCCTACGCGGCGCGTGCCCTCAGGGCCCGTCTCGCGCGCCGCGTCGGCCGGTGGGAGGCACCGGCGTGGTGACCACCGGGCCGGGTGAGCGGGGTGGAGGGGACGGTCTGCACGACCCCCGGCCCCGCGGCAGGGCCGCTCGGGCGGCCCGCGCGCTGCGCGCGGCGGCGCCGAAGGGGCGGCCCCCGCACGACCTCGTCGACCGCCTCGCGGTGGTCGTGACGCAGGCGCTGGGGGTCCAGGGCGCCAGCGTCAGCGCCCTCTTCGCGCCCGGGATGTCCGTGCCGGTGGGCGTCAGCGACCCCCTGGCGGCCCGCGCCGAACAGCTCCAGTTCACCGCGGGGGAGGGCCCCTGCTGGGAGGCCTACCTCACCGGCACGACCGTCGTCGCCGACCTGGCCGACGCGGCTGCGTCGCAGCGCCGATGGCCCGCCTACGCGCGTGCCCTCCGGCACGAGACCGGGTACCAGCTGGTGGTGGCCCTGCCCGTCACGCTCGCGTCGGGCCTGGTCGTCGCCCTCAGCACCTACGAGGCGGACCGCTCGGGCGGCGCCTGGTGGCTGGACGCCGTGCGCGTGGGGTCCGCACTGGGCGAGGTGCTGGACGAGGCGTCCCCGCCGGCCTCGGAGGGCGGGGCCGTGTGGCTCGACTCCTCCACCACCGCCCGGCGCAGCACGGTGTGGACGGCGGAGGCGGTGCTCATCGACAACGCGCCCTTCCTCGACCACGACCGCGCCCTCGACGCCCTGCGCACCTACAGCCTGAGCGAGGGCACGACCGTCGACGACACGGCCGCCGCCCTCGTCGAGGGCCGCCTCACCACGCGCGAGGTCCTCGGCCGCTGACGCGCCGCCCTGGGGGCCGGGGTGGTCATCACGAACCGGTCACGGTGGCCGGTCTGGGTTTGACGCTGGCTGGACGCGGTTCGTACCGTCCTCCTCAGGTCACGAGTGACAGCGCGAAGCCCTGGCTGGCTGTCCGGCAACCCTCCTCCGCGGCGGGGTGCTCCAGGTGACGACCCGGCCGTGCGACCCCGCACGGCAAGAGCGGACCACCTCCGAGGAGACGCCATGACGCCGCCTTCGCTGCGCCGAGGCGCCTGAACGGTGCCACTCCGCCGCGCCCGCCCGCGGCACCCACCTCACGCACGACCCCCCAGGAGAGCCATGTCCAGCACCGATCCCAGCGCCAGCCCCGTCCTGCCCCCCAAGCCGAAGCGCAAGACCCCGGTGGCCGCGATCGCCGTGGCCGCGGTGGTGCTCCTCGCGGTGGTCGGGGTCGGCGCGTGGGTGCTGGGCAGCCGCAGCGGGGGCGGCGACGACACCGCCGCCAGCAGCACCGCCTCCAGCCAGGGCTACCGGTCCGAGGTGAAGATCGGCGTCGCCGACAGCTCGCTGCCCTACTGGAAGACCTACACCGAGCTCGCCAAGAGCCAGCTGGGCGTCACGGTCGACCTCGTCAACTTCTCCGACTACAGCCTGCCCAACCCGGCGCTGAGCCAGGGCGAGGTCGACCTCAACCAGTTCCAGCACATCCAGTACCTGGCCAACTACGACGCCACCGCGAACGACACGATCCAGCCCATCGGCTCGACCGCCGTCTACCCGCTGCCGCTGTACTCGACCACCGTCAAGGACGTCGCGTCGCTGCCCGCTGACGCCGTGGTCGCCATCCCCAACGACGCCATCAACGAGGCCCGTGCGCTCCTGCTGCTGCAGCAGGCCGGGCTGGTGCAGCTGAAGGGCGGCGGGACGGCGTTCTCGAAGACCGCCGACATCACCAGCTCGAAGGTGAAGGTCACCCCGGTCGCGGCCGACCAGACCGCCGGCGCCCTGCAGAGCGGCTCCGCCGTGGCCGCCGTGGTCAACAACAACTTCGCCACCAAGGCCGGGCTCACCGAGCAGCAGATCATCGTCGCCGACGACCCGGCCGCGGCTGCCGCCGCGCCCTACGTCAACATCTTCGCCGCCCGCAAGGCCGACGTCGGTGACAAGACCTACCTCGCCCTCGCGAAGCTCTGGCACGACCCGGCGGTGCAGGCGGTCTTCACGAAGGACTACCCCAGCGCCGTCGTCGTGGACCGCCCGGCCGCCGACCTGCAGGCCGACCTCGCGAAGGTCGAGCAGGACGCGAAGGCCGCGAAGGCCGCCGGCTGACCGTGGCGGCCACGTCCCCCGCGTCGCCAGCACCCGCGGGCCCGCGGCGCACCGGTGACGTCCTCGTCGAGCTCGAGGACGTCACCAAGCGCTTCGAGCGCGGCGGCTCCACCGTCACCGCGGTCGACGGCGTCAGCCTGTCCGTCGCCCGCGGTGAGGTGCTCGCCGTCATCGGCTACTCCGGTGCCGGCAAGTCCACGCTGGTCCGGCTCGTCAACGCCCTCGAGCAGCCCACCTCGGGCAGCGTCCGGGTGGCGGGCCAGGACCTCACCCGCCTCGGTGAGAAGGAGCTGCGCGCCGCCCGGGCGGGCATCGGGATGATCTTCCAGCAGTTCAACCTGCTGAGCTCGCGCACCGTGGCCGGCAACGTCGCGTACCCGCTGAAGGTGGCCGGGGTCGGGAAGGCCGAGCGCGAGAAGCGCACCGCCGAGCTCCTCGACTTCGTCGGGCTCCTGGACCGCGCGCACGCGCATCCCGAGCAGCTCTCCGGCGGGCAGAAGCAGCGCGTGGGCATCGCGCGGGCGCTGGCCACCAACCCGCCGCTGCTCCTGGCCGACGAGGCCACCAGCGCCCTCGACCCGGAGACCACCGAGGAGGTGCTCACCCTGCTGCGGCGGGTGAACACCGAGCTGGGCGTGACCGTCGTGCTCATCACGCACGAGATGGAGGCCGTGCGCCGCGTGGCCGACCGGGTGGCCGTCATGGAGGGCGGCCGCGTGGTGGAGGTGGGGGACGTCTACGACGTCTTCACCGCCCCCCAGACGCCGGCCGCGCAGCGCTTCGTGCGCTCCGCCACCCACGACCGGCCCTCCCCCGAGGCCCTCGCGCGGCTGCGCGAGCACCACCCCGGCCGCCTCGTGACCGTGCGCATCACCGACCGCCCGCGCCTCCAGCAGGTGGTCGACGGCGCCTTCCGCGACGCCGGCGTGAGCGCCGAGCTGGTCTACGGCGGGGTCGGCGAGGTGCGCGAGCGCCGCGCCGGCTCCCTCACCTACGAGCTGACCGGTGACGACGCCGCGGTGCAGCGGGCCCTGGCCGGCCTGCGCGCCGCCGACGTCGTCGTCGACGAGGAGGACTGAGGTGGACTTCTTCGCGGGCTTCCTCGACAGCACCGACGTCTACGTCAGGGCGATCGGGCAGACGCTGCTCATCGTCAGCGTCGCCATGGTCGTGTCGGGGGTCGTCGGGCTGGTGCTCGGGGTGGCGCTCTACGCCACCCGTCCGGGCAACCTGTTCAGCAACCGCCTGGTCTTCGGCGTCATCGGGCTGCTGGTCAACATCATCAGGCCCATCCCGTTCGTCATCTTCCTGCTGGCCGTGGGCCCCCTGCAGCGGCTCGTCATCGGCACGACGCTGGGCACGAACGCGGTGACCTTCGCGATCGCGCTGGCCGCGGGCTTCGCGGTCGCCCGCATCGTCGAGCAGTCCCTCGTGGGCGTGGACCCGGGCGTCGTGGAGGCGGCGCGGTCCATGGGCGCCTCGCGCAGCGCGATCCTCTTCGGGGTCGTCGTCCGCGAGGGCCTCGGGCCGCTGGTGCTGGGCTACACGTTCATCTTCGTGGGGATCGTCGACATGTCGGCGCAGGCCGGCCTGGTCGGCGGCGGCGGTCTCGGCGACTACGCCATCCAGTACGGCTCGCAGCAGTACGACTGGGGCGTCGTCTACGCCGCGCTGGTGGCGATCGTCGCGATCGTCGTCATCGGCCAGTTCCTCGGCAACCGGCTGGCGCGCGCCGTCATGCGGCGCTGAGAGCACGCGCCTCCCGCGAGCGTCGCCTACCCTCTGATGCGGCCGCCCGAGCACGCTGACGGCCCGCCTCGAGAGCGGAGACCTGTGGACGGGCGAGCGGTGTCCACTCAAGACCTGCCGGCGGTGCGGAGCGCCCTGGCCACCACGACGTACCCGCCGGAGGTGGCCTCGGTGCGGGCTGCCCGGCGCTTCGTGGTGGCGGTCCTGTCCTCCAGCGGGCTCGCGCCGCTCGCCGACGACGCCGGCCTGGTGGTCTCCGAGCTCGCGGCGAACGCCGTGCTGCACGCCAGGAGCCCCTTCGACGTCCTCGTCCACCGGCTCGAGGTGGGTGTGCGCGTCAGCGTGCGCGACGCCTCGCCGACGATGCCCGTGCTGGTGGCCCCCAGCGCCTCCGCGATGAGCGGCCGGGGCCTCGCGCTGGTCGAGCGGCTCGTGGCGCGGTGGGGGGCGGGACCCTCGCGCGGGGCCGGGAAGAGCGTGTGGTTCGAGATCGACGAGGAGCCGGCGGGCGAGCCCGTCCCCGACGTGGCCGACCTCAGCGTCGAGGAGCTCCTCGCCGCGTGGAGCGACGACGCGGACTCCGACGACGACGACGGCCGCCTCCTGGTGGTCCCCGCGCCGCCTGCGGGACCGACCACCGAGGTGGTGCTGCCCGCCCTGGTGGCCGCCGACCTCCTCGCCGCGAAGGAGCACATGGACGACCTGCTGCGGGAGCTGCAGCTGGTGCTGCTCGCGCAGGACGCAGGAACCGGTGCCGCCGACGCGCAGCTGGGCGGGCTCACCGCCGCACGCCGCCTCGACGAGACCGCCCGCGCCTTCGACGACGTGCGCCGCCAGGTCCGTCACCAGGTGAGCCGCGCCGTGGCGGCCGGCCAGGAGCGGGTGGCCCTCGTGCTGCAGCTGCCCGAGGGGACGGCTGAGCGGGCCACCGCCTACCGGGACGCCGTGGCGGCCGCGGAGCACCTGCCCGAGCTCCACGGTGCGCTGCTCAGCGCTTCCGCCACCCCCGCCCACCACCGCGCGGTGCGCCGGGCCTACCTCGACGAGGTCATCGCTGCGACGCGCGGCTGAGACGTCCACCGCCGGCCAGCCCGGTCGGCAGGACCGCCGGGGGCGCAGGCCGGCGCTGTGGGCCGAGGCGCTGCTCGTGGTGGCGTTCCTGCTCGCCTACGAGTCGGTCCAGCGCCTCGCCGGCGACGACGTCGCGGCGGCCTTCTCCCACGCCCGCACGCTGCTGGGGCTGGAGCAGGCGGTGGGACTGGCGCCCGAGCAGGCGCTCGACACGGCGACGGCGGCGTCACCGCTGCTGTCGCTGCTCTCGTCGGCCTGGTACTCGGCGCTGCACTACACGGTCACGCCCGTGGTGCTCGGGCTCGCCTACTGGCGGCTGCCGGAGCGCTACCGCGCGGTCCGCAACGCCTTCTTCGCCACCACCGCCGCCGCCCTGCTCGGGTACTTCCTCCTGCCCACCGCGCCCCCGCGGCTCCTGCCCGGGTACGCGGACGTGGTCTCCGAGACGGCGGGGTCGGGGTGGTGGTCGGCAGCGCCGCCCATCGGCACCAGCGGCGTGGACCAGCTGGCGGCGATGCCGTCGATGCACGTGGGGTGGGCCCTGTGGAGCGCCCTGGTGCTGTCCCTCGTGGTGCGGCGGCGGCGGTGGCTGCGGTGCGCGGTGCTGCTCTACCCCGTGGTGACCGCGGTGGTGGTGGTGGCCACCGGGAACCACTGGCTGCTCGACGTGGTGGCGGGTGCCGGTCTCACCGCGCTCGCCTGGGCCGCGCTCGTGGTGCGCCAGCCCGCCCGGGAGGCCGCCGGCGCGGACCGCCGCGACCTCGTCTCCGAACCCGGCTGACGGCCACCCCGCTCGTCGTCGTCCCCAGCTCGCCCCGCCCCTGCCCGCGCCTCTCTTCGCGCACTTTCCGCGGCAGGTGCGGGAAAAGGCCCCTCCCTTGTCGCACTTGCCGCGGAAAGTGCGACAAGGCGGAGGAAGGGAGGGGCCGGAGACCCGGGCGGAGCCGCTGGTGCGTCAGGCGGTCAGGCGCCGGCGCTGTCGAAGGCCTCCACCGGCGGGCACGAGCAGACCAGGTTGCGGTCCCCGAAGCTGCCGTCGATGCGGCCCACCGGAGGCCAGTACTTGTCCGGGTCGGGGCCGGCGGGGAACGCCGCCAGCTGCGCGCTGTACGGCAGCTCGCCGGACAGCGCGCGCTCGGCGGTGTGAGGCGCCCCGCGCAGCGGAGAGGCGGCCAGCTCCCACTCGCCGTCGGCCACCCGCTGCGCCTCCGCACGGATGGCCAGCATCGCCTCGACGAACCTGTCGACCTCGGGCAGGTCCTCGCTCTCGGTAGGCTCCACCATGAGCGTGCCCGCCACGGGGAAGCTCGTGGTGGGGGCGTGGAAGCCGTAGTCGATGAGCCGCTTGGCGACGTCGTCCACCGTCACGCCGGTGGCCTTGGTGAGCGGGCGCAGGTCGAGGATGCACTCGTGGGCCACGAGCCCGCCGTCGCCGGTGTAGAGCACCGGGTAGGCCTCGCGCAGCCGGGCGGCCACGTAGTTGGCCGACAGCACCGCGGTGGCCGTGGCCCGCGCCAGGCCCGCTCCGCCCATGAGCCGCAGGTAGGCGTAGGAGATGGGCAGGATGCCCGCCGAACCGTGCGGTGCGGCGGCGATGGCGCCGGTGCCGCCGGGCGCGGTGCGGCGCGCCGGGTCCGGGTGCGCGGCGTGGGTGGGCAGGTGCGGCGCCAGGTGCGCGCGCACCGCCACCGGTCCGACGCCCGGGCCGCCGCCGCCGTGCGGGATGCAGAACGTCTTGTGCAGGTTGAGGTGGGAGACGTCGCCGCCGAACTCCCCGGGCTTGGCGTACCCGAGCAGGGCGTTGAAGTTGGCGCCGTCCACGTACACCTGACCGCCCGCGGCGTGCACCAGCTCGCACACCCGGGTGATGCCGGGCTCGTAGACGCCGTGGGTGGACGGGTAGGTCACCATGATCGCGGCCAGGTCGTCGCGGTGGGCCTCGCACTTCGCGCGCAGGTCGTCGAGGTCCACGGAGCCGTCCGGTGCGGAGGCGACCACCACCACGCGCATCCCCGCCATCACCGCGGAGGCGGCGTTGGTGCCGTGGGCGGAGCTGGGGATGAGGCAGACGTCGCGCTGCTCCTCGCCGCGGGCGCGGTGGTAGCCGCGGATGGCCACCAGACCGGCCAGCTCGCCCTGGGAGCCGGCGTTCGGCTGGACGGAGACGTCGTCGTACCCGGTGACCTCGGCCAGCCACGCCTCGAGGCGCTCCACCAGCAGGCGGTAGCCCTCGGCGTCCTCCGCGGGCGCGAAGGGGTGCAGGTCGGCGAAGCCGGGAAGGCTGATCGGCTCCATCTCGGCGGTGGCGTTGAGCTTCATCGTGCAGGAGCCCAGCGGGATCATGCCGCGGTCGAGGGCGTAGTCGCGGCGCGAGAGGCGGTGCAGGTAGCGCAGCAGCGCCGTCTCGGAGCGGTGCTGGTGGAACACCGGGTGCTCCAGGTAGGGCGTGGTGCGCAGCAGGTCTCGCGGGAGCGCGTCGGGGGTGCGGACGTCGAGGTCGGCCAGGGCCCGCTCGTCGACCGCGCCCGCGGTCTGGCCGTCCAGGCCGAAGGCGCCCAGCACCCGGCCGACCACCTCCAGGTCGGTGCGCTCGGAGCAGGAGGCGCCCACGTGGTCGGCGTCGACCAGGCGCAGGTGGACCCCCGCCTCGCGCGCCGCGGCGACGACGGCCTCCGCGCGGCCGGGCACGCGCGCCAGCACGGTGTCGAAGAACTGCTCGTGCACCACCTCCACGCCGCCCTCGCGCAGCGCTGCCGCCAGGACGGCCGCGGTGCGGTGGGTGCGCTGCGCGATCGCCCGCAGCCCGTCGGGACCGTGGTACACGGCGTACATCGACGCCACCACGGCCAGGAGCACCTGGGCGGTGCAGATGTTGCTGGTGGCCCGGTCGCGGCGGATGTGCTGCTCGCGGGTCTGCAGCGCCAGCCGGTAGGCGCGCTGGCCGGTGCTGTCCACCGAGACCCCCACCAGCCGACCCGGCAGGTTGCGCTCGAGCCCCTTGGCCACGGCCATGAACGCGGCGTGGGGACCGCCGTAGAAGAGCGGGACGCCGAAGCGCTGGGTGCTGCCCACCACCACGTCGGCGCCCAGCGCGCCGGGGGCCTCCATCACGGTCAGCGCCAGGACGTCGGCCGCGACGACCAGCCGTCCGCCGCGCTCGCGCACCTGCTCGGCCAGGCCGCGCAGGGCGGGGACGCGGCCGGAGGCGCCGGGGTACTGCACCAGCACGCCGCTGACGCGTTCCGGCAGGGGAGCGCCGTCGACCGCCGCCGCGGCGAGCCCGCCGGCCAGGTCCGTGACGACCACCTCGACGCCCATGGCGGCGGCGCGGGTGCGCACCACCTCCACCGTCTGCGGGAGCACGTCGACGTCGACGACGAACGGCCCGGTCGCGCCCTTGTCGGCGCGCCGCACCAGCGTCATCGCCTCGGCGGCTGCGGTGCCCTCGTCGAGCAGGGACGCCCCCGCCACCGGCAGCCCGGTGAGGTCCGACACGAGCGTCTGGAAGTTCAGGAGGGCCTCGAGCCGGCCCTGGGAGATCTCCGGCTGGTACGGCGTGTAGGCCGTGTACCAGGAGGGGTTCTCCAGCACGTTCCGCCGGATCACGGGCGGCGTGGTGGTGCCGTGGTAGCCCAGGCCGATCATCGGCTCCAGCGGGCGGTTGCGGCCTGCGAGCTCGGCCAGCTCCGCAGCCACCTGGCGCTCGGTGCGCGCCTCGAACAGGTCCAGCGGGCCGGACGTGCGGATGCCCGCGGGGACCGCCGCGTCCATGAGCTCGGCCAGCGAGCCGTGGCCGACGACGGCCAGCATGGCCGCCACCTGCTCGGCGTCGGGGCCGAGGTGGCGGGGGGCGAAGGCGTCCTCGCCGAGCTCGGCGAGGGTGGAGTGGTCGGACACAGAGGCTCCCGGACGCGACGTGGCGGTGCCTCCCCCTCAGTCACCCGCCAGTGAGCTCCTGAGTCGCCTCGCCCGCGCGGTCCTTGTGCCTGAGAGGTTCCGGGGAGGGTTGCCCCTTCGGCGCCCTGCTCGACGGCTCGTCGTCAGGGCTCTCCCGCGCGGGATGAACAGCACCTCAACGGTACCGCGCTCGCGGGCTCCGTGGCAGCGCACGCGGTGCCCCTGGCGATCCCCACCAGCGGGAGGTGGCACCCTCGGGGCCAGCTCCGCCCGTCCCACAGCACCCCCACAGCACACCGGAGGACACGTTGGCCAGGGAGACGCCGCTCGCAGCGGTGCACCGCGCGCTCGGCGCGAAGCTCGTCGACTTCGCCGGCTGGGCGATGCCGGTCCGCTACGGCTCGGAGACCGCCGAGCACCTGGCCGTGCGCACCGCCGCCGGCCTGTTCGACCTCAGCCACATGGGCGAGGTGGTGGTGAGCGGCCCCGAGGCGGCCCGCGCCCTCGACCGGGCGCTGGTGGGCAGGGCATCGGCGATCGGGGTGGGGCGCGCGCGGTACTCGATGCTCTGCGCGGAGGACGGCGGCGTCCTCGACGACCTCGTGGTGTACCGCCTCGACCAGGACCGGTTCTTCGTGGTGGCCAACGCCGCCAACGCCGACGCGGTGGCAGCGGAGCTCACCTCCCGCGCCGCGGGCTTCGACGCTGAGGTGCACGACGCCTCCGCGGAGTGGGCGCTGGTGGCGGTGCAGGGCCCCCGCTCGGCCGAGGTGCTGGCCGCCACGAGCGACGCCGACGTGGCCGCCCTGCGGTACTACGCGGTCGTCGAGGCGCGTCTGGCCGGCCACGAGGTGCTGCTGGCGCGCACCGGCTACACCGGCGAGGACGGCTTCGAGGTGTACTGCGGTCCTGACGCCGCCGAGGACGTGTGGGCCGCGCTCGCCGCCGCCGGCGGGCCGCTCGGGCTGGTGCCGGCGGGGCTGTCGTGCCGCGACACCCTGCGGCTGGAGGCCGGCATGCCGCTGTACGGCCACGAGCTCACGCGCGAGACCACGCCGTTCGAGGCGGGCCTGGGGCGCGTGGTGGTCTTCGGCAAGCCCGACGGGTTCGTGGGGGAGCAGGCCCTCGCGCGGCGGCGCGACGAGGGCCCGGCCGCCGTGCTCGTCGGGCTGGTCGCCGAGGGCAAGCGGTCTCCGCGCGCGGGCCAGGCCGTGGTCGACCCGACGTCCGGGGAGGCCGTCGGGACCGTCACCAGCGGCTCGCCGTCGCCGTCGCTGGGCAGCCCGATCGCCATGGCCCACGTGCCCGTCGCCCTGGCCGAGCCGGGCACCCGGCTGGAGGTCGACGTGCGCGGCAGCCGCGTGCCCGCGCAGGTGGTGGCGCTGCCCTTCTACACGCGGGCGTCATAGCCCCTCGGCGCGCTCGCGCAGCGGTCGCCGGGCCAGGGGCACCAGCTCCAGGCCCGGCCGGTCAGGGGCGCCGCGCACCTCGACCAGCTCCAGGCCGGCCTCGACCAGCGCCGCGGTGACCTGCTCGCAGCTGCGGAAGCGGAGCACGGAGCGTGAGCGGAGCACCTCGCCGTCGTCGGCGAAGGTGAACACCTGCTCGAAGACCACGGTGGGGGAGGCGGGCGGGCCGCTCACGTCGAGGACGTCCGACCAGGTGCGCACCTCACCCACCCCCGGCAGGTGGTGCGTGGTGTCGGTGGCCTCGCGCGTCCAGCCCTCCCAGGCGCGCGCCTCCGGCACCCGCGTCTCGAACGCGAAGGTGCCGCCGGGCACCAGCGCGTCGTGGGCGACGCGCAGCAGCGCCGCCCACTCGTCGTCGTCCACGACCGCTTGCGCGGCGTTCCCCGTCATCACCACGAGGTCGACGACGACGCGCGGCACGGCGCCGGCCAGTGAGCGCGCGTCCCCGTGCAGCCACCGGACGCGCTCGGCCCCGGCCCCGGCGGCGGCGACCGCCAGCGACCCCGCTGCCGGGTCGAGCCCGGTGACCTCCAGGCCCCGGTCCGCCAGCAGCCGCGCCAGCACCCCGGTGCCGCAGCCGATGTCGAGCACGCGGCGCGCCCCGAGCTCCTCGACCAGGGCGAGGTAGGGGAGCAGGTCGCTGCGGTCGGGGTCGAGCGCGTCGTAGACCGCCGCCAGGCGCGGGTGCTCGTAGTGCGCGTCGGGAGCCACCCGGCCATGGAGCCATCCCGGAGGGCGCGCTGTCGAGGAGGTTTCCGCGTCAGCGCGCCCTCCGGAGGACGCGGCTGTGCTGGGCCGGTGTCAGACCGTGAAGCGCCCGGTGAGCTCGGCCAGACGGGCGGCGGAGGCGGTCAGGTCGGCCGCGGTGTCCGCGGTGTGGGCGGCGCTGTCCTTGTTCTGCTCGCTGCCTGTGGCGATCCCGGCGATGTTCTCCGAGATCTGCCCCGAGCCCACCGAGACTTCGGTGACGTTGCGGACCATCTCGGAGGTGGTGGCGGACTGCTCCTCCACCGCGGCGGCGGAGGCGTCGTTCAGCGGCGGGGGATCTCGCCGGTGGCCGTCAGCTCGAACGCGATGTCGTGGAGCTTCCGGTTGGTCTGCTGGCTGCGCGCCGACAGCAGCTCGAACGCCTGGTCGGCACTGAGCCGGTGCCGCTCCATGAGGACCCCCTTGGCCTGGCCGATGACGTCGCGGTGGGTCAGCCCCACGACCAGGTTCTCCAGCTTCTGGGCGCTCGCCAGCGCCACGGCCGCGTGCGCCGCGAGCAGCAGCCCGACCCGCTCGGACTCCTCGTCGAAGGCCCGCGGTGCTGCTGCGAGGAGGTTGAGGACGCCGAGGTCGTCGTCGCCGACGAAGAGCTGCAGGCAGAGCACGCTCGCCGCGCCGACCTCACCGGACCGGGCCGCGAGCTCCGGCCACCTGACCGTCTCCGAGGCCAGGTCGTCCACCCGCGTGGTCCGGCGCTGCGAGGCGGAGTCGAGGCAGGGACCCTGGCCGACCTCCTCCTGCAGCTCGTCCAGGCGGCGTCCGACAGCACTGGTCGACGCGGCGGGCACCACCCCTCCTCGCACCCGGGCCCCGGTGATGGTGCCGTGCTCGGCGTGGGGGACCAGCTCCACCGCGCAGTGCACCGCGCGGTCGAGCACCGCCCACGACGAGCGGTCCCCGTTCATGTCGCGCGCGAGGTCGGCCAGCGCCCGTGCGAGACCGGTGACGTGCTCCGGGTGGCCAGCGCCCGCGCGAGAGCCCTGTCCAGCACCCATCCGCCCAGCGTCGCAGCCCCGGAGCGCCGCCACCTCTGGATCAGGGCGCTGACGGGCCCGGTGGTGAAGGTCCGGGCCGTTCCTGCCGACAGCACGGGCATGAGCGCCACGACGACCACCTCGACGTCCCTCCTCGGGACGGGGGCGGGCGTCGAGGCCCTGCGAGAGGCCTGCGACCGGCTGGTCGAGTCCGCCGCGGACCCGGCTGCCGCCCGGGCCGTCGTCGTCGCCGTGTGGGCCCTGGGAGCTGCCTCCACGGACCACCTGCTGGACGACCTGTGCGCTGCCGCTGCGACCGGCGCCGCGCGCACCGGCGCGCCCGTGGACGCGGGAGACCTGCTCGACCTCCTCGGCCGGCACGAGGCCGCCTCGCGGCTGCGAGGTGCCGTGGAGCGCGGGCTCGCCGCTCACGCCGAGGCGGCGCAGGAGGCGGCTCGCGCAGACCGCGCTGTGCTGGCCGCACGCGCCGCCGTCCGCATCGCCGCGACGGCGCAGCACCGGCGCACGGCCGCGCGCGCTGCCTGAGGGCCGGGGGAACAGCTCCTCCGGGGGAGGTGTGGCGCGCCACGGACGGGGTAAGGGAGGAACGAGGCCGCGAGCAGCCCCCACGACGCAGCATCCCGCGCGCCTGGCTGCGCCGCCGGTCGAGACCGGCGCCGCCGGTCGTGGACCCCAGCGGCACGACCGGCGTCCCGAGGCGGCCGCCGCCCCTGGTGTTCCGACACACCTCGTCGAGGCCAGGAGCACCCCATGGACGTCCAACGGCAGCACCACGACAGCGCCTGCCTGCTGGTGGTCAGCGGAGCAGTCACCGCAGCAGACGCGGACGAGCTGCGCGGGCAGTGCTACGCCGCCCTGTCCGAGGCCGTCGAACGGGCCGGCGCACCAGGGGCGACCGACCGAGACCCCTTCGACACCGGAGGCCCCGACCGGCCGCAGCCGGTGGACCTGCTCATCGACGCCCGCCGCGCGACGCGCTTCGACGACCTGGCGACGCGCGCGCTCAGCTCGGCGCGCACCCGTGTCCGTCACCTCGGCGGTCACGTCGTCGTCGTCGACGACGCGGCGGGAGCGCTGCAGACCAGCCTGAGGCGCACGGGGCTCGCCTTCCGGTTCCCCCGCTTCGACAGCCCGGCAGCAGCCGGTGCGTCCCTGGCCCGCGACCGGGAGGTGCGCTCGCTGAGGGACACGCCCCTGGAGGCCAGGTGGCGCAGGGCCCGGTGACGCGCCGCCCGCTGGCGGCGCCGTCCGCGCCACCGACGACGGCGCTCCGGACCGGGCCCGCGCCCCACCGCGCCGTCGTCTCCCCGCGGGGTGACAGTGGGGTCAGGCGCGCGACGGCGGACCGGGGCTCCAGCAGCGATCCCATCCTCTGCAGCGGCACCAGGTTGGAGCCTCCGTGGACGAGCGCCGCCGTGACCGTCCAGGACCGCGCCGGGTGACCCACGCGGCCGTGCTGCGGCGCTCGACCGCCGGCGTCCCCGCCGCGCAGGTCGCCGACCGGCTGTGCGCCACCGCCGTCGTGCTGCTGGGCCTGGACGCCGGTGCACTGTGCGTCCTCCAGGCGCCGCAGGTCTCGGTGCCCGTGGGCATCAGCGGAGACCTCGCGCTGGTGGCCGAGCAGGTGCAGTTCACCGCGGGCGAGGGGCCGTGCTGGACCGCATACGACTCGGGAACTCCCGTCCTCGTCGACGACCTCAGCGCGCCCGGCTCCCCGGCGCAGGTCCGGTGGCCGGTGTACGTCGCCGAGCTGGTGCGGGTCACGCCGTGGCGGGGGCTGCTCGCACTGCCGGTGCGGGTGCGGCTCGGCGTGCCCGTGGTGCTGGTCGCCTACAGCGAAGCGCCCCTCGCCGCGCTCGGGCCGCCGCTGCAGGAGTGGCCCGCCGTGGTCACCGCCCTGGCCGAGGTGCTGGAGGCCGTGACGGCGGCCGCAGCTGAGCGGCCGCTCTGGCTCGACTCCTCCTCGGCGTGGCGCAGGGGACGGGTGTGGATGGCGGAGGCCCTGCTCGTGCGCAGCACACCCGGTCTCGAGCCGTCGCCAGCGCTGGCCGCGATGCGCACCTACTGCGCGGTGGAGGGAGGAACGGTGGACGAGGTCGCCGAGCAGCTGCTGTCCGGGACGCTCACCGCCGTCCAGGTGCTGGGCCTCCCCCGGGGGCCGGACTGACGGTGCGGTCGTGGTGGCGGGGACAGATCAGCTCGCGGTGGAGCCCGAAGCCGCCGAGGACCTCCACCTGGAGGACGTCCTCGCAGACCGGGCACCGCTCTGCCGTCCAGCTGCTGGCCGCGGCGGTGTCGGTGAGGACGCGCCGGGCGAGCAGCCCCACCGGTGTCCCGCGCCGGCGGGCCTCGCTCAGCAGCAGCGCCTCGGCCTGGGCGACCGTGGTGCCCAGGTAGACGGACAGCGCGCCGGAGCAGCGCGCGACCTGCTCCCGGCGCCACAGCAGCGACGTGAGCGACGACGGTCTCGCGGACCCCGGGTGTGCGAGGTCGTCCTGTTCGAGGTGGGCCTGGTCGGGGGGTGGCACCGGCTCCTCGGGGCCGGCCCCCCGGCCGGCGGGCCCACCTGCGCTGCTCTTCGCGGCCATCGCGTCACTCCTCGCGGGGCGGGGCACCGGGAGCGCACGGGCCCGTGCGCTCCCGCCCGCCGTCTCCCGCGACGTGCTTCACGGGCAGGGCTGACGGGCTCAGCGGCCGGGTCCGGGGCCGGAGGACTGCGTGGAGTCCTCGCTGCTGCCGGCAGGATGCTCCGCCGTCGCGCCCGGCGCCAGCCGACCGACGTGCGCGCCCTCGCGGGGCCGGACCGGGCGGCGTACCGTCTGACTCGGGGCTCCTGGCCTCTCAGCTACCCCGGACCCGGTGGCACACCGGCGGCGGTCGCGAGACGAGGACACCCATGACGACGACAGCACCCGCCCCCCGCGAGGGGACCCGACGGCGCTCGGGCAGCCGGCCGGCGACCCCGTACGCCGAGCTGTCCGCGCTGGTGCAGGCGGCGGGGCTCATGCGGCGGCGGTACGCCTACTACTGGGCGCGGTTCGCCGCGCTCCTCGGCGCTCTGGCCGCTGTGGCGGTGGCCTCGGTGCTCGTCGGTCACTCGTGGTGGCAGCTGCTCCTGGCCGCCGCGCTGGGCCTGGTCGTCACCCAGATGGCCTTCCTGGGGCACGACGCCGCCCACCGCCAGGTCTTCGTCTCCGGCCGGTGGAACGACTGGGCGACCCTGGTGCTCGCTCCGCTGCTCACCGGCATCAGCGCCACCTGGTGGGTGCGCAAGCACACCAGGCACCACGCCGCGCCCAACCAGATCGGCACCGACCCGGACATCGCGCCCGGCGCACTCGCCTTCCACCCCGCGGCCCTGGCCGGCCGCACGCGGCTGGGGCGCGCCCTCGCCCGGCACCAGGGCTGGTTCTTCTTCCCGCTGCTGCTCCTGGAGGGGCTCAACCTGCACGTGCAGGGCGTGAGGTCGCTGTGGGCTCGTGGTCCCGTCAAGCGCCGGTGGGTGGAGCTGTCCTTCATCACCGTCAGGCTGGGCGGCTACGTCGGGCTGCTGGCGTGGCTGCTGCCGCCGGGCATCGCCGCCAGCTTCCTGGCGGTCCAGCTGGCGGTGTTCGGCCTCTACATGGGCTGCTCCTTCGCCCCCAACCACAAGGGGATGCCGGTCGTGCCCGAGGGCGAGCGGCTCGGCTTCCTGCGGCGCCAGGTGCTCATGTCGCGCAACGTCACCGGCGGCCGGTTCGTGACGTTCGCGATGGGCGGGCTCAACCACCAGGTGGAACACCACCTGTTCCCCTCGATGCCGAGGCCGGCGCTGCGCCGGGCCCGTGAGCTCGTGCGCCCGTTCTGCGCCCGCCACGAGGTCCCGTACACCGAGACGAGCCTGGTGCGCTCCTACGGCATCGTGGTGCGCCACCTGAACGACGTGGGGCTGGCGGCGGGGCGAGACCCGTTCGAGTGCCCGCTCGTGGCGTCTTGGCGCCCTCGCGGGTGAGCGCCCTCCACCACCCGGTCCGCACCGAAGGGGTCGCCGCGGCCCCGCGAGGAGGTCTTCGGCTGATGACCAACGAGGACGACGGCGTGACGGTCGACGCTGCGCCCGCGCGAGGCGTGGAACCCGCCGCTGTGGACGCCGAGGGGGTCAGCAGCGAGGTGGTCGACGCCTTCGTCAGCCTGGCCGACTCGCTCGTGGCGGACTACGACGCCGCCGACCTCCTGACGCACCTGGCCGAGCGCGCCGTGCACCTGCTGGGCATCACGGCCGCGGGGATCCTCGTCGCGGGCCCCCGCGGGCAGCTCCAGCTCGCAGCCTCCAGCTCGGAGTCGGTGGCCGGGCTGGAGCTGTTCCAGCTCAGCGTCGACGACGGCCCGTGCCTGGAGTGCTACGCCACCTGCGCCCCGGTGGTGGCGCTCGACGCCGGGTCCGTGCAGCGCCGGTGGCCCCGCTTCGCCCCCGCCATGCTGGACCGGGGCCTGTGCAGCGTCGTCGCCGTCCCGCTGCGGCTGCGCGAGCAGACGCTGGGTGCGCTGGGCATGTTCGCCTCCACGTCCGGCACCCCGACCCGGGCCGCGACCCGCGTGGCGCAGGGCCTGGCGGACATCGCCACCATCGCGATGCTCCACGAGCGCGCCACCAGCGACTCGCGCCTGCTGGCGGTGCAGCTGCAGGGGGCGCTCGACACGCGGGTGCTCATCGAGCAGGCTAAGGGCGTCATCGCCGTCCAGCTGGGGACGTCGGTGGCTGACGCCTTCCTGGTGCTGCGCACCACCGCCCGGCACCGCGGACTGCGCCTGGCGGACCTCGCCCTGGCGCTGGTCGAGGGACGCCTCGACGCCCACCAGCTCGACGGCTGAGACAGCGCCGCGCCCCCCTGGTCGTTGGGCGGCAGGTGGTTGCCAGCGGGCCGCACGGCTGCCAGGCTGTCCGCACGGCCCCGACGTGGCCGTGCGGCCCCGGTCCCGGCAGCGCTCGGCACGAGCGGACGGAACTGCCATGACCTCCCCGGTCCCTCCCGCCCCTGACAGCTGGGTGAGCACCGACCAGCGCCTCGCCGCCGGTGCCGCCCTGAGCCCTCCCGGGGGGCCGCCACCCGTCGTGCACCTGCGCGGCGAGCTCGACCTCGCCACCGAGGCCAGCACGCGGGCCGCGCTGCAGCTGTGGACCTCCACGGGCGCACTGCACCTCGTGGTGGTCACCAGCGCGGTGACCTTCGTCGACTGCGCCGGCCTGCGACCGCTGCGCGAGGTGGCCGCCGCGCTGGCCGTCCGCGGGGGGTGCGTCGAGCTCTCGACGCCTTCCCGCAGCGTGGTGCGGCTGGTGCGGCTCTCCGGCGCCAGCACCGGCCTGGCCCTGCCCGGCGCGAGGTAGGGGTGTCCCGACCCCCGTTCGCGCGCGGACCCGCAGACTGCGACGGTGAGGGCGTGCCCGCACCCGCCAGCCGCGCAGCCGCTGGCGGTGAGCGTGGTGGGGCTCATCGGTGACCAGCTCTCCGCGGCGATGAGCGGATCCGGGCTGGCGGCCGCTGACAGCCTCTGCCGCGCCTGCGTCGCGCTGCTGGACGTCGACGGCGCCGCCATCACCGTGGTCGACCGCGGCCAGTCCCGCGGCACCTTCGGCTCCTCGAGCCCGCTCAGCAGGCGGCTGGACGAGTACCAGTTCACCTACGGCGAGGGACCGTGCCTCGACGCGGTCCGCCTGAGAGCGCCCGTGCTGGTCCCCGACGTGGGGGACCCGGTGGCGCAGCGGTGGCCCGCGTTCACCGCCAGCCTCCAGGAGGCCGGCGTCGAGGCCATCTTCGCCCTGCCGGTCGCCGTCGCCGCGGCCACCGTGGGTGCCCTCGACCTGTTCCGCCACACCGCCGGTCCCCTGGACGGGCGCAGCCTGGAGGGGGCGCTCGCGGCGGCCCGGCTCGCCTCCTCACCGCTGCTCGACGTCGAGGAGGGGCTCGCGCGGCGGGCGGCGGCCGGTGTCGACGACGAGGAGCCGGCGGCCGCGTGGGCGGAGCTGGCGTCCCTGGAGCGCACCGAGGTGTACCAGGCCACCGGCTTCCTCATCGCCCAGGCGGGCCTGTCGTCCGTGGAGGCCCTGCTGCGGCTGCGGGCCCGCGGGTACACCACCGGCCAGACGGCCAGCGAGGTCGCCTGGGACGTCCTGGAGGGCCGTCTCTCCCTGGACCACGACGGTTCGTGGCAGCGTCACGCACGAGGCACCGGAGAGCAGGAGTCGCGATGAGCACCCGCAGCGAGCAGGACGTCGCCGGCTCCTTCGTCTCCCTGGCCACCGCGCTGGCCACCGGGGCCGACGTGGTGGAGCTGCTCGCGGAGCTCACCGAGGACTGCGCCCGCCTCCTCGACGTCGACTCCGCGGGCCTGCTGCTGGCCGACGGCTCGGGCGTCCTCCACGTGCTCGCCGCCACGTCGGCGGACACCCGCGAGCTCGAGGTCTTCCAGACCCAGCGGGTGGAGGGCCCCTGCCTGGACTGCTACCGGTCGGGTGAGGTGCTGAGGGTGCCCGACCTGGAGGGGCAGGCGCAGCGCTGGCCCGCCTTCGCCGCCGTCGCGCTCGGCATGGGCTTCTCGTCGGTGCACGCCGTGCCGATGCGGCTGCGTGCGCGCAGGCTCGGCGCCCTCGGGCTGTTCGGCCGGCGCAGCGGCGCCCTCGACGACAGCGACCTCAGCCTGGGCCAGGCGCTGGCCGACGTCGCCAGCGTCGCGATCGTGCAGAACAGCAGCGCACCGGCGCCGGCGGAGGACGACGCCGTCCTGGAGTCGCACCTCCAGGACGCCCTGCGGGCTCGTGTCGTGGTGGAGCAGGCGAAGGGCGTGCTGGCGTACTCGGGCTCGATCAGCATGGCGCAGGCGCACGCGCAGCTGCGCGGCTACGCGCGCGACCACGGGCTGCGCCTGAGCGACCTCGCCGCCGGCGTGGTCGAGCGCCGGACGCCGGTCAGGTCCGTGCTGGAGCACCGCAGCTCCACCGCTGACCTCCCCTGAGGCGGGGAGGACCGGGGCGGAGCTGCGGTGGGCGGCCCAGGGGCCGCCGCGGCCCCCGGTGCCGGGTCAGCTGCTGCGGCGCACCAGGCGGTGCCACCCGGCGGCGTCGCGGGCCTCGGGTGAGCCGGCGTCGCGCGCCTGCTGCTCACCCTGCTGAGCGCTCAGCGCCATCACCACGGCCATCACGGAGGGGATGAGCCACTGGAGGGCGCGCAGCTGCTGCTGGGCGGCCTTCACACCGGTGGGCGTCTCCGCTGCCGGGACGACGCCGCTGACCGCGGGAACGGCTCCGTCGGCTGCGAGCTTGCCGCCCAGCACCCCCGCCCAGGCGGTGGCTCCGGCGGCCACGACCGTCAGCACCAGCTTGGTGCGGGTGTTCACGGCGACGTCCTGGCGGGTGGCGGCGCGGTCGCGGTTGGCCAGGAGGATGCCCAGCCCCCCGAGGAGGTGAGCGCCTGCCCCGACGGCCTGCAGCGGGGTCCAGCGCGCCCAGCCGGCCGTGGCCACCGGGATGCGGTCCACCGGGTCGGTGACCGCCTTCGAGGCGCCGTTCAGGCCCACGGCACCCATGAGGTTGCCGCCGAACCAGGCAGCTCCCCCGAGGTCGTGGAGGATGCGGCTGGTCGTCTGGAGAGTGGTCATGGAGCTCCTCGGGGCGGGGGTGGTGGGACGGCAGGAGGCCGGGCCTGGGAGGGGGCGCGGCGCCGCCGGTGGTCCAGGTCGGCGGGGACGCGGCCCGCCGGGGGTCAGCGGTCCGAGCGGCTGCGGCCGTCGTCGCCCTCGATCTCCTTGGCGAGCAGGCCCGAGCCGAAGGCCCACAGGGCGGCACCGACGATGCCGACGTAGACGCCGATCTGGGCGGCGAGGTCGTCACCGCGCTCGAGGCCGCCCATCGGCTGGACGGCGAAGGCGATGCACTGGAGCGTGGCGGCCAGGCCGACCGCCATCGAGACCAGGGTCAGCCCGCGGTGCTGGCCGCGACGGGCGCGGGAGGCGGCGTAGAGCATGGCCAGCAGCAGGCCCAGGCCCAGGTAGGCGATGAAGGGGACCAGGGAGTCCGAGGCGTACCCGGTGCGCGGGTCGCCCTCCCCGGAGGGGTCGACCCAGTTCATGAAGGGGGAGGCGTTGAACACCACGATCCCCAGCCCGGCGACGGCGAGGCCTGCTTTGCCGGCGCGGCGGTCGTCCTCGACCCGCTCGGCCCCGCGGGGTGAGCGGGCGGAGGAGGAGTTGGTGTCGGTCGTCATCAGGGGTACCTCGTTCTGAGAGCGGCGTGCTTCTCAATGCGGGTCCTGGCACCGACGTGTGCTTCCACTGTCGCAGAGGAACCGGCCCGCGGCGACCGGGCGCCGCGGGCCGCCACCCGACCCCGACGCGTCCCCCGAGCCGTGACGGGTCAGCGGACCCTGGCCGCAGCCCGGTCGCGGCGAGCGATCCGCACCCGCACGCGGGAGCGCACGTCGTCGCGGCCGAGCACCCGCGCCAGGTCGCTGCTGACCCCGTCGATCCCCGCCGACAGCGCGGCGAGGTCGGTGCGGGGGCCCGCTGTCACGCTCATGTCGGCGACCACCTGCCCGCGCACCTCCCTGAGCCGGCCCGAGGAGGCCCTCACGCCGGGGAGCTCACCGAGCACCTCGGCCGCAGCGGCGACCGCTGAGCTGCCGTCGACGGTGGACCGCCCGCCCCGGCCGGACCCGGGCAGGCGCAGCGGGCCGACGCGGGTGCTCGGCAGGTGCGCCAGCAGCCACCACAGGCCCAGCAGCGCCAGCACCGCTCCTGCCGCGGTGGAGGTCCACCGCCACCAGCTGGTGGCGGTGACGTCGTCGAGGGGGGTGGTGGACAGCTGCTCGGGTGCCGCGGACCACACGCGCGTCAGCTGTCCCGCTCCCCACAGCACCGCGGCCGCACCCAGGGCGAGCAGGACCAGGGCGACGAGGACGGCGGCGGTGCGGTCCCAGCCCAGCACGCGGCGGCTCACGAGGTCCTCCCCGAGCGCTGCGGGCCGCCGGTGGCCGCGTGGACGCGGACCCGCGGCGGAGCGGTGAGCGCCGCCAGGGACCCGGCGACGGCGGAGGCCACCCGGGCGCGGACGTCACCGCCCCCACCGCCGGAGGCACCTCCGGTGGTCGTCACCTCGACCACCACCGTACGGCGCGTCGCCGAGGCCGACGCGTCCAGGACGCCGTCGACGTCCTCGGCGGCAGCGCGTGCGCGGCGCGCCACGTCGGCGGGCAGCAGGTGGGCACCGCTGCACCCGGCCAGCGCGAGCACTCTGCGGGTGCGCCGGCGCAGCGCGACCACCAGCAGGGCCAGTCCCAGCAGCACCAGCGCCACGCCGGCGGCGACCACCCAGGGGGCGCGGGTCAGTCCGTCGACGGGGGTGGTGGCGCTGGTCAGCCACGACTGCTGACCGCCCGGCCAGCCGGTGCCACCTCGGGGGGCGAAGACGCCGTCCCGCAGCAGCACGAGGCCGATCAGGGCCAGCAGCAGGGCCAGCAGGGGACCGACCCACCCGATCGGACCGGCGCCGGTGCGCGCAGCAGCGGCCCGCAGCGGCGCTGGCCCCGTCGTCGTCGGGGTCGTGGGGTCGGCGCTCACGAGACGCGCCTGTGCTCGCCGCGGTCGTCCCGGGGGCGCACCACGGCGACCACGGCGACGCTGACGGCGCCGGTGCTCAGCGAGGCCATCGACGCCAGCTGCGCGGTGACGGCGGAGCGCACCGCGTCGGCGGTGTCCGCGGCGGCGCGGGGCCACACCGAGGCGACCTCGACCTCCACGTCCACCTGCGTGCCGGCCCTGGCCACCTCCACGCGAGGGAGGTCGCGGCCCAGCGAGCCGGAGACCACGCCGCTGGTGCGGCTGGCGGGGGCCACACCGGGTGCGGTCAGCACGGCGGCGCGGACCAGGCGGGAGACCGCGCGGTCGGCCACGGTGAGGCGGCCGCGCCCACCGGGCTCGTCACCGCCCTCGCCGTCAGCCGCGGCCACGGCCCGACACCGCCTCGACGACGTCGATCCTGCCGGAGGCCTGTGCCGCGACCAGGCCGCCGACAGCGCCGAGGAAGACGGCCAGGGCGAAGGCCGACCAGCCGCCGACCGCCGCGGCGACGGCCAGCAGGAGGCCGGCGATGACGCCCTGCATCACGGGTGTGCTCATGGGTGCTCCCCTTCGAGTGGGGTGTCGAGGTCGGTGCGGTCCGCCAGGTCGGCGACGGTGACGTCCACCGGCAGCGGAACGAGGGTGCCCACCGCGCGGCGGACCCGTGCGGCGAGGGCCGCGAGGTCGGTGCGCAGGCCGCGGACGGGTGCCGCCACCACGCACACCTCCACCGACGGCCGTCCGCCGTCGGTGCGCACGGCGACCCCGGTGACCCGCCGGCGGGGCAGGTAGGTGGCCACCGTTCCGGAGGGGCCCGCGTGCAGGGCAGCCACTCCGGGCACCGCGAGGACGACCTCGGCGACCAGTTCGGACAGGTCCGGCGCCTCGGTGGCGGTCGGGGCGGCCGGTGGGGTGCTCACTGGACGCGGGTCTGCCGCGGGGTGCTCCCGCGGTCGTCCGGGGACGAGGAGTCGTCGTCCTCGGACGGGACGTGGACGTCGTTGACGGCGATGTTGACCTCGGTGACCTCGAGCCCGGTCATCCGCTGCACGCTGGTGACGACGCTGCGGCGCACGGAGCCGGCCAGGTCGGCGATGGCCACGCCGTACTCGGCGATGAGGTCGATGTCGACGGCTGCCTGCGTCTCCCCGACCTCCACCGAGATGCCCTGGGAGTGGTTGGTGCTGCCCCCGGGGATGCGCTCGCGCAGGGAGCCCATGGCGCGGGCGGCGCCGCCGCCCACGGAGTGCACCCCGCTGACCTCGCGGGTGGCGATCCCCGCGATCTTGGACACGACCGTGTCGGCGATGGTGGTGGTGCCCGCGCGGGTGGCCAGCTCGACGTCCCTGCCGCCGTTGGCGGACGAGGCGCCGGCGCTCGAGGTGCGGGGACCGGGGGTGGGGGTGCTGGACATGGTGTCCTCCGTGGTCTGTGCGGTGGTCGGTGTGCGGTGGGTGGGCCGGCCGAGGGCGGGACCCGTCCGGGTCGGCTGCGCGGTCAGCGTCGACCGAGCTCGCTGGGCGTTCGGGGCTCTGCGGGGTGTGCCCCCGGGAGCGCGACCCCACCAGCTGCCGCAGGACCGGGGAGGGGCTCAGCAGCTTCCGGGCTGGGCATCGTCGACTCCCCGTGCCGTTCGGGCCGGTGCAGCGGCTGCTGCTCTGGCGGCGCGGACCGTCCGGGCCCCGGTGCTCTCCGGTGGCGGCGGGGCCATGGCCTCGCGGGTGCCGGGGAGCACTGTCGGTGCTCATCACCGGGGCCGGGGCGATGGGGCGATCTGGGTGTGGTGCCACGATCCCGCTGACGACCCGCCCCCGCAACCGGAGCAGCCCGCTCGCCGGGCGGTGGGTCGCCGACGTGGCGTGGAGATCGCCGGCGACCACCCCGGGGGCGTCTGCCGCGGCGGTGCTTGACGCACCGCGCAGGATGGTCGTTCGTGGTGAGCCGCGAGAACCTCCGCAGCGTCTTCGACGCGCTGCCCTTCGCGTGCGTTCTCCTGGACACCGACCTGGTGATCGTCCAGGTCAGCGGCGTGTACGCGACGACCATGGGGATGACCCGCGAGCAGCTGGTGGGCCGCCACCTGTTCGACGCCTTCCCGCGGTCGGACGCCGCCGAGGAGGCGGTCCGCCGGGGAGCGGTGGACCCCGTGGTGCTGGTGAGGGCCTCCCTGCAGCGGGTGCTCGACACCGGCCAGCCGGACCCGGTGCCGCTGCAGAAGTACGACCTGCCCGACGCCCGCAGCCCCACCGGGTTCAGCGAGCGGTGGTGGAGCTTCACCACCTTCCCCGTCACCGAGCCGCTCACGGCCGCAGCGGCTCCCGCGCTCGCTCCCGTGCGTTCGGGAGCACAGGGCTCCGAGACAGCCCCCGTGCGCGTGAGCGGGCTGCTGCACCTCACCGAGGACGTGACCGACGAGGTCGCGCGGCGCACCGGCCTGCCCGCCGGCGCCCTGCAGGCCGTCGCCGAGGAGGTCCAGCGATCCACCGCCCTGCTGCGCGGACGGACCCGGGAGCTGGAGGCGGACCTGTACGCCCGCGCGGTGCAGGTGCAGGCCCTCACCGCTGCCCGTGAGACCGCCGCCTCCCGTCTGGCCGGCTTGGCCCGGACCGCCCTGGCGCTGGCCGAAGCGCGCTCGGTGCAGGACCTCACCGACCAGATCAGCGACCAGGGACTCGCTGCCCTGGGCTGTGACGGCGGGGCGGTGGCCATCTTCACCCCCGGGGACGCCACCACGATGGACCTGACCATCACCGACGGTTTCGGGGAGGCGACCCAGCGCGACTACGCGCGGCTGCCCTCGGACAGCCCTCTGCCAGCCTGCGTGGCGGCCACCACCGGACGCACGGTCCTGCTGCACGACGCCGCAGCAAGCACCGGGTGGGGTCCTGAGATGGGCGCGGTCATGGCGTCCAGCGGCTCCCAGGCCTTCGCCTGCCTGCCGCTGACCGCCGGAGGACACCGGCTGGGGGCGCTCGTCGCCGGGTGGCGAGACCCGCAGGTCTTCGACGCCGAGCAGGTGGAGCTGCTGTCGGCCTTCGCCGCCCAGTGCGCGCAGGTGCTGGACCGCCTGCTCGTGGCGGAGGCGGAACGTGCAGCGGCCCTGGCGGCTGCCGCGGCGTGGGAGACCCTGCAGCGGTCCCTGCTGACCGCTCCCCCCGAGCCCGACCACGCCCAGGTGGTGGTGCGCTACCGTGCCGCCGCGCGTGCAGCCCAGGTCGGCGGAGACTGGTACGACGCCTTCATCCAGCCCGACGGGTCTTCGGTGCTGGTCATCGGGGACGTGATCGGCCACGACACCATCGCCGCCGCCGCGATGGGGCAGGTGCGCACCATGCTGCGCTCCGTGGCCGCCCACACCGGGGAGGGCCCGGCGGCGGTGCTGACCGCCACGGACCGGTTGCTGCGCACCCTCATGCTCGAGACCTCCGCCACAGCGCTGGTGGCGCGTCTGGAGCAGAGTCCGGACGAGCGGGCGCGTGGTGTGAGCCGGGTGCGCTGGTCCAGCGCGGGTCACCTGCCGCCCCTGCTGATCGACGGCCATGGCGCGGTGACGCTGCTGGGCGCGATGGGCGCCGACCTGATGCTGGGCGTGGATCCCCAGACCCCTCGTCACGAGTCCGAGGTGACCGTCGACCGCGGCTCCACGCTGCTGCTGTACACGGACGGGCTGGTGGAGCGGCGCGGTGAGTCCCTCGAGGTCGGGCTGGAGCGGCTGCGGCTCGCGGCGGAGGACCTCGCGGCCGCTGGCGCGGGTCTGGACGACCTCGTGGACGGGTTGCTGGTGCGACTCGTCGACGTCCAGGGGGAGCGCGCGGATGACGACGTGGCGCTGATCGCCGTCCGGCTGCACCGCCAGGACCGGCCTCGGCCGGCCGAGGCCGGTCCCCGCTCGCTCCCGGAGGACGTCGCGGCTGACGGCTGAACGGCTCAGGCTGTGGCCGCCTCCACGTCCGGGAACACCTCCAGGACGGCGGCCAGCCCGGTGACGGACAGCATCATCTGCAGCTGGTCGGAGGTGCCGGTCAGGCGCAGCGCGCGACCGCTGCGCTTCGCCCGCTGGTAGCCACCCACCAGGACGCCCAGTCCGGTGGAGTCCATGAAGGCCACCTGCAGCAGGTCGATCACCACTCCGCGGGGGGAGGGGACGGGTGCCGGGGGCAGCAGCGCTCTGATCGCTTCGGCGAAGGTGTCAGCGGTGAAGAGGTCGACCTCACCTGCGGCCCTCAGCACCGCCCATCCTGAGTGTTGACGGCTGTCGAGCACGAGTCCCACGACTGCTCTCCCTGGTGCTGCGACCGGCGCGGCGACGTCGATGGGCCCGACTCCTCCCGGGCGGGAGGCGGGTGCCGCCTCGATGTCGACCGCGCGGCAGGCGTCGAGGGGGCGGACTCGTCAGAGGGGTGGATCGACGGGAGCGACGGGGCGGACCCGGGCGTCTCGAGTGCCGTCGTCACGCTCCTCAGGCGTCCCACCACCGTCGTCGGACCTGAGGAGCAGAGCTGCCTGCCGGCGCGCTGCTGCGGCGTCGCGGCGGGCGCTGGCGGCGCGCCTGCGGTCCTCGCGGGCCTCCTGGCGGTCGCTGGCGGCCCAGTCCCGCGCCACGGCGGCGTGGTGGCGCTCGATGGCCCCTGCTCCCCGCTCTGCCGGCAGGTGGGGGCTCAGCCTGGCGAAGGCGTCGCGCCCCACCGCCCGGGTGTCCCGGGCCTCGGCGGCGCGGTCGCGGCGGTCCGCCACGACGTCCAGGGCGTCAGCGACCTCGTCGAGGCGGTCGGCGACGTCGTCGATCTCGTGCGCGAGGCTTCGGCGCCTCGCGCTGGAGTGCGTGCCCGCGAGGACCACCTGCAGGTCGCGGGCCCGCGTGCTGAGGCGGTCCCGCTCCTGCAGGAGCAGCAGCGTGGTCAACCGCTCGGCGGTCCCGTGGTGGTCGGCCACCTCGCCCTGGCCGGCGGGCTCACGCAGGCCGGTGACCGGATCGCGCGGCGGTGGCGCGTCCTCGTGGGAGCCTCCGTGCCGGTGTTCGCCCATGCGGGGCACGGTAGGCGCGTCCTCGGCTGATCGCTGGGTCAGCGTGAGGCCGATGACGCCGGCGGGGACGGTGGGGGTGCGGTTCGTCATGCGCGCAGGTGGGCTGCGGACTGGCAGGTGAACGGGTCTCCGGCCTGGAGGCCGACCCGGTTGAGGTGGCCGATGATCGAGCGGTAGGACCCGACGAGGGTCTGCTCGGTGTAGGCGATGCCGTGCTCGGCGCAGAAGGCGCGCACGATCGGCTGCACGCGTCGCAGGTTCGGCCGGGGCATGCTCGGGAAGAGGTGGTGCTCGACCTGGCGGTTCAGCCCGCCCATGGCGAAGTCGACCCACGCGCCGCCGGAGACGTTGCGGGAGGTGAGCACCTGGCGGGACAGGAAGTCGAGCCGGGCACCGCGGGCGATGACGGGCATGCCGACGTGGTTGGGGGCGAAGGCGCCTGCCATGCACACGCCGAGCACGGCCAGGTGCACCCCGACGAAGGCGAGCGCCTGCAGCGGTGCCATCACCAGCAGCAGCCCGGTCAGGTACAGCCCCCAGTGCGCTGCCAGCAGGGTCACGTCGGTCCAGCGGCCCTTGGCGCCGCGCGCCACCAGCGCACGGGCCGAGGCGACGTGCAGGTTGGCCCCGGCCAGCAGGAGCAGGGGCAGGAAGAGCCAGCCCTGGTGGCGGGTCAGGCGCGCCCTCAGGCCGCGGCGGCTGCGCGCCTCCTCCTCGTGGAAGGCGACGACGGTGGACTCGATGTCGGTGTCCTTGCCCAGCTGGTTGGGCGCGCCGTGGTGCTTGGAGTGCTTGCGCATCCACCAGCCGTAGCTCAGGCCCGCGAGCAGTCCGGCGAAGATGCGGGCGGCCCAGTCGTTGCCGCGGGCGGACTCGAAGATCTGGCGGTGGGCCCCGTCGTGCCCGAAGAAGGCGAACTGGGTGGCCAGCACCCCCACCGCCACGGCCAGCAGCAGCTGCCACCAGGTCTCGCCGAGCAGGACGACGGCGGTGACGACGGCGGCGGCGACCGCGGTGGCAGCCGCGGTGCGGACGGCGTAGTAGCAGCGGCGGCGGGCCATGAGGCCGGCGGCCTGGACGCGGGCGGACAGGGCGGCGTAGGTGCTGACGGCACGCTCTCGCGGTCGCTGCGTCCTGGGGTGCGGCCCGGCCGGTGCCTGCTCCGGGAGGGCGGGGTCCGGACCGGTGCGGGTGGTGGTGCTCATGAGGACCTCCTGGTCCGGTCGTCGAGCTGGAGCTCCGGCGCACCGGGGCCCTGCCGGGCACGGCGGTGGGGCTGCGGCGGTCGTGGTGCTCCGCGCTGCTGGGTGGCGTCACCAGCAGCGCGGAAGAACGTGGGGTGCCCTTCGAGGCGAGCAGCCGCCAGGACGGACCAGGTTGCTACTACAGCGTCCGTCTACAGTGTAGACGCTACCTGTAGGAGCGTGGTTCTGCGAACGCGGCTAGGGTCGACGGGACGTCGCCGCGGGTCTCGCAGTGCCGTGGTGGTCGCACCTGGCGGCTCGAGCCGACCGAGGGGGCGACGTCCGTGGCAGCTACCAGCTCTGAGCCGACCGTGCCCGAGCACGAGGAGGGGACCGTGCCCCCGTCCGGGTCGTCGCGCCGCGCAGGTGGCACAGCCGGAGCGCCGGGACGGACGGCGCTGAGCCGCGAGGTGGTGCTGTCGGCCGCGCTGGACCTGGTCGACTCCGAAGGTCTCGACGCCCTGACGATGCGGCGCCTGGGCCAGCGCCTGCACCGCGATCCCATGGCCCTGTACCGCTACGCGGCCAACCGGGACGCGCTGCTGGACGGCGTGGTCGAGCTCGTGCTCGCCCAGCTCGAGGTCCCCGCCGTCACCGACCTGGCCGGTGTCGGCGGGTCTGAGGTCGAAGGCCCGGGTGGCTGGCGGGGTCAGCTGCGCGCCACCGCGCACGCCTTCCGGCGCCTGGCCCTGTCGCACCCCCACGTCGTGCCGCTGCTGGTGACGCGCCCGCTGGCCACACCGCTGGGGCTGCGACCCCTCGGCACGCTGCGCCCGCTGGAGCAGCTCCTCGAGCTGCTGGTCGCCGCCGGTTTCGACCCCGTCGACGCGCTGCACGTCTACCGCATCTTCTTCGGGTTCCTGCACGGCCACGTCCTCAACGAGCTGCAGGAGCTGGTCGCCGCCCCCGAGGAGGACGACGACGTGCTGCGCCTGGGGCTGCACCGCCTGCCGCTCAGGGAGTTCCCCCGAGTGCGCTCCCTGGCCAGCGCCCTGGCCGACTTCGACGGGGCGCACGAGCTCGACAAGGGTCTGGACGTCCTCCTGGACGGCTTGGACCTCCACCTCCACCCCCGGGCCTGAGCAGCCACCTCCGGCGAGTCCGCTCGTCGCTCCCGGTACGACATCCCCCGGTGGTCGGTCCCGCCGCGACCTGAGCGCCGAGGTCGCGGCTGGTCACTCGATGCGCCTCAGCTCGCCGAAGCCGCCAGCTCCTGCACCAGCGCGTCGGTGCGGGCCGCGATGTCGTCGCGGATGAGGTTCATGCGTTCCACGCCCTCGATCCCGCGCTGCGAGGGCTCGTCGGTCTCCCACACCTCGACGGGCGTGCCGCCGACGGGGTCGACGTGAGCTTCTCTGCCGAGGACGACGACGAGGTCGGCGGCGCGCACGTCGTCGTCGGTGAGCTGGCGGGTGCGAGAGGTGGAGATGTCGATGCCCACCTCAGCCAGGCTCGCCACCGACAGAGCGTTCAGCTCGTCCCCGGCTCGGGTGCCTGCAGAGGAGACCCGTACGTCCAGGCCGTGGCGTTCGGCGCTCTGTCGCATGAGGCCCGCGGCCATCTGGGACTTCCCGCCGTTGCGGACGCAGACGAAGAGCACGCGGGGCGCGGTGGTGGCGTGGGTCTGGTCAGGGGTCATCGAGGGCTCCGAGAGGTCGCGGCTGCCGGGGGGGCGGTGGGGTCGTTCGGGAAGAAGCGGTGCCCGGCCCACAGCGCCACGTAGACCAGCGCCACGAGCACCGGCACCTCGATGAGGGGGCCCACCACGCCGGCCAGGGCCTGGCCGGAGGTGACCCCGAAGGTGCCGATGGCGACGGCGATGGCCAGCTCGAAGTTGTTGCCGGCCGCGGTGAAGCTCAGCGTGGTGGTGCGGGCGTAGTCCATCCCGATCACCCGGCCGAGCAGGAAGCTGCCGCCGAACACGAGGACGAAGTAGGCCAGCAGCGGCAGCGCGATGCGCGCCACGTCACCGGGGGCGGAGGTGATGGCGTCGCCCTGCAGGGCGAAGAGCAGCACGATCGTGAAGAGCAGCCCGTACAGGGCCCAGGGCCCCAGGCGGGGCAGGAAGCGCTGCTCGTACCAGTCCCGACCCTTGGCCTGCTCCCCGAGGGTGCGGGTCAGGTAGCCCGCTACCAGGGGGATGCCGAGGAAGACCAGCACGCTGACGAGGATGGCGGCGACGGAGAAGTCCGCGCTGGTGGTGGGCAGGCCCAGCCAGGTGGGCAGGACCTGCAGGTAGAACCAGCCGAGGGCGGCGAAGGCGAGGATCTGGAAGACGGAGTTGAGGGCCACCAGCACCGCAGCGGCTTCGCGGTCACCGCAGGCCAGGTCGTTCCAGATGAGGACCATGGCGATGCAGCGGGCCAGGCCGACGATCACCAGGCCGGTGCGGAACTCGGGCTGGTCGGGCAGCAGCAGCCATGCCAGGACGAACATCAGCGCTGGGCCGGCGACCCAGTTCAGGACCAGGGAGGCGATGAGGAGCTTGCGGTCGCCGGTGACGCGTCCGAGCTGGGTGTAGCGGACCTTGGCCAGGACCGGGTACATCATCACCAGCAGGCCGAGGGCGATCGGCAGGCTCACCGAGCCCACCTCGAGAGCGGACAGGGCGTCGTCCAGTCCGGGGACCAGGCGGCCGAGTGCCAGGCCGAGGGCCATCGCGGCGATGATCCAGACCGGGAGGAGCCGGTCGAGCGTCGACAGGCGTGCCAGCACCGGGGCCTGGGAGCCAGCGGCGGGGCGCTCGGAGGCGACGTCGCTCATCCAGCGCACTCGACGGTGTCGAGCGTTCGGGTGGTGGGGGCCACGGTCGTCCTTCCGTCCGGCCAGCAGTGGTGGTCGATGTACCGGTGGGACCGTGGCACAGGCATCGATGAGCGTCAACATAGACAGTCATGAATGCCTGGTGGCAGACTCCCTGCCGTGGTGACGGCCGTGCAGCTCAACCGCTCCGCTCCGGACGCGCTCGACTCCCCACCGGATGCCGTCGGCGCGGTGGCGTGCTGCGCGCCCCTGGTCCGAGAGCCGCTGAGCGCTGATGACGCCGTCGCCCTGGCGCGCACGCTGAAGGCGATCGCTGACCCAGCGCGGTTGCGGCTGCTGAGCCTGGTCGCAGCCCACGACGGCGGGGAGGCGTGCGTGTGCGACCTCGTCGAGCCCCTCGGCCTGTCCCAGCCGACGGTGAGCCACCACCTCAAGGTGCTGGTGGAGGCTGGCCTCCTGGCCCGGGACAAGCGGGGGGTGTGGGCCTACTACTCCCTGGTCCCCGGAGCGCTGGACTCCCTGGCCGGGGTCCTCACCACCGGATGGGCCGAGCGCTCGCCGAGCGTCTCGCGGGCAGCCCCGAGGTGAGCCACGAGGACGCGGTGGTCCGCCCCATGACCGAGCAGGACTGGCCGTCGGTCGAGGCCATCTACGCCGCGGGCATCGCCACTGGACACGCCACCTTCGAGACCGCCCCGCCCAGCTGGCGCGACTTCGACGCCGCCAGGGCCGAAGAGCACCGCTTCGTCGCCGTCGACCCCGGGGGGCGGGTCCTGGGGTGGGCTGCAGTCGTCACGGTCTCCGACCGCTGCGTCTACGCCGGTGTGGTGGAGCACTCCGTCTACGTCGCCCCCGCCGCCCGAGGGCGTGGCGTGGGCCGGCTGCTGCTGGACGAGGTCATCGCGTCCACCGACGCCGCGGGCGTGTGGACCGTCCAGTCCGGCGTCTTCCCGGAGAACACCGCCAGCCTGGCCCTCCACGCTGCCGCGGGCTTCCGCACCGTCGGGGTGCGCGAGCGGCTCGGGCTCATGAGCCACGGCCCCTGGGCGGGACGCTGGCGGGACGTGGTCCTGCTGGAGCGTCGCAGTCCCGCCTGACGTCCCGACCGAGACAGCGCCCTCACCGCTTCGCCGGCGACGTGCACCCCGCCGGCTGCGCAACCGCCCTCGCGGGCCACGGCGACCAGCGCACCGACACGCTCACCGCCGTCATCGGGTGCGCGAGCGTCCTCGCAGGTGCGTCTCGACGCAGGCCCATCGGATCGCCGCCTCGCCCCGCGGTCACAGAGGCGCCCGGAGCTCGGCGACCACAGGGTTCCCCGCAAGAGGATCATCGCACGGACACGGAACACCTGTCCTGGGACGGCCCGAGCGTCGATCGGTCGACCAGGCGGTCCTGGGTGTGGATCGCCGGGCGGGGAGGCGCCGTCAGCCAGTTCTCCACCCGCGCTGGTGCCGGAGCCTGCGGACGCACCGACGCCCCAGGCGCCGACCTGGGCCGGAACGACTGCACCACCGGAGCGGACGTCCTACCGGTGGTCACCCTCCTCACCCCGCCGCATGAGCAGAACGGGCACCGAGCCGACGTCCGGCAGTCCGGCAGGTCCGGTCCACCGCTGACGACGGCGTGGACGGCTCTCCGGTCTTGAATGACCGCTCGACGCGGCGGCCGTGGCCATCCGTCCGCGACAGAGCGAGCGAGCCGCGTCAGTGATGGGTCTCCGCTCCGCGGTCCACCGACGAGTGCGGCGAGCAGGTGCACCGTCGGCGGCTTCGACTGGGCGACACGGGTGGTGACGAGCCCCTCCTCGTCACCACCCGTGTCTCTCCAGCAGGTCTCGGCCCTCAGCCCTGGCCGCCCCTGACGACAGCAGGGCCCACCACCTGCGTGAGCGGCTGGGTCAGCTGCAGCCCGCCCACCGGCTCGAGCTGGTCGTAACCGACCCGGTATCCGACGATCTTCATGCCGGGAGTCAGGTCCTCCTCGTAGACCTTCGCGTAGTTCTCCTGGAAGAAGTCCGCGATGTCGGTCTCGTAGCCCTGGTCGTAGCTGAGCAGCAGGTAGATCCGCTGGTGCCCTGACGCGAGCGCGTCCACCTGGTCGGGCAGGGCTGCCGCGTCGAAGGCGGGGATCCCACCGCGCCGGTCCCACCCGGGCAGCGTGACCACCTTCGCGTCGCCGTCGTAGTACTTCTCGAAGGGCCAGATGGTGAACGGCGAGGAGACCACCACGAGGTCGGACGGCGTCGCCTTCTCCCCGAGCAGCTGCGCGGCGCCGCGGTAGTCCTCCTTCACCGGCACGTCGGTGCGGACGGCCTCCGCGACCGTGGCTGTGGCGGTGAGCGCGAGGACCACCGCGGCGGAGACCACCGCGAAGCGAGGGCGCATGGCCGCGACGAAGGCGACCACCAGCAGCACCACGGCTGGCAGCGCCGCGATCATGTACCGCGACAGGAAGAACGGCGAGATGACGTGGCTGAGCACGAACGCCAGCAGCACCGGACCGAAGGCTGCAGCCACGACCGCCCCCAGCTCGCGGTCCGGGCGGCGAGCCACCCGCACCACCAGCAGCGCGGCGAGCATGAGGAGCGGCCAGGTGGCCACGAGCGCGGAGTTGGCGCTGTCGGGGAGGAAACCGCCGAGGAACTGCGAGTAGACGTTGGTGAAGTCCACCGACGACGGCGACGGCAGCTGGGGGCGTGTGCCGGAGGCCGAGCCCTCGGCGCGGAAGTAGGCCAGCCACGGCAGCAGTGCCAGGGCGACGAGCACGGCGCTGCCCGCCATGCGCCCCAGACCGCGCCAGCGCTCGCGCGAGGAGACCACGAGGAAGACCAGGCCCTCCACGACGAGCACGAAGAGGAAGAAGTAGTGGGTGTAGGCGCCGACCACCGCCGTCAGCGCGAAGCCGGTCCAGTCACCCGCGTTCCCTCGCCGCAGGACCCGCAGGAAGAAGAGCTGGCTGAGCAGCGTGGCGAAGACGAGCATCGTGTACATGCGCGCCTCGTTGCCGTACCAGTTCATGAAGGGCGACAGGGAGAAGACCGCCACCGCGAGCAGCGCCCAGCGGGTGCGCAGCATCCGGCGGGCCAGCAGGTAGAGCACCGGCAGGCAGGCCAGGAAGAACACCATCGACAGCGCGCGGGCCGTCTCGACGTCTCCGCCGAACGCCAGGCGCCAGGTGCGCAGGAGGAGGTGGTAGCCCGGGACGTGGACGTCCTGGGCCACCTCCTTGAGCATCGCCCCGTAGGTGCGGTCGGTCTGCTGCATGCTCTGCGACTCGTCCAGGCGCAGGCTCTGGTCGGCGAGCCACAGGCGAGACACCGTCAGGACGGCCACGGCGCAGACCAGCTGCACGGCGGCCACCACGACGAGGCGGTGCCGGTGGAGGGCGTCGTCCACGCGGCGGGTCGCGGCGGCCGCGCTCCGGCGGGCCGACGCCCACCCCGAGGGTCCCGTCCCGAGGACGCTGCCCGGGCGGCCCTGGACGGGCGCGCCGGGAGCGGCGCGGTCCTGGTCGGCGGACGGAGCGGTCGCCCCAGCGGGCGAGCCGAGCGCGGTGCTGGTCAACGGGCCTCCTCGAGGACGGGACGGGCCGTCTGGACGCGCTCGCGCAGGTCGACGACGTCGGGGGCGCCCTGCGGGCGGGGGGCGCGCCGCGGTGCGGCGGCGAGCACGAAGGGCACCGAGACGGCGATGTGCACGCACAGCCAGGCGGCGTTGGCGATGAGGGAGGGGGACAGCCCTTCCCTCGCCAGGCCCACGGCCAGCGCCGCTGCACCGATGCCCGCGTAGGCGACGTTCGGCAGCACCAGGCGCAGGAAGTTGGCCTGGCCGCCGTCTCCGACGTCCTTGCTGGTCACCGCGAAGGTGGTCCGCCGCTTGGTGAGCACGGCGACGAGCGCGGTGAGCTGCAGCCACCAGGAGGACAGCGAGAAGGAGATCGCCTGGAAGCTGTAGGAGGCCGCGCTGGTGCGCTGCAGCACGTACAGGTTCAGCCAGATGTAGGGCAGGAAGACCAGTGCCAGCGTCATCGTGGAGGTGACGATCGGCGTCTGGCCGGTGAAGAGGTAGATGACCGGCAGCAGCGTGGAGGCGAGCACGACGACGCCCGACAGGTAGTAGGCGGCCGAGGACAGGTACTGCAGCCGCTGCCCCCAGCTGAGACCGCGGCGCAGCAGCGGGTTGTAGGAGAAGACCACCTCGAGGCTGCCGCGCGTCCACCGGAACTGCTGCTTGTAGTAGTTGAGGAAGTCGTCCGGGGCCAGGCCCTGGGCGAGCACCTTCGGCACGTAGACGCTGCGCCACCCCGCGTCGTGGACGAGCAGGGAGGTGAGGAAGTCCTCGGCGATGCTCGTCTCGCACATCCCGCCGGCCTCCGCGAGGGCGGTGCGGCGGATGGCCATGTTGGTGCCGCACATGAAGGCGGAGTCGACGCGCGACTTGCCGGTCATGATGGGGCCGAAGAACAGCGTCTGCTGCTGCCACGCGGTGCGGGTGACGCGGTTGTCGCGGTGGTTGGCGTAGTACTGCGGGGTCTGGACGAAGCCCATGCGCTCGTCGGTGAAGTACCCCATGACCTCGGCCAGGAAGGTGGGTGCCGGCACGTGGTCGGCGTCGAAGACCACCACGAAGGGACTGTCGGTGCGCGCGAGGGCGTGGTTGATGTTCCCCGCCTTGGCGCCACCCGGGGTGGTGCGCGTGAAGCACTCGACGCCCAGCTCCTCGGCCAGCACCTCGATGTCGCGCCAGTCCTCCTTGCGCGCCACCAGACCGTCGTTCAGCAGGTGCACCCGCACGGCACCTCGGTGCTCCATGGCCAGCGCCGCCAGCGCCGTCCGGCGGACCACGTCGACCGGCTCACCGCACACGGTGATGAAGACGTCGACGTCGCCGTCGAAGTCCGGGTCGAACGCGCGGTCGCGGTCGGTCGCCCACACGGTGTGCACGTAGCTGGCGATCTGGAAGAGGTGGAACACCTCGGTGAGCGCCAGCGTCCAGAACAGCAGCGCGTTGCCGTGCTGGAACGCGAAGCAGATCATCACGAAGTAGGCGACCGCCAGGACGAGGTTCAGCGTGAGGACGACGCGGCTCGGCACGTGCTGCAGGAACGCGGTCTCCTCGGGCGCCAGGGCGTCCGGTGCGACGGCAGCCCCGTGAGCGCGCGGACGCTCGTGAGGCTCGCGCAGGTCCAAGGTGCTGTCGGTCACGGCAGGTCCCTCCCTCGAGGGTCGTTGAGGTCGGGGAGCTGGTCGAGGTGCAGCGCCATGCCGAACCACGCCCAGTTGGCGTCGTAGTAGCCCAGGCCGGGCTTCGCCGCGCGGGTGTCGGGGTCGTACAGCGGCAGCAGCTCGGAGCGGTACACCTCGCGCGCCAGCACCGGGCGCGCCACCTCCAGCGCGGCCAGGGCACCGCCGTACATCGCGGTGGAGGCGTAGTCGACGGCCGGCGTGCCGTCGTGGGAGTAGACGGCGGCCCAGCGCCCCTCGGTCTCCCAGGCCTCGCCCAGCACGGAGGCCTGCTGCTCCAGCAGCGCCCGGGCCCGCGGCTCGTCGTTCCAGCGCGCGTCCAGCGCGAGGCGCCACGGCAGGCGCAGCGCCTCGAAGCCGAAGTCGGTGGTGCTGCCGGTGGTCGTGGTGATGCCGGTGGCCGCTGAGGCAGCGCCCGTCGTGCGGTCCAGACGCACCCAGTCCGGCGCCAGGGCGCCCTGCGCCCGCCCTCCCAGCGGGTCGGCGGAGACCTGCTGCAGCACGTCGTAGCTGCTGTTCACGAGGCCGTTCCAGTCGTGCCGGGGGGCCACGCGGGAGAAGGCCCGGTAGGCGTAGGGCGCGAAGTAGGAGGGGTTGACCAGCACCGAGGCGGTGTCGTTGCGCTCGAGGTCGTTCGCGGTCAGCACCGGACGCCCCGCGACGTCCACCACCTCGTACTGCCACACCGCGTCGATCAGCGGCAGTGCGTCGTAGAGGTAGTCGTCGTCCTGCCAGCGCGAGTACGCCATGAGCAGCGAGAAGGCCACGTCCACGTCGGCGTCGCTGGCCGCGTTCTGACCGCCCTGGTCGTTCTGGATCCCGTAGGTGCCGTCGGCGCGGGGTCCGAAGCGCCACGACAGCAGGCGGTCGGGCCGCTGGAGGTTGTCCTTCGTCCACTGCCAGGAGGTGTCGAAGGTGGCGCGGTCGTCGCTCCAGACCGCGCGCATCATCGTGTAGCTCTGGCCCTCGGAGGTGGTGATCCCGCCCTGGGAGGGGTCGAGGGTGCGCCCGGTCCCCTGCTCGATGAACCCGGTCTTGTACGAGGCCCACATGTCGGCCAGGGCGGTGTCCTCCGCGGGGACCATCGGGGTGTCGTCAGCAACGCGCTGCACCGCCTGCCGGACACCGCCTGTCAGCTGCAGGGCGACGGCCAGCACCAGCACGAGGGCGACGGCGACGGCGCCGGCCGTCAGCCAGCCGCGGGTGCGCGAGCGTCGCGGGTCGTGCTCGGGCTGTCTGGGAGCGTCCTGCGAGGGCGCCGGTCCGGCGCCCTCGACCTGGTCAAGCGACATCGAGGCCTCCGGGTCGGTGGGGCTGCGCGGGGCGCGCAGCGGTGCTGGTCAGGTCCACGACGTCGGCGTGCCGGGCCACCAGCAGGCTGATCGAGGGGTCGTGGGCGTCGACGTCGAGGCGGCTGAGCAGCCCGAGGGCGTCCACCTCGTCAGCGCCGGGCAGCAGGGCGCGCACCCGGTCGTCCTGGACGAGCCACCGGTCGCCGCGTCGGCTGGTGGCGTCGGGCCGCCAGCCCTCGGGCAGCACCGCGCGCGGCAGGTCCACCACCACGGAGACGTCGTTCGCGGCGCGTCGCTCGGGGCGGCCCCAGCTGCGGGAGGTGCGCTCGTGCTCGGACACGAGGGCGGCGAGGACGCCGTCGGCGGTACGACGCCAGGTGAACCGGCGCGCCCACGCGCGCGCGCCGGACCGGAGCCTCTCGGCGGTGGCCGGGTCGGCGAGCTCTGCCAGGGCGCGGTCGAGGGCGGTGGCCAGGACCGCCACGGAGTCCGCACCGTCCACGGTGGAGTCGTCGACCAGCCAGCCGGTCTCCCCGTGGCGCACCGTGTCGCGGGCACCAGTGGCGCGGCGCGCCAGTGCAGGCACTCCTGCGGCGTTGGCCTCCAGCAGCGACAGCGACCAGTCGCCGCCGTCGGACGCGCTCACCGAGAGCCACGCCGACGCCAGCACGGCGTCGCGGTCTGCGTCGGAGAGCCGGCCGTGGAAGACGACCGGCGCGCTCAGCTCTGCAGCGAGACGCTCCAGGCGCTGCCGGTCGGTGCCGTCGCCGACCAGGTGGAGCTCGAGGCCGGGGTGCGCCGGCACCACGCGGGCCACGGCGCTCAGGAGCGTGTCGAGCCGCTTGTAGGGCGACAGCCTCCCCACGACCACCACTCGGGGACGGGGGGCGGCTGCCGAGGCGACGTCCTGCGTGTCCGCGCCGCCGGGCACCACGCGGACCGGGCCGCGCAGGTGCAGGCGGCGCCGGACGGCCTTGCGGGTGGACGGGGAGAGCACCACCACGTTGCGGCGCCCGTAGACGCGTCGCGTGGCGGGACCCTCGAGCCACGCGGCGAAGCGAGCGGCCACCCGCGGGAAGGAGCGGGTGAACAGGTCCTGGTGGACGTGGTGCACCAGCAGGACCACGGGGGTGTCCCCGGCGACGACCGGGGTGAAGAACGGGATGCCGTTGGCGGAGTCGACGACCCCGTCCACCTGGCGGCGGTGGCGCAGCAGCCACGCCATCGCCAGGGGGTAGACGGTCATCCAGCTGCCCATGCGCCGCACGGCGTACCCGTCGACGACCTCTCGCGCCGGCGTCCCCGACGGGCGGCTCGTCACCAGGGTGACCGCGTGGCCGTCCGAGGCCAGCTCGCGGGCGACCCGCTCGCAGTACAGCTCGGCACCGCCCGCAGCGGGGTGGCGGCGGTCGCGCCAGTTGAAGACGGCGATGCGCGCCGTGCGCGGTGCGCTCACGCGACGCGAGCCAGGGACGAGCGAAGCGCCCGCACCTCGGACAGGATCCGCGGGCCGTGCGTCCAGAGGCTGAAGGACGAACCGGCAGCGTCGTCGGTCCACTGGACCGGGACCTCACGGACGGGGTACCCCAGGCGGGTGGCGATCGCGAGGACCTCCACGTCGAAGGCGAACCCCGATCCGGTGACGCGCGGGAAGATCGCTTCGGCGGCCTCGGCGGAGAAGAACTTGAAGCCGCACTGGGAGTCCACCACTCCGCCGGTCAGAGGGCTGGTGAAGGCGCGGAAGGCCAACGACCCCAGGCGGCGCACGAGGGGCTGCGCCACCACGTAGGAGGCCCCGGGGGCTCGGCGCGACCCGATGACGATCGGGTCGCCCTGCTGCAGCTGCTCCACCACGGGAACGATGAGCGACGGCGGGGTCGACAGGTCGGCGTCGCAGAAGCCGCGCCAGCGGGCGGTGCTGGCGAGCAGGCCCCGGCGCACGGCCGCGCCCTTGCCCTGCCGGGAGCAGCCGATGAGCCGCAGCCGCGCGTTGCCCGGGGCCGTCTCGGCGGCGACGTCGACCACTTCGGCCGTGCGGTCCACCGAGCCGTTGTCGACCACCGTGACCACCACCGACAGCGGCAGTTCGGCGACCTGCGCCAGCAGAGCGGTGAGGGTGGGGCCCAGCCGGGCCTCCTCGTTCCACACGGGGACGACGACGTCGAGGTCGGCGGTCCAGTGGGAGGTGCGCTCCTCGTGCAGCGCGGTGGTGTGCAGGGGGCTGCTCATGTCGATCACCTCGTGGTCGTGGGCCCTGGAGCGGGGCAGGGCGGACGGCGGGAGTGGTAGGTGGTCTGGGAGGCCCGAGGTCTGAGCCACACCGTGTTCGGAGCTGTCCGAGGCCTGGTTTGCCCTGATCAGCGGCTTTCGTCCGGCGAGCAGCGGCGTGCGGCACAGCGGCGCGGTGCTGCCGCGGTGCGGGAGGTCAGGCGCGACTCAGGCGCGCACCGGTGCCTCGGGGGGCCTGCTGGCGGCCGGAGACCCCCGGTGCGGGAGGGCCACCTCGGTGGGCTCGTCCAGCACGAGCGGCCCCGCCACCGGGACGGCGGCCGCTGGAGCAGCCACCGCGAGCACCCTGCGGGCGAACACCAGCCGGGAGCTCACGAGGTAGGACACGGCGGCGCTCACGACGGTCGCCAGTAGCACGCTGGCGGTCCCGGAGGCGCCGAACAGCCGGTGCGCCGCCCAGAAGGCCAGCGAGTTGGCCCCGAAGGCGACGAGCACGGAGGCGTTGAAGAGCAGCGCCCGCCGGGCGACGGCTCTGAGCGGCTCCCTCACGCCCGCCCGCCGTGAGGCCCACGTCCAGTGGTAGCTCGCGAGGAAGTTCACCTGGGTGGCGACGACGAACGCCGTGGCGTTGGCCACCTCGGCCAGCACGTGCCCCGACAGGAGCCGGAAGACCGCCAGGTGCAGGAGGGTCATGGCCACGCCGGTGACGGCGAACCTCGCCCTGTGGTCACGCATGATCGACATCAGCACTGGAACTCCTCCGTACGACGGACACGCCCGCGCCTCGTCGCACCACCGCTCCTGGAGCGGCTCCTCGACGGTACGTCGACATCGACGGGTCCCCTAGTTGGATCTCGGACATCCCCGAAAGGGGGACGGGCAAAGGGAGGATCAGCAGCTGGATGCTCCACTGCGCGTCAGTGGATCAACACCCTGAGTGAGGTCTTCGGCGCTCGTCGGGCACTTCCTGGCAGACGTGCCGTACGGTCCTCAGCAACTCCCCTCCTCGAGCGCCGCTGCGAGGACCGGTATGCGGATCGCCAGGAAGTCCGCCCGCCAGACGGACCAGGGCGCACCTCCGGACCTGCGACCGAGCAGGTCCGCGACGGGTCTGACCGCGGTTCTGCGGGCCCACCTCCCACGAGGTGGACAGCGAGCTCGCTCGAGCTGGACCACGACCACCGGGGGTGGCCTGATGACCGTCACACGTGCGCACGATGACGCGAGCGACGCGCTCCGCGAGGAGCCGCCCCTGAAGGCCGCCCTGACGCGCTGGGGACCGCTGGCGCTGGTCCTCGCGCTGCAGGCGCTGCTCAGCCTCAGGCTGCAGGCCACGGCCTTCCAGGACGAGGCCCTCTACCTCGTGTACGGCCACTGGTACCTCGACCTGGCAGCGGGATCCGCGCCGGCGATCCAGAGCTCGCCGGAGACCTGGATGTCGGGCGCGCCGCAGCTCTACCCCGTGCTCGCCGGAGCGCTCGACGCCGTCGGAGGCCTGTCCCTCGCGCGCGCCGCCTCCACCGCCTGCCTGCTGGCGGCCACCGCGGCCACCTGGTGGACGGCGAGGATGCTCTTCTCCGCGAAGACCGAGAAGACCGGGCCACCTGGCGTGGCCAGCGGCGTCATCGCGGCAGCGGCTTTCGCCGGTAGCGGCTCGGTGCTCTTCGTCGGGCACTTCGCCACCCAGGACGCGCTGGCCGTCGCGGTGCTGGCCTGGGCCCTGGCCTGCGGTGTGCGCGCCGCGCGCGGCAGGTCGCACGCGCTGCGGTGGGCCGTCCTCGCGGGGGCGCTGCTGGCCGCTGCGTCCTTCGTGAAGTACTCGGCGGCGACCGACGCCCCGTTCGTGCTGCTCGCCGTGGTCCTCAGCGGAGCTGCCGACCGCAGGGACCGACCCGACAGGTGGCGCCGCTCCGTCCGCGCCGGGGTCGTCGCCGCTGCTGCCGCGGCAGCAGGCGTGGCGGTGCCGCTGCTGCTCGGGGCGGGTCCCCTGCTGCAGGGCGTCCTGAGCACCACCGTGGCCCGCGACAGCCTGCGCCCGGCGGCGACCGGTGAGCTCCTCGGCGTCGTCATGGCTGGCGGTGGCCCCGTCCTCCTGCTGGGTCTCGTCGGCGCCGCGCTGCTCGCCCGTCACCAGCCGGCGCTGGCCGCGGTGCTCGCCGCGGGGTCGCTCGCCGCACCGCTCTACCAGGTCTCCACCGGGGAGTCGGTCTCCCTGGGCAAGACGGTGGTCCTGGGCGCGCTCTTCGCAGCGCCACTGGTGGGCCACCTCGGGTCCCGCCTGGCGCTGCGTCCCGCGGGCGCTGCGCTCGTGGCCGTGGGACTCGTCGCAGCGGGCGTCCAGGGCGCCGCGGCGTCCGCCCGGATGTTCTCCGCCTGGCCCGACACGACGCGGGTCGTGGACGTCCTGCGCCCGGTGGTGGAGCGGCACCCCGGTGAGCCCGTGGCGGCCGACACCCCCGAGCCGCTGCAGTACGGCCTGCTGGACGAGACGGGCCCCACGCAGTGGACGGCGACGTGGCCGGGCTCGTTCCTGTACGACGGCCAGCAGGACCTGCCCGCCTTCGAGGCCGCCCTGCGGGACGGGCACTTCGCCGTCGTCGTCCTGGACGGCGTCAGCAGCACCATCGGCGCGCAGCTGGCCACCGCGGTGCCGGACTCGGGGTACCAGCGGGTGGACGAGGTCACCTCGCCCGACGGGCAGCGCACCTGGACCGTGTGGGAGCGCCGCACCTGAGCCGCGGGCGGGGCGCTCCGCGCTCACCGCAGGCTCGCGAAGACGATGACGTTGTCCTCGTAGTGCCCGGTGGCCCTGTCGAAGGCCCCGCCGCAGGTCAGGAGCCGCAGCACCGGACCGGGCCGGGGTCCGTACACCTCCGCCGTCGGGAAGGCGTCCTTGCTGACGCGCACGACGTCGTCCACCGAGTAGGTCACGGTGCTGCCGTCGTCCAGCTGGACGTCCACCTGGTCGCCGGGCACCAGCTCGTGGAGGCGGAAGAACACCGCCGGGCCGCTGCGCGAGTCGACGTGGCCGGCGATGACGCTCGGGCCCGGCCGTCCGGGGACCGCGCTGGTGGTGAGCCACCCCGCGCTCTGGGCCTCACCGAGGTCAGGGACCTGGAGCGCGCCGTCTGCGGCGATGCCCAGCGGCAGCAGCGACGACGAGACACCGATGCGCGGCACCGAGACCCCCACCGGCACGGGCGTGCGCTCCGCGCTCGCGCCGCGGGCGCCGACGGCGACCGACGGGGCGAACCCCTCGCGGGTCGCCGCCGGGGCCGAGGGCGCCCCCGACGCAGCGGCGGGCGCGGCGACGGGCGCGGCAGGGCCGGTGGTGCCCGCCGTGTCCGGCGAGGCCGCCACCAGCGACCAGGCACCCGCTCCGAGCGCCAGCGAGGCGGTCGCCGCAGCCAGGGCTGCGAGGCCGTGGGCGCGCCTCACCGGCGGCCCCAGCGGATCCGCCCCCGGGCCAGCAGGAGCGCGGCACCGGCCGCGGCGGCGGAGGCACCCGCCAGCAGCGCGGCGACGGGCGAGAAGCCCCCGGGGCTGGGCTGGACCGCGTCCGCCGCGCCGCCCCCACCGGTGGCCGCACCGCCCGCGGGCAGGACTCCCCCGGCGCTGCCGCTGGCGTCCGCGACCGGGGTGACCGACAGCGCCGAGGCACCGTCGCGGCCGTCGGTGACGGCCAGCGTGTAGGTGCTGCCGGCCTGGAGGACGACGTCGGCGGTGCCGGCGGTCGAGGTGGCGCTGCCACCGGCGACGGGCTGGGCGCGCAGCGTCCAGCGCCCGGCGGGGACGTCGGTGTAGCTCGTCGAGGCGGCGAAGGGGGCGCCGCGGACGATCGAGGGTCCGTCCACGGCGGAGACGTCCACGGCGGAGGCGGAGCTGGCGGCCGAGAGCACCCTCACCCTCGCCTGGCCCGCCGGCGGCGGGGTGAGGTCGTCCTCGAGCGGCACCAGCCGGGCGTGGGCAGCGGTCCCGAGGGCCACCACGGTGTACGCGCGGCCCGGCTCGGCCTGCAGCGAGGAGCTCAGCACGGGAGCGGCCGCGGCGGACGACCCGGCGGGGCGGACGCCCACGTCGTAGGCGCCGGCAGCCACCTGCGCGTAGGTGGACACGTCGCCGTATCCAGCGCCGTCCACCGTCACACCGCTCTCGGCGCCGCGTGGGACCAGGTCGATGTCCATCCGGGGCAGGTCAGGGACCAGGTGCGCGGCGCGCACCCAGGCCGGACCCTCGACAGCGGGGGCTCCAGGGCCCGCAGCTGCAGCCCCGCCTGCGGGAAGGAGGAGCAGGGCAGCGACCAGCGTGGTCGCGGCTGCCGCTCCGCTGCGGATCGGACGTCTTGCGCGCATGACGATGGTTCGAAGCCGGCGGAGCCGCAGATGGGGCGAACCGGACATGCCTTGCCCCGCTGCCCCAGGAGGGCGCAACACCTGACGCAGGGCAGTCAAGGACGCACGGCGCGTCAACTGGCACGGAAGGAGTCCGAGACGTGCACGCAGGGTGCGACGTCGCGCCCGGCCGTGGGACGGGTCGACCCAGGTCGCCGCTGAGCACAGCTCGTCCGGGTACTGCCGTCGCGGGTGAACGGCCTGGACGTTCGGGCCTCAGCGCTTCTTGGCCCACGTCCTGTCGATCCACAGGAGGACCCGGAGGCGCCACGGGTGGTCGGCCCGCACGAAGCCCGAACACGGACACCGGATGCAGTCGGTGCCGGAGTCGTACCGCCGGTGGAGCGCGTACTCGTGCAGGCAGTCCCAGCACGTCTCGTGCGGCCCGATCCTCGGCACGGCACATGGTCTCGCCGTGCACGGTCAAGGTGCTAGACCCCGCGCGGGGACGGGGCGCAGCCCCGTGGCCCCACACCCCCGGCAGGCGGCGCAGCGAACACCGGCACATCGTGGACCGACCAGCCGTGCCCATCCCCGTTCGAGGACGCAACCGCGATGCACTCCGCCGACACCGTCATCTGGCACGCCTTCCCGCTGACCTTCACCGGCGCTGAGGCCACCAACGACAGCACCAGACCCGTGGCCCACCGCCTGCAGCAGTTCGAGCCCTGGCTGGACCACCTCATCGCTCTCGGCGCCAACGCCCTGCAGCTCGGGCCCGTCTTCGACTCCGAGACCCACGGCTACGACACCCGCGACCACCTGCGCATCGACCCGCGCCTAGGAGACGAGGCCGACCTGCGCCGCCTCGTGGAGCAGGCGCACGCCCGGGGTGTCCACGTCATCCTCGACGGCGTCTTCAACCACGTCGGCCGCGACTCGGCCCTCTTCCAGCGCGCCGCGCACGGAGACGCTGAGGCGGCCGCGTGGTTCAAGCGCGACCCTTCGCGCCAGGACGGGTGGTCCGTCTTCGAGGGCCACGGGTCGCTGGTGGAGCTGGACCTGGCCCACCCGCCGGTGCGCGAGCACGTCGTGGCCGTCATGCGCCACTGGCTCGAGATCGGCGTGGACGGGTGGCGGCTGGACGCCGCCTACGCCGTGCAGCCCCCTGACTGGCGGGCGGTCCTGGACGAGGTCCGCTCCAGCCACCCGCACGTGTGGTTCCTGGGTGAGGTCATCCACGACGGCCACGGCGCGTTCGCCTCCGCCGCGGGGATGGACTCCACGACGCAGTACGAGCTGTGGAAGGCGATCTGGAGCAGCCTCAACGACCGTAACCTGCACGAGCTCGCGCACGCGCTGACCCGCCACGACGACTTCGTGAGCGCCGGTCGAGGCGCTCAGCCACCCCGCCTGCCCACGACGTTCGTGGGAAACCACGACACCACTCGGATCGCCAGCCGCCTGATCGACCACCGCCACCTCGAGCACGCGCTGACCGCCTTGTTCACCGTCGCCGGGACACCAGCGGTCTACGCCGGCGACGAGTGGGACTACCGGGGCGTCAAGGAGGACCGACCGGGCGGGGACGACGCGGTGCGGCCCGCTTTCCCCGCGACGCCCGGGGGGCTGCCCGCCGACGGGGAAGGCGTCTTCGCGCTGCACCGGAGGCTGATCGGCCTGCGTCGTCGTCACCGGTGGCTGTGGCGCGCCTCCCTGGAGGTGGAGCGTCGGGAGGACGAAGTGCTGGTGTACCGCCTGCGGGCTCCCGAGGAGGAGGTGGGCGACGAGGGCATCACCGTCGTGCTGAACCTCACCGATGCCGCGGTCGAGGTCTCCGTGCGTCCGGGCGAGCAGTTGCTCGAGGGCTCCTGCGAGGCACGTGGCGCCGCGGTGTTCGGGCGTCCCTAGTCGGGCACCACACCGATGCCTCGCCGTTCGCTGGAAGCAGCTCGTGCACCGCCGTCGCGACGTCGCGGCGGAGAGGGAGCACCCGCGACAGCCCCGTCATGACGAAGAGGTCGTGGACCATCGTGTGCGTGGCCGCCAGGGCGTACGACCGCCCGACGGGCCGGGCCAGGTGGTGCCCCTGGACCAGCACCCCTGGGCGCAGGAGTCCATGGAGGTGACCGCGCTCAGGTCGACGACCACCGCACGCACCGTCGACGTCTCCGCGACGTGGTCTTCGTTCGTGAAGATGGCTCCGTCCTACACCCGGAGCACGTCACGCGCCGCTTTCAGCGCCAGACCAACGTGGCGGGGCTGGAGAAGATCCGCTTCCAGGACCTCAGGCACACCCGTGCCACCCGTGCCCTCCTGGCAGGCGTCCCGCTCAAGGTGGTGCAGGAACGGCTAGGCCACTCGTCGTACACGCCCACTGCCAACACGTACACGCACGTGCAGCCCGAGGCGGGCGTTGGCGCAGCTGCACGGATCGCCAGTCTGACGCTCTCCAGGCCTGCGTGAGCAGACCGTGAGCAGCCGCTTGCGCGGCCAGGTGACCGTGCTGCCGTTCGACCACCATCCACGCAGGTCAACATCGGTGGGCCCCGTGGGGCTCGAACCCACAACCCGCGGATTAAAAGTCCGCTGCTCTGCCAGTTGAGCTAGAGGCCCTGGCGCTCCGATGCTCCCACGGCTGCGCGTAGCGTGCGGAGGGTGGCGACGCCCTGGACCACCGCGCAGATCCCCGACCAGACCGGACGCACGGTGCTCGTCACCGGCGCCACGAGCGGCCTGGGCCGCGAGACCGCCAAGGAGCTCGCCGCGCGCGGCGCCCGGGTGGTGCTCGCCGTCCGCGACACGGCCAAGGGCCAGCGCGTCGCCGCGGGGCTGGCCGGCACCACCGAGGTGCGCCAGCTCGACCTCACCGACCTCGCCAGCGTCCGCGCCTTCGCCGACAGCTGGGCGCAGCAGGACGAGCGCGCCCGGACCATCGACGTCGTCGTCGCCAACGCCGGGATCATGATGGTGCCCTTCGCGCGGACCGCCGACGGGTTCGAGAGCCAGGTCGGCACCAACCACCTCGGCCACCACGCGCTGGTCTGCCAGCTGCTGCCGCACCTGGCGCCGGACGGGCGGGTCGTCGTCGTCAGCTCGCTGGTGCACAAGACCGGCAAGGTCGACCTGGCCGACCTCAACTGGGAGCGCCGCGCCTACAGCGCCTCCGGGGCGTACGCGCAGAGCAAGCTCGCCAACCTGCTGTTCGCGCTCGAGCTGCAGCGGCGCCTGCACGCCAGCGGCTCGCTGCAGCGGGTGCTCGCGGCGCACCCGGGCTGGGCCGCCACGAGCCTGCAGGGCCGCAGCGGCAACGCCATCGCCGACAGGCTCACCGGCGTCGGCAACCGGTTCATCGCGCAGAGCGCCGCCGCGGGCGCGCAGCCGTCCCTGGCGGCCGCCACCGCGGACCTGCCGGGCGGGTCCTTCCTCGGACCGTCGGGTCCGGGTGAGGTGCGCGGCGCACCGCGCCTGGTGGGACGCACCGCGCTCGCCAGCGACCTCGGTCTAGCAGCTGACCTGTGGGCGGTGTCCGCCCAGCTGACGGGCGTCGACGCGCTGGAGCGCGCAGCCGCCCGGTGACTCCCCCTGTGCGCCACCGGGCGACCACGCCGTCTCCGGAGTGGCCGGGTCAGGCCTCGCTGACGGCGAAGGTGCCGTCGGAGTCCTCCCAGCTCACGGTGAGGGCGGTGTCCGTGCCGTCCACCAGGCCGTGGCAGGCGGTCGTCTCGCCCTCCTCCACGGTGGGGGTGTCCTCGCACGTGACGGACTCGATGGAGACGCCCGGGTTCTGCTCGACGAGGGCGGCCTGCACGTCGTCGGCCAGCTGCGCGCCGGCGTAGTCGGGGGTGCCCGCTGAGAAGTTGAACGAGCAGGCGCTCAGCACCGCGGCGGCGCCCAGCGCAGCGGCGGTGGCGGTCAGGCGAGCGGCGGTGCGGCGGGCGGTGCGGGACATGGCGGGTCCTCCGGGATCTGGCGGTGGTCCCGGAGGCGGTGCGCCCCGGGCGATGACCCGAGGTTGTCCCCGCCCGCTTGCACCCGGCTTGCGAGCCACCTGCAACCGCCGGGCGCTCGCCCGGCGGGCTCCCTCAGCGGGCCGACCAGCCCCCGTCCATGAGCACCGACGTGCCCGTCATCGACGCCGCCTCCGGGCGGCACAGCCACGCCACGGTCTGCCCGACCTCCTCCGGCTCGAGGAGCCGCTTCACCGCCGCCATGTGCAGCAGCACGTCCTCGAGCACCCGGTCCTCCGGGACGCCGGTCTCCCGCGCCTGCGCTGCGATCTGCGCCTCCACCAGCGGCGTCCGCACGAACCCGGGGCACACCACCACCGACGTCACGCCCCGGTCGCCGCCCTCCAGCGCGATGGTCTTGCTCAGCCCCTCCAGCCCGTGCTTGGCCGCCACGTACGCCGCCTTGAACGGCGACGCCCGGTGCCCGTGCACCGACCCGATGTGGATGAGCCGCCCCCGCCCGCGCTCGTACATGCCCGGCAGCACCGCCCGGGCCAGCAGGAACGGCGCCTCCAGCATCAGCCGCAGCATGAGCGAGAGCTGCTCGGGCGGGAAGTCCTCCACGCGCGCCACGTGCTGCACGCCGGCGTTGTTGACGAGCACGTCGCAGTCGAGGTCGGCGTCGGCCAGCACCGCCGGCAGGGCGGCGGTGTCGGAGAGGTCGACGACGACGGCCCGCCCGCCCAGCTCGTCCGCGAGCGTGCGCACGGCCCGCTCGGCGCGGTCCAGCAGGACGACGGACGCGCCGGCGGCGGCCAGCGACCGGGCGCACGCCGCGCCGATGCCGCTGGCGGCTCCGGTGACGACGGCGCGCTGTCCCTCGAGGTGGCGGTCAACCACGGCGGGGCTCCTCCTGCTCGGCGTCGGCGGTGGTGAGGTGCTCGTGCAGTGCGGCGGCGAACTCCTGCGGCCTCTCCACGTGCGGGGTGTGGCCGGCGTCGAGCACCACCTCGCGGTAGCTGCCGCCGCTCGCGGCGTAGGCGTCGAGGACCGCGCGGGTCTGGCTGACCATGGGCTGCACCGGGTAGACCTCCGCCCCCGGCCAGCCCGGCACCACGCCGGCACCACCGAGGACGGCGAGGTCGAGCGCGGCGGCGTCGCTGACGATCGCGTCGTGCTCCCCGCGGACCCACAGGACCGGAGGACGACGCCCTCCGTCGTCCGAGCCGTCGCCCAGCCGCGCCAGCGCGGAGGTGTCGAAGTGCTTCGGTGCCAGGGTGTTGAGCACGCCGTGGTCGCCCGGGCCCGTACCGGGCCAGGACGCCGCGGGGGCGGCGTCGCCGGGGTAGTGGTCGGTGCCGGTGCGGGAGGAGAGCACCGACGTGAGGAGCTCCTCCTCGTCGGGGCTGCGGAACCCGTGCGCGAAGTAGAGGCCGTTCATCACGTTCCGGGGTGAGCTCGGGTCGTCGCCGCTGCGCTCGCCGGCGGCCAGCAGCTCCACCAGGCGGGGGTTCGCCAGCCCGGCGCCCGCGCCCGGGTCGTCGTCGGCGAGGCGGGAGCCGTCGGCGCGGGTGCCGCCGTAGCCGTGGGGCGAGACGGGGTTCACGAGGACCAGCGAGGCCACCGCGCCGGGCCGGTCGATCGCAGCCTGCGCCACCACGCCGCCGCCCAGGCTCCAGCCGAGCAGGTGCGCGCGGGCTACGCCGAGGGCGTCCAGCAGTGAGAGCACGTCGTCGCTGTAGTCGCGGACGCCGCGCGTGGCGTCGACGGGCTCGGGGTCGGTCCCGCCGAAGCCGCGCAGGTCCGGCGCCACGCCGCGCCACCCCTCCGGCAGGGCCTCCAGCTGGCGGCGGAAGAACTCCGAGCTGGAGAGGTTGCCGTGCACGAAGACCACCACGCGCTCGGTCTGGTCGGCCGGGCCGGTGTCGAGGCCGCGCACGCGCAGGCGCTGCGTGGTGGTCTCGAGCGGGTGGACCGGTCGCGGTGAGCTGGTCATCGGGCCTCCTGGTCAGCGGCGGGTCAGCGAGCGGCGAGGGTGGAGAGCACGGCTGCGGTGACGGCGTCGGCGGCAGCGTCGGCGAAGAGCACCGAGTAGTGGTTGGTGCCGGGCACCTCCACCACGGCCAGGCCCGGCAGCCGATCGCGCCAGCGTCGCACCAGCGCGGGCGCGTACAGCGGGGCGCCGTCGTCCAGGCCGCGCGGACACGTCAGCAGGGGGGTGTCTCGGGCCGCGAGGAGCTCCAGGCCGGGAGCCACCAAGGCGGGCTCGTAGAGGTCGGCCATGTCCTGCGCGACCGCCTCACCGCTCACGGGCACGCGCCAGCCGCCGCTGGGCCGGCCGCCGTCGCCGTCCTGGGGGGTGGCGGGGGAGATGTCGCGGGCGGCGTAGGCGTCCACCACGTCGACCGGAACGTCTTGCAGGGCCGGGTGGCCCGCCCACAGCGCGCGGTGCTCGGCGGGGTCGGTGAAGGTCTGCTGCAGGCGTGCGAGCGCCGGGCCGAGGGCGGCGGTCGCCGCCTCTCGCGGGGTGGCCCCCGGCGGGGCCTCCAGCGGCAGCGCGCCGTCGACCAGGACGACGCCCGCCAGCCGCCCCAGCAGGTCGGGGTGGCGGCCTGCCAGGGCGGCCAGGGTGAAAGCGCCCATGGAGTGCCCCACCAGCGCCACCGGCCGGTCGCGGCCAGTGCCAGGACGGCTGTCGAGCAGGGCGGTGACCTCCGCGGCGACGTCGTCGGCGTGCTGCGCCAGCCCCCACGGGCCCGGCAGGTGGCGGCTGGCGCCGCGCCCGCGCAGCTCCGGGGCGACCACCGCGGACACCACCGCCGTGGCCGGGTCTCGCAGGAGCCGCGGCGCCACCGCCGTCCACGCGGCGGCGTTGGCGGTGATGCCGTGCACCGCCACCACGAGGGCCCCGCCGTCGTCGAGGTCTCCCCAGCGCAGGCCGCCGAGGGCGTGGCCGCGCCAGGGCTGGGGCGTGCGCGCACCGGTGAGCACGGGCGCAGTCTGGCCCCCCGCACCCCCCTTCCCGCAACCGTGCGCCTCGTTGCGGTCCTGGAGCGGGCGGGAACAGCGGCCGAGCGCCCGGCTGCGGTCCGGGGCGGAGGCGTCCGGAGCGCCTCTGCAACGATGAAAGACATGACGTACATCGCCGCTGATGACCGTTACGAGACGATGACCTACCGCCGCACCGGGCGCAGCGGGCTGGACCTGCCGCTGGTCAGCCTGGGGTTCTGGCAGAACTTCGGGGAGGACCGGCCGCTGGAGGTGCAGCGCGCCATCGTCCGCCGGGCCTTCGACCTCGGCGTGACGCACATGGACCTCGCCAACAACTACGGGCCGCCCTACGGCGCCGCGGAGGTGAACTTCGGGCACCTCGTGCGCACCGACCTCGCGCCGTACCGCGACGAGCTGGTCATCTCCACCAAGGCCGGCTGGGACATGTGGCCCGGCCCCTACGGAGACCACGGCTCCCGCAAGTACCTGCGCGCCAGCCTCGACGCGTCGCTGCAGCGCATGGGCCTCGACTACGTCGACATCTACTACCACCACCGGCCCGACCCGGAGACGCCGCTGGAGGAGACCATGACGGCGCTCGCGGACGCCGTCCGCGCCGGCAAGGCCCTCTACGTGGGCATCTCCTCCTACGGGCCCAAGCGCACCGCGGAGGCCGCCCGCATCCTGCGCGAGCTGGGCACGCCGCTGCTCATCCACCAGCCCTCGTACTCGATGTTCAACCGGTGGATCGAGCCGGAGCTGCTCGACGTGCTGGAGCGCGAGGGCGTCGGCTGCATCCCGTTCACCACGCTGGCCCAGGGGCTGCTGACCGACAAGTACCTCGACGGTGTGCCGGAGGGGTCGCGCGCCTCGCGCGGCGGCTCGCTCGACAGGTCGGCGCTCACCGACGAGAACCTCGCGCGCATCCGCGGGCTCAACGCCATCGCCGCCGACCGCGGCCAGACGCTGGCGCAGATGGCGCTGTCGTGGGTGCTGCGCGACCAGCGCATCACCACGGCGCTGATCGGCGCCAGCTCCGTGAAGCAGGTCGAGGACAACGTGGCCGCCGCCGCGCGCGTCGACTTCACCGACGCTGAGCTGGCCGCCATTGACGAGCACGCGGTGGAGTCGGGTGTCGACCTGTGGGCCGGCGCTCGCGACGCCGGAGACTGATCCGCCTCAACTCGGCGATCATGGGCGTCCGCCACCCAGGAGTGGCGGACGCCCATGATCACGAGGGGGAGGGGTGGGCGGCGCGACCCGCCTCCTGGTCGACGACGGCAGGGGTGTTCGGCGGGCCGGCCGGCGGGGCGGCGACCGCGCCTCGGCGTCGGTCGCCCTTGTCGAGGTACATGGCGCGGTCGGCCTCGTGGGTGGCGCTCTCCAGCGTGGTGCCCACCGGCCAGGGCGCCGACCCGGCGCTCGCGCGGACCCCGTCGGGGGCGGCGCGGCGCAGGTCGTCGAGCAGGTCGGCGTCGGCCGCCGCGCCCACGGCGGAGGTGGTGACCAGCGCGACGAACTCGTCACCACCGGTGCGGGCCAGCAGCGACGCGGCCGGGAGCACCCGGCGCCAGGCCCGCACGGCCTCCACCAGCAGGGCGTCACCGGCGGCGTGGCCGTGCACGTCGTTGTAGGTCTTGAAGCCGTCGAGGTCGAGCACCACCACCGCCACACCCCGGTGACGCCCGCGGTGGCGCAGCGCGAACCCGGGAGCCCGCTCGGTCAGCCCACGCCGCGAGACCGCCCCCGTGAGCGAGTCGGTGGTGCTGGCGCGCCGCACCTGCTCGGAGACCACCGCGAGCACCAGGGTGGAGACCGACAGGACCGCCACCGCGGACAGCGCGAAGACCGCGGCGCGGAAGCCACCGATCTGCTCCCACAGCCCGACGCACAGCCCGGGACCCGTCAGCGCCAGCGACAGCACCGTGTGCCAGCGGCGGCCGTAGAGGGCGCAGAAGGTGGCGAACCAGCCGTACAGCAGCGACAGCGCCATCGCTGTGCTGGCCGACTCGGCCACCCGCATGGCGATGGTGATGTTGATGCAGCCCAGCACGGGACTCGCCGGCAGCGCCAGCGCAGCGAGGCGGCGCGTCGTCTCCTTCGGCAGCCGGGCGCACAGCAGGGCGCACAGCAGGCACACGACGATGGTGGCGAGGTGCGTCGCGTCGGGCGGTCGTGGCGCCAGGTCCAGCCCCAGCAGGACGGCGATGACCGCGGAACCGGCGAAGCCAAAGACGCGCACTCCCCACGCGGGGTCGGTCACCGGCACGCTCCGAAGATCGGCAACCGCCTGCGCGGACTTGAGCGACGCCGGGCAGGTCCTGGCGGACGCCCCGCGCGCCGATCCACAGGCCGGGTGGGGTCAGGGCACCTCGGTCCGGTCGGGAGCGTCCTCCGCGGTGGTGGTGGCGCGGGCCTCGTCGGTGCTGCGGCGTCGTTCGCCCTTGTCGAGGTACATGGCGCGGTCGGCCTCGTGGACGGCGCCCTCCAGCGCGGTGCCCACCGGCCAGGGTGCTGACCCGGCGCTGGCGCGCACCCCGTCGGGGGCGGCGCGGCGCAGCTCGTCGAGCAGGTCGGCACCGGCGGCCGCGCCCACCTGCGAGACGGCGACCAGCGCGACGAACTCATCACCACCGCTGCGGGCCAGCAGCGACCCGGCGGGGAGCACCCTGCTCCAGGCCCGCACCGCCTCCACCAGGAGGGCGTCGCCGGCGGCGTGGCCGTGCACGTCGTTGTAGGTCTTGAAGCCGTCCAGGTCGAGCACCACCACCGCTGCTCCCCGGTGGCGCCCGCGGTGGCGCAGCGCGAACCCGGGGGCCCGCTCCTGCAGCCCGCGGCGCGAGGCCGCGCCGGTGAGGGCGTCGGTGGTGCTGGCGAGGCGCACCTGCTCGGACACCGCGGTGAGGATGAGGGACGAGACCGCCATCACCGCCACCGCGGTCAGCGACAGCGTGGCCGCGCTGGCGGCGCCGACGTGGACCTGCAGCCCGAGGAAGGTGGCGGGCCCCACGATCCCCAGCACCAGCACGCTGTGCCAGCGGCGCCCGTACAGGGCGCAGAAGATCACGAAGAGCACCTGCAGCAACGACAGGCTCGCCGCGGTGACCGGCGAGTCCACCAGGCGCATGACCGCCGTGACGTAGGCGCAGCCCGCCACCGGCCCCAGGGACAGCAGGAACGGAGCGAGGCGGCGGCCGCTGCTCGGCCGGAGCAGGACGAAGCCGACGGCGGACACGAGGCTGATGCCCATCACCTCCGCGTGGGACGCGTCGGGTGGCTGAGGCAGCCCGTCGAGCCCCACCAGGACGACGATGAGGACGGCGGTGGCGAACCCGAGGACCCGCAGGCCCCATGAGGGGTCGGTCACCGCCACGTCGTCCCATCGGCAGCGGAGGGCCCGGGCCTGAGCGTCCCGCGCCGGGAACCGTCACGCGGGCGCCCACGGCTGCACGAAGGCGTTGCCGGGCAGCCCCTCCGCGGCCATGAGCAGCGGACCGGCGGTCGCGCCGTCGAGCTGCTCGCGCAGCACGTCGGCGTGCCCGGCGTGCCGGGCGAACTCCTCGACGGCGTGCGCGAGGGCGTACCGCTGCACCGACGGGGTCGGCTCGTACCGCCCGTCCCAGGGAGCGGCCGGCTCGGTCATCGGGGCGCCGGGGTCTGTGGCGCGCACGTCGGCCAGGTAGGCCTCGCGCACCTCGTCGAAGGCCGCCAGCGCACCGGCGAGGGTCTCGTCCTCGCGGAGCGCGAAGCTGTCGGAGAAGGCGGCGAAGCCGGCCTCGTCCATGACCCGCTCGACACCGCGCTGCCGCATCACCCAGGTCACGTGCTTGACCACGCCGCCCACCGACAGCGCGCTGCGGCACGGCCGCTGCCGGGCCTGCTCGTCGGTGAGGCCGAACGCGGCGGCGCGGACGGCGTCGAGCTGCACGGCGATGAAACCGGCGAAGACCTCGGCCTCGGTGTGGGGTCCGGGAGCGAACACGGCTGCCTCCTGCGAGTGCGAGCGCGGCGTCCGCGCCCTGGTGGAGACCACGCTACGAGTGGTCGCGGCCACTTCCTGACCGCGACCTGCCCGACCTGCGGCAGGATCGTGCGGGTGGCGAACACCTCCTCGCGCACCCTCCGCCTGCTGTCGCTGATGCAGGCCCGGTCCCGCTGGCCCGGCGGTGAGCTGGCCGACCGCCTGGGCGTCTCGGCCCGCACGCTGCGCCGCGACGTCGAGCGGCTGCGCGAGCTCGGCTACCCCGTCGACGCGACCTCAGGACCCGACGGCGGCTACCGGCTGGCCGCCGGCGCCTCGCTGCCGCCGCTGGCCCTCGACGACGAGGAGGCCGTCGCCCTCGCGCTGGCGCTGCAGGGCGCCGCCACCGGCACCGGCGACGACGACGCCAGCGCCCAGCCGGCGCTGCGCGCCCTGGCCAAGGTGGTGCAGGTGATGCCCCCGCGGCTGCGGCGCCGGGTCGACGCGCTGCGCGCCGTGACGGTCGGTGGGCCGTGGGGTGCCGGCGACGGGCCCGACCCGGCGGTGCTGCTCGTGCTCGCGCAGGCCTGCCGGGACGCCGACCGGCTCGCGCTCGACTACACCGCCGCGGACGGCGCCCGCACGCAGCGGCGCGTCGAGCCTCACGCCCTGGTGCGGCTCGGGCGGCGCTGGTACCTGCTCGCGTGGGACCTCGGCCGCGGTGACTGGCGCACGCTGCGCGTGGACAGGACGGGCGCAGCGCGCGCGGAGGGCGGCCGCTTCCGGCCGCGGGACCTCCCCGGGGCCGACGCCGTCGCCGTCGTCGAGAGCAGCATCCGCACGGCGCCGGCGCTCCACGACGTGCGGGCGGTGCTGCACGTGCCCGCCGCCGTGGCCCGGGCGCGCCTCGGCGGGTGGGCGCACGTGGAGGAGGGCGAGCGCCCTGACGCGTGCCGGCTGCTCATGAGCACCGAGGACCTCGACTGGGTGGCGTTCGCCCTGGCCCGCGCGCGCTGCGACGTCAGTGACGTGGAGCCGGCCGCCCTGCGGTCCCACCTGGCCGCCTGGGCGTCCCGCTTCGCCGCCGCCGCTCACCCCTCCCCGTGATCATGGAAGACGCCACCACGACCGGCCGTGATCATGGGCGCCACGTCCATGATCACGACCGGTGGCGTTGGTGGCGTCCATGATCACGGACGGAGGGGGGATCAGTCGGTGCCGGCCTCCATGGCGGCGCGGTCGAGCGGGCGGTCGTCGGGGGAGGGCTGCCCGCTGGAGGCGATCTCCTCCGCGCCGCCGGGCTCCAGCGCGGCGGCCTCCAGGCCCCCGACCAGGCCCACGCCCGGCGCGTCCGGGCCCACCAGGCCCAGCGCCGCGTACTGCTCCAGCTTGGAGCGGGAGTCGGCGATGTCGAGGTTGCGCATGGTCAGCTGGCCGATGCGGTCCACCGGGCCGAACGCGGCGTCCTGCGTGCGCTCCATGGACAGCTTGTCCGGGTGGTAGCTGAGGTTCGGGCCCGTGGTGTCGAGCAGCGAGTAGTCCTCGCCGCGGCGCAGCCGCAGGGTGACCTCGCCGGTCACGGCCGTGCCCACCCAGCGCTGCAGCGACTCGCGCAGCATGAGCGCCTGCGGGTCGAGCCAGCGGCCCTCGTAGAGCAGGCGCCCCAGGCGGCGGCCCTCGGAGTGGTAGGTGGCGATGGTGTCCTCGTTGTGCACCGCGTTGACGAGGCGCTCGTACGCGGCGAAGAGCAGCGCCATGCCCGGCGCCTCGTAGATGCCGCGGCTCTTGGCCTCGATGATGCGGTTCTCGATCTGGTCGGACATGCCCAGCCCGTGGCGCCCGCCGACGGCGTTCGCCTCCAGCACGAGGTCGACCGGGGAGGAGAAGGTGCGCCCGTTGATGGAGACCGGGCGGCCCTGCTCGAAGCCGATGACGACGTCCTCGGCCTCGATCTCGACGGCCGGGTCCCAGAACCGCACGCCCATGATCGGCTGCACGATCTCGATGCCCGTGTCGAGCTGCTCGAGCGACTTGGCCTCGTGGGTGGCGCCCCAGATGTTGGCGTCGGTGGAGTAGGCCTTCTCCGTGGAGTCGCGGTAGGGCAGGTCGTGCGCGACCAGCCACTCCGACATCTCCTTGCGGCCGCCCAGCTCGGCGACGAACTGCGCGTCGAGCCACGGCTTGTAGATCCGCAGCGCCGGGTTGGCCATGAGGCCGTAGCGGTAGAACCGCTCGATGTCGTTGCCCTTGTAGGTGGAGCCGTCGCCCCAGATCTGCACGTCGTCGTCGAGCATCGCCCGGACGAGCTTGGTGCCGGTCACCGCGCGGCCCAGGGGCGTGGTGTTGAAGTACGCCCGACCGGCGGAACGGATGTGGAAGGCGCCGCACGTCAGCGCGGCCAGGCCCTCCTCCACCAGCGCCTCGCGGCAGTCGACCAGGCGCGCCACCTCGGCGCCGTACTGGCCGGCGCGGCCGGGCACGGCGTCGATGTCGGGCTCGTCGTACTGGCCGATGTTCGCGGTGTAGGTGCAGGGCACGGCGCCCTTGTCGCGCATCCAGGCGACCGCCACGGAGGTGTCGAGACCTCCGGAGAAGGCGATGCCGACGCGCTCGCCGACGGGCAGGGAGGTCAGGACCTTGGACACGGCCACTGATCCTGCCAGGAGTGGGCGGGGTGCTGCTCACTACGCTCCCCGACCATGGCCTCTTCACCGGTGAAGCAGCACAAGTTCCTGCTCGACGAGTCCGAGATGCCGACCCGCTGGTACAACATCGTGCCCGACCTGCCGGCGCCGCCCCCGCCGCCGCTGCACCCCGGCACGCACCAGCCGATCGGCCCGGAGGACCTCGCCGGCCTCTTCCCGATGGACCTCATCGCGCAGGAGGTCAGCACCGAGCGCTACATCGACATCCCCGAGGAGGTGCAGGAGGTCTACCGCCTCTGGCGCCCCTCACCGCTCTACCGCGCGCACTCCCTGGAGAAGGCGCTCGGCACCCCGGCACGCATCTACTACAAGTACGAGGGCGTCAGCCCCGCCGGCTCGCACAAGCCCAACACCGCCGTCCCGCAGGTCTTCTACAACGCCAGGGCCGGCGTGAAGAAGCTGACCACGGAGACCGGCGCGGGCCAGTGGGGCACCGCGCTGGCGTTCGCGTGCTCGCTGTTCGACCTCGAGTGCGAGGTGTGGCAGGTCGGCGGCTCCTACGACGCCAAGCCCTACCGCCGCACCCTCATCGAGACCTTCGGCGGCACGGTGCACCGCTCGCCGTCGCGCCTCACCGAGGCCGGACGGGCCTTCCCCGAGGACCACACCGGCTCCCTGGGCATCGCCATCTCCGAGGCGGTGGAGGTGGCCGCGCAGCGCGAGGACACCAAGTACGCCCTCGGCTCGGTGCTCAACCACGTGCTGCTGCACCAGACCGTCATCGGCGAGGAGGCGCTGCTGCAGCTGGCCAAGGCCGGGGAGACCGACGTCGACCTCGTCATCGGCTGCACCGGCGGCGGCTCCAACTTCGGCGGGCTGTGCTTCCCGTTCCTGCGCGAGAAGATGGCCGGGCGCATCAACCCCGAGATCCGCGCCGTCGAGCCGGCGTCCGCGCCGAGCCTGACCCGCGGGGAGTACCGGTACGACTTCGGCGACACCGCCGGGCTCACCCCGCTGATGAAGATGCACACCCTCGGCCACGACTTCGTGCCCGACCCCATCCACGCCGGCGGCCTGCGCTACCACGGCATGGCCCCGCTCATCAGCCACGTCTACGAGCTGGGCCTCATGACGGCCACCAGCGTCGACCAGACCGCCTGCTTCGACGCCGCGGTCCGCTTCGCCCGCACCGAGGGCATCGTGCCGGCCCCCGAGCCGACGCACGCCCTCGCCGTGGCGATCCAGGAGGCGCTGGCCTGCAAGGAGACCGGGGAGGAGAAGGTCATCGTCACCGCGCTGTGCGGCCACGGCCTGCTCGACCTCGCCGCCTACGAGGCCTTCCTCGCCGGTCGCATGACCGACTCCGGCCTGTCCGAGGAGGACCTGCGCACGGCGCTCGCGGCCGTGCCCGCGATCGGCTGACCGGGCGGGCGCCCTCGTCGTCCTGGTCAGACCGACCAGGACGACGACGGGCGCAGCGGCCGCGCGCTCAGCCGTGGAGCTGGCGCACGACCTCCTCGAGGTAGAGCCGGCGCACGGCGGCGTGGCGGCCGAGCTGGTCGCCGCGCGTCAGCAGCGCACCCGTGAGCGACAGCCGGTGCGCGTCCTCCACGGCCTCGAGGAACCGGCGGGCGTCAGCGGCGGCGCCGGGGTCGAGCACGAGCTCCAGGGTCACCCGCTCGCGGCCCTCCCGGGCCGCGCGGACCACCTGCGTGCGCACCTGCACCCGCGCCGGCTCGAAGGCCTGGACGGCGGCGTCGAGGCGGCGCGCGAGCACGACCTCCTCGGGGGCGTCGTGCTCGGCGCGCGCCACGACGGCCGGGTCGTGCATGACGATCTGCAGCTCGCGGACGATGTCGTCGAGGTGCTCCTTGGCGGCCAGCAGCGCCGCCACGGGGAGGTCGGGGACCACCACGGTGACGGCCGTGTCGAGGTCGGCCCACATGGCGAGGAGGTCATCGGCGCTGGGGTCGTCGGGGTCGGTCCGCTCCTCGTCCCCGCCGAGCTCGAACCACACGCACTTGCCGGAGCCGGTGCGCTCGCTGCCCCAGCGGGAGGCCAGGGCCGCGACGAGCACCATGCCGCGCCCCGTCATGGAGGTCTGCAGCGCCGTGGCGAGGACCGGCATCGAGGGGCTGCCGTCGATGACGTCCACGCGGACGCGCTGGCGGTCCTGCCAGGACAGCACCACCTCGAAGGGGGTGCGCGCGTGCAGCACGGCGTTCGCCGCCAGCTCGGACAGCACCAGGCCGGCGTCGTCGGACAGGTCGGGGCGGCCGCGGGCGGCCAGCTCCGCCTCCACGAAGCGGCGGGCCTCGCGCACGGACGCCGTGACGGCCGGGTAGCGCGTGGCGCTGCGCCACCCCGTCCCGCCGCCGAACGACGTCTCCAGCCCCACCTGGCCATCCTCCTCGCGGGTCCGTCGAGCCGGGGGAGGGCACCGGCGCGGAGTCTCGGGGGTCACAGTAGGTGACCGCTGCCGCCCGGGAGCGGAGAAGGTCGCATGTCGCACCTGCTCGGCGCCCCCGCGTCACCGCGAGACCCCCTCCGCCGTCGCCGTGGGACCCTCGGGGACGTGCCAGACCCCGCCGACGCCACCACCGCCCTCGAGGTGGACCGGCGCCCCGACCTGCCCTCGCGCCTGCCGACGGGCGGCGCCGCGGCGGACCCGGACGCCGTCTTCGAGGCCTTCGAGGGGTGGGCCACCGACCGCGGCCTGAGCCTGTACCCGGCCCAGGAGGAGGCGCTCATCGAGGTGGTGAGCGGCTCGCACGTGGTGCTCGCCACCCCCACCGGGTCGGGCAAGTCGCTGGTGGCGCTCGGGGCGCACGCCGCGGCCATGGCGTCCGGGCGCCGCTCCGTCTACACCGCCCCCATCAAGGCCCTCGTCAGCGAGAAGTTCTTCGCGCTGGTGGAGGTGCTGGGAGCCCAGAACGTGGGCATGGTCACCGGTGACGGCGCGGTCAACGCCTCGGCGCCGGTGGTGTGCTGCACCGCCGAGGTGCTGGCCAACCGCGCGCTGCGCGAGGGCGCCGACCTGGACGTCGGGCTCGTCGTCATGGACGAGTTCCACTACTACGCCGACCGCGACCGCGGCTGGGCCTGGCAGGTGCCGCTGCTGGAGCTGACCCGCGCGCAGTTCCTCCTCATGTCCGCGACCCTCGGCGACACGTCGCGCTTCACCGACGACCTGCGCCGCCGCACCGGGCGCGAGGCCGTGCTGGTGGCCGGCGCGGAGCGTCCCGTGCCGCTCCACCACCGCTGGGCCATGACGCCCGTGCACGAGACGCTGGAGGAGCTGCTCGAGGCCCGCGAGGCGCCCGTCTACGTGGTCCACCCCACGCAGGCCGCGGCCCTGGAGCGCGCCCAGGCGTTGCTCTCCGTCACCGTCGCGGACAAGGGCGCCCGGGAGCGGATCGGCGAGGCCCTCGGCGGCTTCCGCTTCACGGCGGGCTTCGGGCAGGTGCTCTCCAAGCTCGTCCGCCACGGCGTGGGCGTGCACCACGCGGGCATGCTCCCCAAGTACCGCCGCCTCGTGGAGACCCTCGCGCAGGAGGGGCTGCTGCCCGTCATCTGCGGCACCGACACCCTTGGCGTGGGCATCAACGTGCCGATCCGGTCGGTGCTCGTCACGTCGTTGACCAAGTTCGACGGGCGCCGCACGCGCCTGCTGAGCGCGCGCGAGTTCCACCAGATCGCCGGGCGCGCCGGCCGTGCCGGCTTCGACACCTCCGGCACGTGCGTGGTGCAGGCCCCCGACCACCTCATCGAGAACGAGCGGGCGCTGGCCAAGGCCGGTGACGACCCCAAGAAGCGCCGCAAGGTGGTCAAGAAGAAGCCGCCGGAGGGCGAGGTCAGCTGGGCGCAGCCCACCTTCGAGCGGCTCGTCGCCGCGGCCCCGGAGCCGCTGACCAGCCAGATGCGGGTGACCCACGCGATGGTGCTCAACACCATCGCCCGTCCCGCGCCGACCGTGCCGGCGTTCCGCCGGCTGCTGCGCGACAACCACTCCGACCGCGCCACCCAGGTGCGCCTGGTGAAGCGGGCGGTGGCGATCGTGCGCGAGCTGGTGGCCGCCGACGTGGTCGAGAAGCTCGACGAGCCGGACGGCGACGGCCGCACGCTGCGCCTCACGGTGGACCTGCAGGCCGACTTCGCGCTCAACCAGCCGCTGTCGACCTTCGCGGTGGCGGCGCTCGACGTGCTCGACCCCGCCTCGCCGACGCCCGCCCTCGACGTCGTCAGCGTGGTGGAGGCGACCCTCGACGACCCCCGCCCGATCCTGCTGGCCCAGCAGTTCGCCGCCCGCGGCGAGGCGGTGGCGGCGATGAAGGCCGAGGGGATCGAGTACGAGGAGCGCATGGAGCTGCTCGAGGAGGTCACCTGGCCCAAGCCGCTGGAGGAGCTGCTCGGGGCGGCCTTCGAGCAGTACCGCCAGAGCGCGCCGTGGCTGCCGGAGGACGCGCTGAGCCCCAAGTCGGTGGTGCGCGAGATGCTCGAGCAGGCGATGACCTTCGGCGACCTGGTCCGCCGCTACAACCTCTCCCGCTCCGAGGGTGCGGTGCTGCGCTACCTGTCCGACGCCTACCGGGCCCTGCGCCAGACCGTCCCCGAGGACCGGCGCGGGGAGGGCCTGGACGACGTCATCGAGTGGCTCGGCGAGGTGGTCCGCCAGACCGACTCCAGCCTGCTCGACGAGTGGGAGGCGCTCACCCACCCCGAGGCGCTGGTCGACGGGTCTGCGCCCCCGCCCCCGCCGGCCCTGCGGGGGATCACGGCCAACGTGCGCGCGTTCACCGTGCAGGTCCGCAACGCGATGTGGCAGCGGGTCGACCTCCTGGCCCGCCGCCGCGCGTGGGACCTCGCCCAGCTCGACCCCGCGCTCGACCTCGACGCCTGGCAGGCGGTGGTGGCCGACTACTACGCCGAGCACGACGACGTCGGGGTGTCCGCGGCCTCCCGCGCTCCTGCGCTGCTGCAGGTCACCCACGAGAGGGAGGCGCGGCTGTGGCACGTGCGCCAGGTCGTCGACGACCCGGCGGGCGACCACGACTGGGGCTTCCTCGCCACGGTCGACCTGGAGGCCTCCGACCTGGAGGGGACCGCCGTCATCACCGGCCACGGGCTCCAGCGCATGTGATGCCCTCCTCCGGCACTCTCCCGCACGAGTGCCGGTGTGAGACCCCTCGGACCGGCACTCGCGCGGGAGAGTGCCGGCCTGGGCGGGTCAGACGCGGCGCTTGCGGCGCTCCGGCACGAGCAGCGCCAGCAGCCACGACACCACCCCGACGACGAGCGCCCCCAGCACCGCCGACCAGAAGAACCGGTCCACCACCAGCGTCAGCGGCGTGAAGCTCGACACCCACGCCGTCAGCTCGAGCATCGCGGCGTTCACCACCAGCGAGAACAGCCCCAGCGTCAGCACGTACAGCGGCAGCGACAGCAGCTTCACGACCGGCCGCACCACGGTGTTGACCACGCCGAACACCGCTCCCACCACCACGAACGTCACCGCCTGCTGGAGGTGGCCCTCGCGGGCGGTGATCGCGATGCCGGGCACCACGAGCGTGGTCACCCACAGGGCGACGGCGTTGACGAGCACGCGGACGATCACGGACATGCCCGCATGCTGGCAGACCACCTCGGATGTAGCGGCGCAGCGCGCACCGGACACGTAGGGGTGTGAGCACCCCGCTGACCACCGCCCCCGCCGCGGCTCCACCCACACCGCCAGGAGGGCCGGTGCCCGACGAGGACCGCTTCCAGGCCCTGTTCCGCGCTGCCTACCCCGACCTCGTCAGGTTCGTCGAGCGGCGGCTGCACCCGCTGGCCGCGGAGGACGTCGTCGCGGAGGTCTTCGTGGTCGCCTGGCGCCGGCTGGAGGAGGTCCCCGCCGACCACGGCCGGGCCCGCGCGTGGCTCTTCGGCGTGGCGCAGCGGACCATGCTGAACGCCCGCCGCGGCGACGCGCGCCGCCAGGCGCTCGCGGTGCGCGTCGGGTCGGTGCTGCCCGCCGACGTCGTCCCCGACGGCAGCGACCAGGTGGTCTCCCAGGTCGACCTCGCCCGCGCCTGGTGCCTGCTCAGCCCCGCCGACCAGGAGGCGCTCACCCTCACCGCGCTCGACGGCCTGACCACCGTCGAGGCCGCCGGGGTGCTCGGCATCAGCCGCACCGCGCTGAGCCTGCGCCTGGTCCGCGCCCGCCGGCGCCTGCGCGTGCACCTCGACCACCCCGCCACCCCGAAGACCGCGCCCGCTGACGGAGGCCCCCGATGAACGCCCCCCTGACCGAGCTGGACCTCACCCGCATCGACCCCACCCTGGGGCGCACCCCCGACCCCGCCTCCCCGGCGGCGGAGGCACTGCTGGCGCGGGTGCTCGCCACCCCGCGCACCCCGGAGGACCTGACCAGGGGGACGACGACGGCGACCGTCCGGCGCTCGGCCCGGCTGCGCCGCCGGTGGGTGCTCGTCGGCGCGGCGGCGGCTGTGACGGCCGCTGGCCTCGTGGCCTCGCAGGTGGTGTCCGACGCCGGGACGCCGCAGGCGTTCGCCTCCTGGACCTCCGACCCGACGCCGCTCACAGCCGAGCAGGCAGCCACGGCCGAGGCCGACTGCCTCGCCCTGATGACCGACGAGGGCCGGACGCCGCGAGGTGAGCGGGTGGCGGGTCTCGCCGACACCAGGGGCGGCTACCTCGCTGCGCTCGCCGCCACGGACCAGGGCGTCGCGACGTGCCTCTCCGCGCTGCCTGGCCGGCGCGACCCGGTCCTCGGCGCGGGGACGGGCCTGGGGGCGTGGGTTCCGGCGGACGCCGTCGCCGCCCCCGCGCCGGACGGGACGACGGTCGTCTTCGGGGGCGGCATGACGACCGCCCAGGGGTCGTACACCCAGGCGTTCGGCCGTGCGGGCGCCGACGTGACGGGCGTCGTGCTCACCGACGCCGACGGGCGCCGCGTGCAGGCCACCCTCGGCGGCGGGTGGTTCACGGCCTGGTGGCCGGCTGAGGCCACGGACTCCCTCACCGTCCGCACGACGCTGGCCGACGGCCGCACCACCGAGCGCGTGGTGCACCGCGGCGAGCACTGAGCACCACGCCCTTGCCTTCCCGCTCCGCAGCGCCTCGTGGGCACTCTCCCGCTCGAGTGCCGGTAGCAAGGTCCCCTCACCGGCACTCGGGCGGGAGAGTGCCGGCAGGGGGGCGGGCACCCCGGCTGAGAACGTTCTCAACGCCGGCGGGGCATGATGGCCCGCATGAGCGCTGCGACGGAGCAGAACAGGGCCCAGGCGGCCCCCGGGGTGCCTGACCGCCTCCCGGAGACGATGCGGGCCAGCGTGCTGCTGGCCGAGAACACGGTCGAGGTGCAGGAGCGCCCCGTCCCCGAGGCGGGTCCCGGGGAGGTGCTCGTCAGGGTGGGCTCCGTCGGGGTCTGCGGCTCCGACGTCCACTACTACCGGCACATGCGCGCCGGGGAGTTCGTCGTCGAGTCGCCGATGGTGCTGGGCCACGAGATGGGCGGCACCGTGGTGGCCGTCGGCTCCGGCGTGGACGCGTCCCGCGTCGGCGAGCGCGTGGCGGTGGACCCGCAGCGCCCCTGCCACCACTGCTCGCAGTGCCTGGCCGGCCGCTACAACCTCTGCCCGCACATGCGCTTCTACGCCACGCCGCCGGTGGACGGGTCCTTCGCCGAGTACGTCACCGCCCCCGCGGAGTTCGCCTTCCCCGTGGCCGATGGCCTCTCCGACGACGCGGCCGCCCTCCTCGAGCCGCTCAGCGTGGGCATCGCCGCGATGCGCAAGGCCCGCGTGGTGCCCGGCCAGCGGGTGCTCATCGCCGGCGCCGGCCCGATCGGCATCATCACCGCCCAGGTCGCCCGGGCCTTCGGCGCTCGCGAGGTCATCATCACCGACCTCGTGGCGCCCCGCCGCGAGCGCGCCCTGGGCTTCGGCGCCACCAGCGCGGTCGACCCGCGCGAGACCGACGTGACGGCCCTCCAGGTCGACTCCTTCATCGACGCCTCCGGCGCCCCGCCGGCCATCACCTCCGGCATCCGGTCCGTGCGCGGCGGTGGCACCGCCGTGCTGGTGGGCCTCGGCAACCCGGAGCTGACGCTGCCGGTGAGCTACATCCAGGACAACGAGATCTCCCTGACCGGCATCTTCCGGTACACCGACACCTGGCCGCTGGCCGCGCACCTGGTGGCGTCGGGCCAGGTGGACGTCGACTCCCTCGTCACCGGCCGCTACGACCTCGACCACGCCGCCGACGCGCTCGACTCCGACAAGGACCCGGAGAGCCTGAAGTCCGTCGTGGAGCCGTGGCGCTGATGGCGGCGGGCTGGGGGCCGTTCAGCCTCGAGGGGCGCACCGCCGTCGTCACCGGCGGCAACCAGGGCCTCGGGCGCGCCTTCGCGCTCGGCCTGGCGGCCGCCGGCGCGAAGGTCGCGATCATCGCCCGTGACGGAGCCCGGTCCCAGGCGTTCGTCGACGAGGCGGCAGCGGACGGCGTCGAGCTGGTCCGGGTGGACGCCGACCTCACCGTCGACGCCGACGTCGAGCGCGCCACCGCCGAGGCCCTGGCGGGTCTCGGCGGCCGCATCGACGTGCTGGTCAACAACGCCGGCACGTGCTTCCACCGGTCCAGCTGGGAGGTGCCCGACGACGAGTGGTCGGCGGTGTTCGACCTCAACGTGCGGGCGCTGTGGAAGACCTCCCTCGCGGTGGGCCGCCACATGCGCGAAGCCGGGGGCGGCTCGATCGTCAACATCGGCTCGATCTCGGCGATCATCGTCAACCGCCCGCAGGAGCAGGCCGCGTACAACGCGTCCAAGGCGGCCGTGCACCAGCTGACCAAGTCGCTGGCCGCGGAGTGGGCGCCGCACGGGATCCGTGTGAACGCCCTCGCCCCGGGGTACGTGCGCACCGCGATGGCCCCTGTCGACGAGCCCCGGTTCCGCCGGCAGTGGATCGAGGACGCACCGCAGCAGCGCGCCGCCTCTCCGGAGGAGATCGCGCCGAGCGTGGTGTTCCTCGCCAGCGACGCCGCCAGCTTCGTCACGGGCACCGTGCTCGTGGCCGACGGCGGCTACACGATCTACTGACCTGCCCGTCCACCCAGACAGGGAGTCCCGTGCGCGTCGTCGTCATCGGAGCCACCGGCCACGTCGGCACCTACCTCGTGCCCCGCCTCGTCGCGGCGGGGCACGAGGTGGTGGCCCTCTCGCGGGGCACCCGCGAGCCCTACCGGCCGCACGAGGCGTGGGCGCGGGTCCAGCGGGTGCAGGTCGACCGGGACGCCGAGGAGGCCGCGGGCAGCTTCGGCGGCCGCATCGCCGACCTGGGCGCCGACGTCGTCGTCGACATGGTCTGCTTCACCCCCGAGCAGGCGGCGCAGCTGGTCGAGGCGCTGCGCGGACGGGTCGGGCACCTCCTGCACGCGGGCACGATCTGGACCCACGGCCGCGCTGCCGCGGCGCCCCTGCGCGAGGAGGACCCGCGCGAGCCGTTCGGCGACTACGGCGTGGGCAAGGTCGCCTGCGAGGACCTCCTGCTCGCGGAGTCACGCCGCGGCGGGGTGCCCACCACCGTCATCCACCCCGGGCACATCAGCGGGCCCGGCTGGCGGGTCATCAACCCCCTGGGCAACACCGACCCGCGCGTCTGGGCCGCGCTCGCGGCGGGCGAGGAGCTGGCCGTGCCGGACGGCGGGCACCAGCTCATGCACCACGTGCACGCCGACGACGTCGCCCAGGTGTTCCAGCGGGCCCTCGAGCACCGCTCGACGGCGGTGGGGGAGAGCTTCTTCGCCGTCTCCGACCGCGGCTGGACGGTCCGCGGGCTGGCCAGGGAGGTGGCGTCCTGGTTCGGCCAGGAAGCCCGGCTGCGCGACGTCACCTGGGAGGAGTTCCGCTCCGGCTACACCGCCCGGCTGGGTGGGGACGAGGGCGCCGAGCACGCCGGAGCCTCATGGGAGCACCTCGTGCGCAACCACAGCGCCTCGGTGGAGAAGGGCCGGCGCCTGCTCGGCTACGAGCCCCGCTGGACCAGCCCGCAGGTGCTGCGGGAGGCACTGGTCTGGCTGAGTTCCCACGGAGAGGTCGACCTCGGTGGCAGGGTGCTGCCGTGCGCGTGAGGCTTCCCAAGGACACCAGGGCACCGCTGCTGGCGCGCGCCTTCGTGCGCAAGGAGCTCGGAGAGCTGCACTCCGTCGAGGTGCGCGACCGCGTCGAGCTGCTCGCCTCCGAGCTGGTCACCAACGCCGTGGTCCACGCCGGCTCGCTGGTCACCATGGACGTGGTGTGCGAGGCCTCCGGCGCGGTGCTCGTAGAGGTCGCCGACGGCAGCCCCGTCCACCCGGTGCTGCGCCAGATCGACCTCCTCGACGAGAGCGGCCGTGGCCTGGAGCTGGTCGACAAGCTCTCCGTGGAGTGGGGCGTGCGCGAGGGCGGCCTGCGCGAGCTGGAGCCCGCGGTCCCGGCCGGCGGTGCTGACGCCGCAGGTGAGCAGAAGGCCCCGGCCCTGCCGGCGGCGCTCGCGGCGGCCCTGGGCGGACGGGTGCCGCGCCAGGCCACCGGCAAGGTGGTCTGGTTCCGCGTCAGCAGCTGACGTCCGGCTGGCGTCAGGTGAGCGGCGAGCCTTCCAGGCGCGCCAGCAGGTCGGCCGCGTCGTCGTAGAGCGGGGCGTCCGGGGCCTCACCGCGCAGCAGCTCGTCGCAGAACCCGCCGGAGCGCACGAGCACCACGCCCACCCCGGCGGCGTGCGCCGAGCGCGCGTCCCACGGGGAGTCGCCCACGGCCACCGCGCGCTGGGCCCCCACCTTCTGCGCTGCCACCGAGAAGAGGTCTCCCGCGGGCTTGGACGCCTCGACGTCGTCGGCGGTGGTGACGGCGTCGACCACCTCGTCGACCAGGTCCGCTCCGATGATCGCGCAGTGGCGCTCCAGCAGGTCGCCCGGACTGGAGGACGCCAGCACCACCGCCAGCCCCCGCTCGTGGCACGCCCGCAGGAGGTCGGCGGCGCCGGGCAGGGCGGGCACCCGGTCCAGCAGCGCCAGGTACTCGGTCTTCCACGCCTCGCGCACGGCGTCGCCGTGCTCGCGCTCGACGTCGTCGCCGGCGACGGCGGCCACGAGCTGGTCGCCGCCCATCCCCACCGCGCGGTGCAGGTGCGGTGCTGGGACGACGACGCCGACCCCCTGGAAGGCGCGGGTCCACGCCACGACGTGCTGGTAGTTCGAGTCGACGAGGGTGCCGTCGACGTCGAAGAGGACCGCGTCCGGAAGGTCGTTCGTCGAGGCATCCATCGTGGGAGCCTCGCACCCTCCGTGTAGCGTCGCGAACCGTGCGCATCCTGGTGACGGGCGGAGCGGGGTACATCGGCAGCCACACGGTGGTGTCGCTGCTGGAGGAGGGACACGACGTCGTCGTCCTGGACGACCTGTCCAACGCGAGCGCCGAGGCGGTGCGGCGGGTCGGTGAGATCGCCGGCCGCGAGGTCGAGCTGCTCGAGGTGGACGTCACCGACGAGGCCGCCGTGCTGGACGCGCTGCAGCGCGTGCGTCCCGAGGCGGTGGTGCACTTCGCGGCGCTCAAGGCCGTGGGCGAGTCGGTGGCCCAGCCCGAGAGGTACTACCGCACCAACGTCGGCGGCAGCCTCAACCTCGTCAAGGCGATGGACGCCGTCGACTGCCGCACCCTCGTCTTCTCCTCCTCCGCCACCGTCTACGGCGCGGCCACGCAGATGCCGCTCACCGAGGACGCGCCGCTCGGCGCCACCAACCCCTACGGGTGGACCAAGTTCATGGTCGAGCAGGTCCTCCGAGACGTCGCCACCAGCGACGACCGCTGGTCGGTGGCGCTGCTGCGCTACTTCAACCCGGTGGGCGCCCACCCGTCGGGCCGCATCGGGGAGGACCCGCGGGGCATCCCCAACAACCTCGTCCCGTTCATCGCCCAGGTGGCCGTGGGCCGCCGCGAGCAGCTGACGATCTTCGGGGACGACTTCGACACCCCCGACGGCACCGGCGTTCGCGACTACATCCACGTGGTCGACCTCGCCGAGGGCCACGTCGCCGCGCTGCGGGCGCTCGCGGGCCTGTCCGGCGGGGGGCGCGGTGCCGGCGCCCGCGCCTGGAACCTCGGCACCGGCCGCGGCTCCTCCGTGCGCGAGGTGGTGGCGGCCTTCGAGAGGGCGTGCGGGCACGAGGTCCCCGTGCGGGTGGCCGCCCGCCGCCCGGGCGACGTGGCGGTCTCCTTCGCGGACCCGGCCCGGGCCCGGGCCGACCTCGGCTGGACGGCGCAGCGCGGCCTGGACGAGATGTGCGCTGACACCTGGCGCTGGCAGACCGCCAACCCCCAGGGCTACGCCAGCGCCTGACGCATGAGCCCAGCGTGCTCGATTAGTCACGCTGAGTTATATCGCTGCAGGAGTTCGTCGCCGCTCCGGCGTGTCTCCTCCGTTTCACGCCGGATCGGTGACGCCCGGTGACACCCTCAGACCATGCTCACGTCGCCGTGGTCACCGAGCGCACAGACGGTGACCCCACCGTCCGCGCGCCGCGACCGCGCCGCCGCCGCGGGGGTCCGGGCCGCCGTCTGGCAGCTCGACCTCCTCACCGGTGAGCTCACCTGGTCCGAGGGGATGCACCGGATCGCCGGCAGCGACCCCGCCACCACCGCACCCTCCATGCAGTGGTGGACCTCCCTGGTGGTCCCCGCCGACCGCGCTCGCGTGCGCGCCTGGCTGCTCGTGGTGCGCGAGGCGCGGCGCGGCGGCGAGGAGCAGTTCGACCTCGTCGGAGCCGACGGCGTCCACCGCCGCGTCCACGCCTGGACCGAGGTGGAGCTCGACGGGCGCGGCGAGGCCGTCCGGCTGTACGGCTCCGCCGTCGACATCACCGCCGCCGCCCCCCTCGGTCAGCGCGACCCCCTCACCGACCTCGCGACCCGCCCCGCGCTGCTCGCGCACCTGGAGGCGGACGCCCGCGAGGCGGAGCGCCAGCGCCGCCGCGGTGGTGCGGTGCTCGCCCTGGTCGACCTCGACAGGTTCTCCGTGCTCGACGACGCGCTCGGCCGCGCCTCCGGCGACCGCGTGCTCGTGGCCTGCGCCGACCGCCTGCGCACCGCCGCCCCGCGGGGCGCTGTGGTGGCCCGGCTCGACGGCGACGTCTTCGCCGTGGCCGTCAGCGCCGTCAGCGCCGTCACCGGTGCCTGCGCGACGGACGCCGGTGCCCTCGCCGAGCAGCTGGCCGCCGCCCTGCGCCGTCCCGTCGTCGTCCCCGGCCTGGCCGACCCGCTGTCGCTGACCGCCTCGATCGGGCTGGTCACCACCACCGGTGACGAGGTCGGCGCCGACGACGTCGTCCGCCGGGCGGGCCTGGCCCTGCGCCGGGCCAAGCGCGAGGGGCGAGACCGCGCGGTCCAGTACGCCCCGGCGCTGGAGGAGGCCGCGGTCCGGCGGGTGCGCACCGAGGCGATGCTGCGCTCGGCCCTCGACGCCGGCCGCATGCAGGTGCTCTACCAGCCCGTCATCGACCTGGCCAGCGGCGAGGTGGTCGGCGTGGAGGCGCTGGCCCGGGTCCTGGACCCCGAGCAGGGTCCCCTCTCGCCCCTCGTCTTCATCGAGGTGGCCGAGGAGACCGGCCTGGTGACCCGCATGGACGAGTGGGTGCTCGGCCGGGCCAGCGGCCTGGCGCAGCGCTGGAGCCCTCCGGCCTCCGGGGCCCCGACCGCCATCGCCCTGCCCGAGACCGACCGCGTGGCCGTCCAGGGTCCGCGCCACGCGGTGCCCACCGTGGCGGTCAACATGTCCTCGCGGACCCTGTCACGGCCCGACCTCGCGCTGCTCGTGCGCGGTGCCCTCCAGAGGTCGGGATCCGATCCCGCCCGCCTCCTCGTGGAGATCACCGAGCACTCCCTGCTCGACCAGGGCGAGCACGCCCGCCGCACCCTCGACGGGCTCACCGACCTCGGCGTGGGCGTGGGCATCGACGACTTCGGCACCGGCTGGTCGGCCCTCAGCTACCTGTCCGCGCTCGAGCTGGCGTTCATGAAGGTGGACCGGGCCTTCGTCGCGCGCCTGGGCACGGACACCTCCGCCACCGCCGTGGTGCAGGCGGTCATCGACCTCGCCCACGCCCACCACCTCACCGTCATCGCCGAGGGCATCGAGACCGAGCAGCAGGCCCGCATGCTCGTCGAGATGGGCTGCGACCACGGCCAGGGCTACTGGTTCGGGCGCCCCACCCCCGAGCCCGACCTCGACGCCGTGGTCAGCTCGTGGCACGAGCGGGCCCGCACCGCCCGCTTCGGCGCCTGGGCCGCCGCTGCCGCACCGGTCCCCGCCCAGCCCCTCGCGCCCGTCCCCGCGCCGTCGCTCGCCCCGTCCCCGGGGCGACCGGTGGTGCCCGTGCCGTCGGCGTCACCCGTGCCGTCGGCGTCGCAGGTGCCGCCAGCGGCGGCAGCGGCTGCGCCGTCGGCCACCGGCACCTCGGCGCGCTCGCTGCGCCAGAGAGCCCTCAGCCTGCGCCCCTGAGCCACCCGAGCAGCCGCTCCACGGGCCACGTCGTCACCACCCGGTCCGGGTCCACCCCGGCGGCCGCGGCCCGCGCCACCCCGAACGGCCGCCAGTCCAGCTGCCCGGGGGCGTGCGCGTCGGTGTCGATGCTCACCAGGCAGCCCGCCTCCAGCGCCTGGCGCAGCAGGCGCATCGGCGGGTCGAGCCGCTCCGGCCGGGAGTTCACCTCCACCGCCACGCCCCGCTCGGCGCAGCGCGCGAAGACCGCGGCGGCGTCGAAGGGCGCCTCGGGCCGCTTCGCCGGCCGGTGCACGTCGGCGCCGGGGCTCACCAGCCGGCCCGTGCAGTGCCCCAGCACCCGCACCCGCGGGTGCTCCAGGGCGCCCAGCATCCGGGCGGTCATCTCCTCGCTGCTGCTGCGCCCCCCGAGGCGGCTGTGCACCGAGGCGACGACGACGTCGACGCGCTCCAGCAGCTCGTCCGGGCAGTCCAGCCCGCCCGCCTCGGTGATGTCCACCTCGATGCCCGACAGCAGCCGGAACGGCGCCAGCTGTCCCGCCACCGACGCCACGAGGTCCAGCTGGCGCTCCAGCCGCTGCGGCGACAGTCCGTTCGCCACCCGCAGCCCTCCGGAGTGGTCGGTGAGGGCCAGGTACTCGTGCCCCAGCTCCACGGCCGTCGCCGCCACCTCGTGCGGAGGCGACCCGCCGTCGCTCCAGTCGCTGTGCACGTGCAGGTCTCCCCGCAGGGCGGCCAGCAGCGCCTCGCCGTCGTCGTCCAGGGGCGCCAGGGGCCCGGACTCCTCCCGGCGCCGCTCCAGCTCCGCCAGGTAGTCCGGCTGCTGCCCCCGGGAGGCCTGAGCGGCCACCGCGGCGGTCTTCGGCCCGACGCCCCTCAGCTCCGTGAGCGTGCCGTCGGCGAGCCGCTGGGACAGCTCCTCCGCCGGCAGGGCCGCCAGCACCGCGGCCGCCGTGCGGAACGCCTTCACCCGCGGCGTGGCGGCCTGCTCCCGCTCGAGGAGGAAGGCCGTGCGGCGCAGCGCGTCCACCGGGTGCACCGCCCCATCCCACCAGCGATCGCGCCGGGGCGCCGCCCGCGGGCGACGGCCCGAGGTCCGGAAGGGGGTTGCTCTGAGCGCCCGGGACCCGTGATGCTCGGGGGCAGCGCGTACGATCTTCCTCGACCCCCGTGCGAGGGACTCCGGGTGAGCGCAGCTCACCGGCGCCCCCCGGGAGGACCCTGGACCCGTCGTCCGGGCGGCGGGACCCCCCCTCTCGCCGCCCGGGCGGCGGCCGGAGGCCCTCCTGAGGCCCCTGCGCTGGGGTTTCCGCTGATGATCAGCGGTGGCGCCGCTACCGTTCAGGGATGGAGCGCAGCCGGCGCCTCGACGACGACGCCCTCGCCGAGGAGATCGAGCTGTACGGGGACCTCGTCGTCGCCGCCTCGGAGGCGGGTGACGTCCTCCCGCAGGCCGAGATCGACCGCCTCCTGGGCGTCGAGGTGACCGCCGACCCCCCGCAGGGCTCCGGCGGCGGCTCCGCTGCGCCCGACCAGGTGATCGACGGGTCCCGCGACGGGGCCGGACGAGGGGCGGTCGCGCAGCCCCCCGGGGCCTGACGCCCGCTGCCTTAACCTGGCACTCCCGGCACGGCCGGACCCGACCGTCCCTGGAGCACCACCCATGCGCCTGCTGCCGCGCGACAGCGCGATCTTCGACGACGTCACGGCGCTGGCGGAGCACGTGGTCGTCGGGGCGGACGTCCTGGTGCGGATGCTCGGCGAGGACGGCGCGGACCGCTCCGACCTCGCCGACCGCCTCGTCGCCGTGGAGCGGGCCGCCGACGACGCCACCCGCCTCGTGGTCCGTCGCGTCACGTCGAGCTTCGTCACCCCCTACGACCGCCGCGACCTCGTCGCCCTCGCGCACGGCCTCGACGACTGCGTCGACGCCCTCGCCGAGGTCGCCGCCGTCGTCATGGCCACCGGGGTGGGGGAGCTGCCCGCCGCCGTGGTCGAGCAGGTGGCCCTCGTCCAGCGGCAGGCCGAGGTCACCGCCCCCGCCATGGCCCGGCTGCGCTCCGTGCGCGACCTGGTCGACTACTGGGTGGAGGTGCGCCGCCTCGAGCACGAGGTGGGCCGGACCCACCTGGCCGTCCTGGCGCAGGTGCACCGCGGCGGGCTCCGCGCGACCGCGGACGTGCTCGACGCCGTCGCCGCCACGGAGGTCGCCTCCCGCCTGGCCGCCGTGGCCCGCGCCTTCGAGCAGGTCTCGCGCACCGTCGAGACCATCGCCGTCCAGGAGGCCTGAGCCGGTGGACCCCGCCACCGGGACGGTCCTCGCCGTCGTGGTCGTCGCAGCGCTCGTCTTCGCCGTCGTGAACGGCGCCCACGACGCCAGCGACGTCATCGCCACCCCGGTGGTCACCGGCGCCCTGACGCCGCTGGCGGCCCTCGTGATCGCGGCCGTGCTCAACGGGCTAGGGGGCATGCTGGGCAGCCGGCTCGCCGAGACGGTGGCCTACGGCGTGCTGACCCCCCTCGACGGCGCGGCCGGGCTGGTCCTCGTGCTCGCAGCACTGGTGGGGGCCACGGCCTGGAACCTCCTCACCTGGTGGCGCGGGATCCCCAGCAGCTCCACGCACGCCCTCGTGGGCGGTCTGGTCGGCGCCGGGGCCGTGGTCGGGGCCAGCGTCGACTGGCCCAGCGCCGCCCTCCAGGTGGCGCTGCCGCTGCTCGTCTCCCCGCTGCTGGGGTTCCTCGTGGCCGGGCTGGTGGCCCTGGGCATCGCCTGGTGCCTGAGGCACGCCGCGCCCGGGCGCGCGCACCGCCTGTTCCGGTTCGCCCAGGTGGTCTCCAGCAGCGGCGTGGCGGTGGGCCACGGCCTGCAGGACGCGCAGAAGACCATGGGACTGGTGCTGCTGGCCCTCGTGGCCGCCGGGGCCCTCCCCCACGGCGCCGAGGTCCCCTGGTGGGTCGCCGTGTCCGCGTCGGGCGCTCTCGCCGTCGGCACCCTCGCGGGCGGCTGGCGCATCGTGAGGACGCTCGGGAGCCGCATCACCACCCTCGACCCGCCGGCCGGGTTCGCCGTCGAGGCCACCACCACGGGGGTGCTCGCGCTGTCCGCGGCGGGCCTCGGCGTGCCCGTCTCCACCACGCACACCGTCACCGCGGCCATCGCGGGCGCGGGCGCGGTGCGCCGACCGTCGGCCGTGCGCTGGCGCGTGCTGCGCCGCATCGCCTGGTTCTGGGTGGTCACCGCCCCGGCGTCCGCCGCGGCCGGAGCCCTCTGCGCTGCGGCGCTGCTGCCCCTGCTCAGCTGAGAGGAACCGCAGCCGGGCGCCCGGCTGCTGTCCCGGTGGGCCCCGGAACCGCACGGGGGCGCCCGGCTGCGGAGCGTGCGGCTGCGGGTGTGTGCGGCCTGAGACGCCGCAGGGGCGCCGACCCCGCGGTCGGCGCCCCTGCGGCGCTGGTGCTGGCCCGAGGGCCGGCGGTCACCCGAAGCGGCCGGAGACGTAGTCCTCGGTGGACTTCTGGCTCGGGTTGGAGAACATCGTGGCGGTGTCGGCCATCTCGATGAGCTTGCCCGGCTTGCCCGTGCCCGCGATGTTGAAGAAGGCGGTCGAGTCGGAGACGCGCGAGGCCTGCTGCATGTTGTGGGTCACGATGACGATCGTGTACTCGCTCTTGAGCTCCTGGATGAGGTCCTCGATGGCGAGCGTGGAGATCGGGTCCAGCGCCGAGCAGGGCTCGTCCATGAGCAGCACGTCGGGCCGCACCGCGATGGCGCGGGCGATGCACAGCCGCTGCTGCTGACCACCGGACAGGCCGGCGCCGGGACGGTCGAGGCGGTCCTTGACCTCGTTCCAGAGGTTGGCTCCCCGGAGGGAGGACTCCACCAGGTCGTCGGCCTCCGACTTGCGCATGCGCTTGCTGTTGAGGCGCGCGCCGGCCAGCACGTTCTCGGCGATGGACATCGTCGGGAACGGGTTGGGGCGCTGGAACACCATGCCGACCGTGCGGCGGACGTCCACCGGGTCGACGTCGGAGGCGTACAGGTCCTGGCCGTCCATGACGACCTTGCCCTCCACGCGGGCACCGGGGATGACCTCGTGCATGCGGTTGAGCGACCGCAGGAACGTGGACTTGCCGCAGCCCGACGGGCCGATGAAGGCCGTGACGGAGCGGGGCTCGATGGCCATCGAGACGCCCTCGACGGCCAGGAAGTCGCCGTAGTAGATGTTCAGGTCAGAGACGTCGATGCGCTTGCTCATGGCCGCCTTCCAGTGCGGTCGGTAACGCGGTCGGTACGGGTGTCGGGTCAGCGGGTCCTGGGCGAGAAGGCCCGCGAGACGACCCGTGCGATGAGGTTGAAGGCCATCACCAGGATGACCAGGACCAGTGCCGCCGTCCAGGCCCTGTCGATCGACGCCTCGGCGGGCAGGGTCGGAGCGGCGTAGGAGAACCACGAGAAGGTGGGCAGCGTGGACATGCGGCCCTCGAACGGGTTGTAGTTGATGGCCGTGGTCACGCCGACGGTGACCAGCAGGGGAGCCGTCTCACCGATGACGCGGGCGATGGCGAGGGTCACGCCGGTGGCGATGCCGGCCACCGAGGTGCGCAGCACCACCTTCACCACGGTGCGCCACTTCGGGACGCCGAGCGCGTAGGAGGCCTCGCGGAGCTCGTGCGGCACCAGGCGCAGGATCTCCTCGGTGGACCTCACGACCACGGGGATCATGAGCACGCACAGGGCGACGGAGCCCATGATCCCCAGGCGCGCCTGGGGGCCGAGGATCAGCACGAACAGCGCGAAGGCGAACAGGCCGGCGACGATCGAGGGGATCCCGGTCATGACGTCCACCAGGAAGGTGATGGCGCGGGCCACGTGGCCCCGGCCGTACTCGACCAGGTAGACCGCCGTGAGGATGCCGATCGGCACGGAGATCAGCGTGGTGATGGCGGTGATGATCAGCGTTCCGGTGATGGCGTGGACGGCGCCGCCGCCCTCGCCCACGATCCCGCGCATCGAGTAGGTGAAGAACTCCACGTCGAAGCGGGCGGCCCCCCGGGAGATGACGGTCCACGTCACGGAGAGCAGGGGGATGAGCGCCAGCAGGAACGACCCGACGACGAGGCTCGTGACGAACCGGTCGGTGGCCTTGCGGCCGCCCTCGACGGCGCGGGACGCGACGACCAGCACGATCATGAAGGTGATGGCCGTGAGCACGAGGAACCCGGCGAGGCTGAAGCCCGCCAGGGCGAGCACGGCCGCGGAGAACGCGGCGGCCAGCGCGAGGGCGCCCCACGGGGCCCACACCGGCAGGTGGCGGCTGTGGCCGAGGCCGATGCCCGGGCCGGAGGTGGTGAGCTGCGACACGGGGGTCAGCCCTTCGACGTGCGGGCCACGATGGCGCGGGCCGCGAAGTTGACGAGGAAGGTGATGACGAAGAGCACCAGGCCGGTCGCCACCAGCGTGTTGACGGCCAGGCCGCTGGACTCCGGGAACTGCAGCGCGATGTTGGCCGCGATGGTCGCCGGGTTCTGGTTGCTGATGAGGTTGAACGTGATGCCGCCGCCGATGGACAGCACCGCGGCCACGGCCATCGTCTCGCCGAGGGCACGGCCCAGGCCGAGCATGGAGGCGGCGACGACGCCGGACTTGCCGTACGGGATGACGGCGTACTTGATCATCTCCCACCGGGTGGCGCCGAGCGCCAGCGCGGCCTCCTGCTGGAGGGTCGGCGTCTGCCGGAACACCTCCCGGGAGAGGGCGGTGATCACCGGGAGGATCATCACGGCCAGCACGAGGCCGACGGTGAGCATCGTCCGGCCCGAGCCGACCGGCCCGGCGAACAGGGGGATCCAGCCCAGGTTCTCGGTGAGCCACGCGTAGATCGGCTGGAGCGCCGGGGCGAAGACGAACACGCCCCACAGGCCGTAGACGATGCTCGGGATGGCCGCGAGCAGGTCGATGACGTAGCCCAGCGGGGCCGCCAGCCTGCGGGGCGCGAAGTGCGTGATGAAGAGGGCGATGCCCACGCCCAGCGGGGCGCCGATGACCAGCGCCAGCGCCGAGGAGATGAGCGTCCCGAAGACGAGGACGCCGGCGTAGCGCCAGAACCCCTGGCCGCCCGCGATCTCCGAGGCGGGGGCGACGAGGGCCGGGGCCGCCTGGTAGATCAGGAACGCTGCGACGCCGGCGAGGATCACGAGGATGGTCAGCCCGGCGCCGGTGGCCAGACCGGCGAAGACGCGGTCTCCGGGGCGCTGCCGCACCCGCTGGGCGGGAGCCGCTTCGCGCGGCGGAGTGGAGGTGGCGGTCACGAGGTGCCTTCCTGGGCGGGACCTGGGCGCAGGGCGGACGGGCGGGACGGGCGGAGCCTGGCGCGAGTGCGGCGCCGGCGCCAGACCCCGCTCACCGCGAGGTCTGGCGCCGGCGCCGTCACCTGCTCGGGACTACTTGATGAGCTCGAGCGACTTGGTGATCTGCTCGCGCAGCGAGTCGGAGATCGGGGCGGAGCCGGCGGCCTTCGCCGCGGCCTCCTGGCCCTCCTCGCTCGTCACGTAGGTGAAGTAGCCCTTGACGTTGGTGGCGTCAGCGGCGTTCTCGTAGGAGGTGCAGCCGATGAGGTAGCTGACGAGGATCACCGGGTACGCGTCCGTGGCGGTGGGCGTGCGGTTGACGTCCAGCGCGATGTCGCCGTCGGGGCGGCCGGAGGCCGGGGTGGCCTCGTCGAGGGCCTTCGCGGCGGCCTCGGCGGTGGGGGCGACGAAGGCGCTGCCCACCTGCACGTTGACGTGGCCGAGGTCCTTGGCCTGGGACTCGTCGGCGTAGCCGATGGAGCCGGCGGTGGCCTTGATGGCCGCCACCACGCCGGAGGTGCCCTGCGCCGCCTCGCCGCCGGAGGCGGGCCACTTCTGCGCGGCCGGGTAGCTCCACGCGCCACCCGAAGCCTTGGCCAGGTAGTCCGTGAAGTTCTGGGTGGTGCCCGACTCGTCAGCGCGGTGGACCGTGTTGATGGCGGTCGAGGGCAGGGTGACGCCGGAGTTCAGGGCGGTGATCGCCGGGTCGTTCCAGGTGGTGATCTTGCCGTCGAAGATCTGCGCGATGACCTGGGGGCTGAGCTTCAGGTCCTCCACGCCCTCGAGGTTGTACGCGATGGCGATCGGCGAGACGTAGTTCGGGATGTCGATCGCGGAGCCGCCCTTGCAGCGGGTCTGCGCCTGCGTGAGCTCCTCCGCCTTGAGGTAGGCGTCGGAACCGGCGAACTGCACCGCACCGGAGAGGAACTGGGTGCGGCCGGCGCCGGAGCCCTGCGGGTCGTAGTTGACCTGGAGGTCGGGGCTGGAAGCGGTGATGCCCGCGATCCACGCCTGCTGCGCGGCCTGCTGCGCGGAGGAGCCGGCGCCGTTCAGGGTGCCGGTCAGCTCGGCGCCGGTGGAGCTGGCGCCGGAGGAGGCGGTGTCGGTGGAGGTGGAGCCGGCGCCCCCCTCGTTCGCGGCGCACGACGACAGGCCGAGGGAGAGCACGATGGCCGCGGGGATGGCGGCGCGACCGAGGGTGCTGCGCTTCACGTGAGGTACCTCTCGAAGGCGTGGGATGCGCCGCCGCTGGCTCGTGGCTGCAGGCTGGCGCGATCGGGCGGCTCGGAAGTTACGGTCCGGAGGTGAAGGGGTGGCCCGACCCAGGTGAACGGCGGGCGAACATGCTGGTCAGGTGCGCAGTCACGATCTGGTCACGGCGGCGGGTCCCCCCGGAGGGAGCAACGCCGCTCCCCCCGGGGCCACTGCGGGTCAGCGGTCGGTGACTCTGCGTCCCCGGTCGGGCTGGGTCTCGCCGGCCTCGAAGAGGTCCCGCGCGGGGCCGAGCACCAGCGGGTCGGCCTCGCCGACCAGCGCCTCGTCCTTGCCGGTGTAGTCCAGCTGGCGCAGCACGTGGCGCATCGCCTCCAGGCGGGCGCGCTTCTTGTCGTTGCTCTTCACCACGGTCCACGGCGCGTCGTCGGTGTCCGTGGCCAGGAACATCGCCTCCTTGGCCGCCGTGTACTCGTCCCAGCGGTCCAGGGAGGCCAGGTCCATCGGGGAGAGCTTCCACTGCCGCACCGGGTCGATCTGGCGGATGGCGAACCGGGTGCGCTGCTCGGCCTGGGAGACGGAGAACCAGAACTTCACCAGGGTGATGCCGGAGGCCACGAGCATCCGCTCCAGGTCGGGCGCCTGGCGGTAGAAGGCCTCGTACTCGTCCTCCGTGCAGAAGCCCATCACCCGCTCGACGCCGGCGCGGTTGTACCAGGACCTGTCGAACAGGGCGATCTCCCCGCCCGCGGGCAGGCGCTCCACGTAGCGCTGGAAGTACCACTGGGTGCGCTCGCGCTCGGTGGGCTTCTCCAGCGCCACCACGTGGGTGCCGCGGGGGTTGAGGTGCTCGGTGAAGCGCTTGATGGTGCCGCCCTTGCCGGCGGCGTCGCGGCCCTCGAACAGCACCACGAGCTTCTCGCCGCGGTCCACCAGCCAGCGCTGCATCTTCAGCAGCTCGATCTGCAGCAGCCGCTTGGTGGTCTCGTACTCCCGCCGCGTCATGCGGCTCGGGTAGGGGTAGCCCTCGCGCCAGGTGTCGACCTCGCTGCCGTCGGGCCGCAGCAGCACGGGCTCGCCCTCGCCGTCGACCTCCACCCGCAGGCCGTCGAGGTGCTCGCCGAGAGGGCCCGGGGGCCCCTCCTCCAGGTCGGTGTCGTCCACCGCGGCGGTGGTGGCGCGAGGGGCGCCGGGCTGCAGGGGGTCTTCGGGCGCGCTGGGCGCCTCGCTGGTCCGGGTCGTCGTCACGCCCCGGTCATACCGGTGGCCGGCCGTCGGCCGGTGGACCGCGGGTGAACAGCAGTCGTCGGCCGACCACGAAGAGGCACGGCTCCGTCACGCCGTGAGCCGGAACTGGTGAACAGTGGGTGAACCCTCCACGCCCTGGGCGAAACGCTCTGGTGTCGGGGCGGGTGGTGCCGGACGCTGGGCACTCGTGACCACCGCCACCATCATCCTGGTGCTCCTGGTCGTGGTAGCCCTCTCGTTCGACTTCACGAACGGCTTCCACGACACGGCGAACGCCATGGCGACCTCGATCGCCACGGGCGCCCTGACGCCCAAGACCGCCGTCCTGCTGGCCGGGGTCCTGAACCTCGTCGGGGCCTTCCTCTCGGTGGAGGTGGCGCTCACCGTCACCAACGCCGTCGTGAAGATCCAGAACAGCGACGGCACACCGGTGGCGGCCCTGACCGGCGACGGCGGAACGGCCTTGCTGGTCATCGTGCTGGCCGGGCTGGCCGGCGCCATCGTGTGGAACCTGTTCACCTGGCTGCTCAGCCTGCCCTCCAGCTCCAGCCACGCGCTGTTCGGCGGCCTGCTCGGCGCGACCATCGCCGGCCTGGGCTGGGGCGGGGTCAACTGGGCCGGGAACGGCGAGAAGATCGACGGGCTGCTGCCGAAGGTCATCGTCCCCGCGCTCGTCTCGCCGCTCATCGCTGTCGGGGTCGCCGCGCTGGCCACCTGGCTCGTCTACCGCGCCGTCCGCGGCGTGGCCGACCGGTTCACCGAGAGCGGCTTCCGCTGGGGCCAGATCGGCTCGGCGTCCCTGGTCTCCCTGGCCCACGGCACCAACGACGCCCAGAAGACGATGGGCGTCATCACCCTCGGCCTGATCGCCACCGGCCACTGGACCGACACCGAGAACATCCCCTTCTGGGTCAAGGCCTCCTGCGCCGTCACCATCGCGCTGGGCACCTACCTGGGCGGCTGGCGGATCATCCGCACCCTGGGCAAGGGCCTGGTGGAGATCGCCCCGCCGCAGGGCATGTCAGCCCAGAGCTCCTCGGCCGCGGTGATCCTGGTGTCGAGCCACCTCGGGCTCCCGCTGTCGACCACCCACGTGACCACCGGCTCGGTCCTCGGCTCAGGTCTGGGCCGCCCCGGCGGCACCGTCCGCTGGCGCGTGGCGGGCCGCATGGTCGTCGCGTGGGTCATCACCATCCCCGCCGCCGCCCTGGTCGGCGGCGTCCTGTGGGGCCTGGCCGCACTGCTCGGCGGGGGGCTCGTGGGCTCCGTCGCCGTGGTGGCGGTGCTCGTGGCCGCCTCCGCCGCGATGTACCACCGCTCGCGCAAGGTGCCCGTGCACGCGGGCAACGTCAACGACGAGTGGGCCCCTGACGACACCGACGCCGCCGCCGACGCCCCTGCCGGCCAGGAGCCCCGCACCCAGGTCTCGGCCTGACCCTCGAGAGGAGAACACCGTGTCCCACGTCTGGCAGCTCGAGGCCGCAGCCCTCGGCCAGGTCGCCCTGGCGGCCCTCGTCCTCGGCGCGGGCCTGCCCGCGCTGTTCGCCCTCGGCGTCCGGGCCTCGGCCTGGGGCCGCGGCACCGGCGCGGCCGCGGGGCCCGGTGCCCCGGCGCACCCGGCGGGCCGGGTGCTGAGCACCGCCGTCTACGCCGTCGTCGTGCTCGTGGCGCTGACCGGCATCGCGCTCATCGTGGCCTCCGGCTTCGGCAAGGCTCTGAGCTTCGAGCACGTCTACCCGATGATCGTCGACAAGTGAGCGGGGCGGCGTGCCCCTGACCGAGGCCGGCGGTCCGGGCGCCATCGCGCTCGTCCTCGGGTGGCTGCGCGCCGGCTACCCGGCGGGGGTGCCCCGGGGCGACTACGTGGCGCTGCTGGGGATCCTGCGGCGCCGGCTCACCGACACGGAGGTGCGCCTCATCGCCTCCGAGCTGGTCGCCATGGCGCAGCAGGGCGAGCTGCTCACCACCGCCGACGTCGAGCGGCTCGTCGGCTCCGCCACCCTCGACGAGGCCGACCCCTCCGACGTGGCCCGCGTCTCCGCTCGGCTCGCCGCCGGGGGCTGGCCCCTCGTCCGCGTCCCCTGAGCGACCGGTCTCCGGGGCCGGGCGCTCCCCGGACCAGCCCTTCAGGGCACCAGCCGGTAGCCGACCCCCGGCTCGGTGATCAGGTGCCGCGGCGCCGACGGGTCCGCCTCGAGCTTGCGGCGCAGCTGCGCCACGTAGACCCGCAGGTAGTGCGTCTCCGCGGCCTCCGAGCCCAGGTGCGGCCCGCGCAGCGCCACGAGCAGCTCGCGCCGGCCCACCACCCGGCCCACCGAGCGGGCCAGCTCCGCCAGCAGCTGCCACTCCGTCGGCGTCAGCCGCACCGGCTCGCCGTCGTCCTGCCCGGTGCCCGGGGACGGCCTCAGCAGCACGCGCCGCCGCGGCAGGTCCACCGTGAAGCGCGCCGTCTCCACCACCGGGTCGGGCACCGGGCCCGCGGCCTCCCCGCGGCGCACCGCCGCGCGCAGGCGCGCGAGCAGCTCGTCGACGGCGAAGGGCTTGGTGACGTAGTCGTCGGCGCCGGCGTCGAGGGCCTCGACCTTCTCGGAGCTGTCGTGCCGCGCGGAGAGCACCACCACCGGCACCGCGCTCCAGCCGCGCAGCCCCCGCAGCACGTCCAGGCCGTCGAGGTCGGGCAGCCCCAGGTCGAGGACGACGACGTCGGGCCGCCGCGTGGCGGCCGCGTCCAGCGCCGCGGCGCCCGTGTGCGCCACGTCGACGTCGTAGCGCTTGGCGCGCAGCGTGATCGCCAGCGCCCGCGCGAGCGCCGGCTCGTCCTCCACCACCAGCACGCGCGTCATGCCGTCACCCTCTCCGAGGGGCGCTCCTCCGCCGGTGCGGGTCCCGCCGCCGCGGGCAGGGAGAACACGACCGTCAGCCCACCGCCGGGGGTGTCGTCGGCCTCCACGGTGCCACCGCTGGCCTCCACGAGGCCCCGCGCCACCGCCAGGCCCAGCCCCACCCCGAGGCCGCCGGGGGCGTCGCCGAGGCGCTGGAACGCCGAGAACGCCGCGGCCTTGCGCTCGTCGGGGATGCCGGGGCCGCGGTCGACCACCCGCACCACCACGCGCCGTCCACCGCGTCCACCGGGTGCGGCGACGTCCTCCACCAGACCCGCCCGCACCTCCACGGGCTGGTCGGGTGCGTGCGGCACGGCGTGGCGCAGGGCGTTCTCCACCACGTTGCCCAGCGCCCGCTCCAGCAGGCCGGCGTCGGCGTCGACCAGCGGCAGGTCCTCCGGCACGTCGAGGACCACGGCGGCGGCCTGCTCCGGGGTGAGGCCGGCCAGCGCCCGGGGCACCACCTCGTCCAGGGCCACCGCCTCGCGGCGCGCGCGCACGGCGCCCGCGTCGAGCCGGCTCATGTCGAGGAGGTTGTCGACCAGCGCCTGGAGGCGGTCCGCGGAGGCCTCCACGTCGGCGAGGAGCACGTCGCGGTCGGCGGGGTCGAGCTCGGCGCTGAACGTCCGCAGCGTGGAGGCCGACGCCTTGACGCTGGCCAGCGGCGTGCGCAGGTCGTGGGAGACGGCCGCCAGGAGCGCCGTGCGGGTGGCTGTGCGCTCCTCCTCGCGCCGCGCCGCCCGGGCGGCCTCCCGGAGCCTGTCGCGCTCGAGGAGCGAGCCGGCCTGCGCGGCCACCGCGGTCAGCACCCGCAGGTCCGACGCCGACAGCGGCCGGCCGGCCCCGTCGCTGGTGATGGCGATGCTGAGGTGCTCGTCCACGGGCAGCGCCGCGTCCGCGGCTTCGGGGGACGTCGGCGGCGGGCACCCCTGGGAGGCCACCACCCGCCACACGTCGTGGGCCGTCCCCACCTGGTCCTGGGTGCGCTCCAGCAGCGCCGCCCCTCGCAGCCCGAAGGTCTCCACCAGCCGGTCCAGCAGGGCCGGCACCGCTTCGGCACCGCGCAGCACGCTGCCGGCAAGGGTGGCGAGCACGTCGGCCTCGGCGCGGGCCCGGGCGGCGTCCCGAGCCCTGCGGGCGGCCGTGTCGACCACCGCGGCCACCGCGGCTCCCACGCTGACCAGCACGAACAGCGCCACGGCGTTGGCCGGGGCGGCGATGGTCAGCGTTCCGTAGGGCGGGGTGAAGTACCAGTTGGCCAGCAGCCCCGACAGCACCGCGGCCAGCACCGCCGGCCACATCCCGCCGATCAGCGCCACGCCGACCACCAGCGCCAGGAACAGCAGCAGCTCGCTGGGCAGCTCGTGGTTGACGCGCGTCAGGTGCAGCAGCCCGGTCAGCGCCACCGGCCCGGCCACCGAGCCGAACCAGCCCGCGGCGCGGCGGCGGGCGGGCAGCGCCGACAGCGCCGACCGGCGCCGCGACCCCCCGCCGCCGCCGCGGGCCGCCGCGTGGGTGACCACGTGGACGTCGATGTCGCCCGAGCCGTCGATCACCCGCTGCCCCACGCCGGGAGACAGCGCCGCCGCCAGCCGGCTGCGGCGGCTCGCGCCGACCACCGCGTGGGTGGCGTTGACGCCGCGGGCGAAGTCGAGGATGGCCGTGGCGACGTCCTCGCCGACCACCGAGTGCCAGCTGCCGCCGAGGCTCTCCGCCAGCAGCCGCTGGCGCGCCAGGGCGTCCGGTGCAGCACCGGTCAGCCCGTCCGAGCGGGACACGTGCAGCGCCAGCAGCTCACCGCCCGCCGCCCGCTGCGTGATGCGCGCGGCCCGCCGCACCAGCGCGTCGCCCTCGGGACCGCCCGTCAGCGCCACCACCACGCGCTCCCGCGCGCCCCACGGCTCCGCGATGCCCTGCTCGGCGCGGTAGCTGGCCAGGGCCGCGTCCACGCGGTCCGCCGTCCACAGCAGGGCCAGCTCGCGCAGGGCGGTGAGGTTGCCCACCCGGAAGTAGTTGGCCAGCGCCGCGTCCACCCGCTCCGCGGCGTAGACGTTGCCGTGCGCCAGGCGGCGCCGCAGCGCCTGCGGGCTCATGTCCACCAGCTCGATGGCGTCCGCGGACCGCACCACGTCGTCGGGGACCGTCTCGCGCTGGCGCACCCCGGTGATCTGGGCGACGACGTCGTTCAGCGACTCCAGGTGCTGCACGTTGACGGTGGTGATGACGCCGACGCCGGCGGCCAGCAGCTCGGCCACGTCCTGCCACCGCTTGGCGTTGCGCGAGCCCGGCGCGTTGGTGTGCGCCAGCTCGTCCACCAGGGCGTGCCGGGGAGCGCGCGCCAGGACGGCGTCGACGTCCATCTCCTCCAGCACCGTCCCGGGGGAGGCGGGGTGCGCCAGCCGCTGGCGGGGCACCTGCTCCAGCCCCTCCAGCGCCGAGGCCGTGTGGGCGCGCCCGTGGGTCTCGACGAACGCGACCACCACGTCCTGCCCGCGCTCGGCCCGGCGGTGGCCCTCGCCGAGCATCGCCACGGTCTTGCCGACGCCGGGGGCGGCCCCCAGGTAGACGCGCAGCGTCCCGCGCCTGGCACCGCCCGCTGTCTGCACGGCGCCATCCTCCTCCGGCCTACCGGCGAGGAGACCGGCTGCGCGCGGCAGGTCCACCCGTCCGCTCACCCCTGGGGGCCGCCCAGCCGGGCCAGGGCGGCGTTGAGGGTGACGACGTCGACGGTGGGTTCCCCGATGAAGCCGAGGTCACGGCCGTGCGTGTTCTCGGCCACGAGCTGCTCCACCTGCTCCACCGGCAGGCCGCGCTCGCGGGCCACCCGTGCCACCTGGATCTGGGCGTACTCGGGAGAGACGTCCGGGTCCAGGCCGGAGGCGGAGGCGGTCACCGCGTCGGCGGGGACGGCAGCGGGCGACACGCCCTCGCGTGCGGCGACGTCGGCGCGGCGCTGCTCCACGGTCGTGACGAGCTGGGCGTCGTTCGGGCCGAGGTTGGAGGCGCCGGAGGACTGGGGGTCGTAACCGTCGCCCGCGGCCGAGGGCCGCGGCTGGAACCACGGCAGCTCGGACGCGGGGTCCTGGTCGGACCCGAACTGCTGGCCGATGAGCGACGAGCCGGCGGGGCGGCCGTCCACGGAGATCATCGAGCCGTCGGCCCGGCCGGGGACCAGGCGGCCCACGCCCAGCACCACCGTCGGGTAGACCAGGCCGAGGAGAACGGTGAGGGCCAGCAGCAGGCGCAGGCCGGCGACGGACTGGCGGGAGAGGTCGAGCACGCGGGACACGAGGGAGCTCCTTCTGGTGGCTCAGAAGCCGGGGATGAGCGAGACGAGCAGGTCGATGGCCTTGATGCCGATGAACGGCACCAGCACGCCGCCGAGCCCGTAGACGAGCGCGTTGCGCCGCAGGAGGGCCCCCGCGCTGGCCGGGCGGTACCGCACGCCGCGCAGGGCCAGCGGGATGAGGGCCACGATGACCAGCGCGTTGAAGATGACGGCGGAGAGGATCGCGGACTGCGGGCTCGACAGCCCCATCACGTTGAGGCGGTCCAGGGCGGGGTAGATGCCCGCGAACATCGCCGGGATGATCGCGAAGTACTTCGCGACGTCGTTGGCGATGGAGAACGTGGTCAGGGCGCCGCGGGTGATGAGCAGCTGCTTGCCGATCGCCACCACCTCGATGAGCTTGGTGGGGTCGGAGTCGAGGTCGACCATGTTGCCGGCCTCCTTCGCGGCCGACGTGCCCGAGTTCATCGCCACGCCCACGTCGGCCTGAGCCAGGGCGGGGGCGTCGTTGGTGCCGTCACCGGTCATCGCCACGAGCCGGCCGCCGGCCTGCTCGCGCTTGATGAGCGCCAGCTTGTCCTCGGGGGTGGCCTCGGCGAGCACGTCGTCGACGCCGGCCTCCGCGGCGATCGCCTGCGCGGTGAGCCGGTTGTCGCCGGTGACCATGACCGTGCGGATGCCCATCTCGCGAAGACGTTGGAAGCGGGCTGCTGTGCCGGGCTTGACGACGTCCTTGAGGTGGATGACGCCCAGCACCCGCGCGGGGGCGTCACCGACGCGCTCGGCGACGACGAGCGGGGTGCCGCCCGACTGCGAGATCCGGTCGACCACCTCGGACAGCTCGCCCGAGGGGACCTGCGCGCCGCCGCTGGCCGCCACCCAGGCGGCGACCGCGCTGGCCGCGCCCTTGCGCAGCGAGCGGACCTGACCGGCGCCGGTCCCGCCGCCCCGTGGCAGGTCGACGCCGCTCATGCGGGTCTGGGCGGTGAACTCGACGTACTCGGCACCCGCGGGGGGCTCCTCGGAGCCACCCCGGGAGGCGTCCACGAGCTCGACGACCGAGCGGCCCTCGGGGGTCTCGTCGGCCAGGCTCGACAGGCGGGCCGCATCTGCCAGCGCGCCCGGCTCCACGCCGGCCAGGTGGACCAGCGCGGTGGCGCGGCGGTTGCCGAAGGTGATGGTGCCGGTCTTGTCGAGCAGCAGGACGCCCACGTCACCGGCCGCCTCGACGGCCCTGCCGGACATGGCCAGCACGTTGCGCTGGACGAGCCGGTCCATGCCGGCGATGCCGATGGCGCTCAGCAGCGCCCCGATGGTGGTGGGGATGAGGCACACGAGCAGCGCCACGAGCACGGGCACGCTCTGCGCCTGCCCGGAGTAGATCGCCAGCGGCTGCAGCGTCACCACGGCCAGCAGGAACACCAGCGTCAGCGACGCCAGCAGCAGGTCCAGGGCGATCTCGTTGGGCGTCTTCTGGCGGGCCGAGCCCTCGACCAGCGCGATCATCCTGTCGATGAACGTGCTGCCGGGCTCGGCGGTGATCTTCACGACGACCCGGTCCGACAGCACGCGGGTGCCGCCCGTCACCGCCGACCTGTCGCCGCCAGCCTCGCGGATGACGGGCGCGGACTCGCCGGTGATGGCCGACTCGTCCACCGACGCGACGCCCTCGACCACGTCACCGTCACCGGGGACGACCTCCCCGGCCTCGACGACGACGAGGTCGCCGCGGCGCAGGGCGGTCGCGGAGACGGCCTCCTCCTCCCCGGTGGTCCGGTCGAGCAGCCTGCGGGCGGTGGTCTCGCTGCGGGTGCGGCGCAGCGTCTCGGCCTGGGCCTTGCCGCGGCCCTCGGCCACGGCCTCGGCGAGACCCGCGAAGACCACCGTGGCCCACAGCCACACCACGACGAGCCACGTGAACAGGCTCGGGTCGACGACCCCGTACACCGTGCTGACGGCCGAGCCGACCCACACGACGAACATCACGGGGCTCTTCAGCTGGTGGCGCGGGTCGAGCTTGCGCAGCGCCGCCGGGAGGGACGACACCAGCGCGCGGGCGTCGAAGGCGCCGGCGGCGGGACGGGCACCCCTGTCGTCGTCCTCCTGGTGCTGCTGGGGGCCGCGGTCGAGGACGGCGCTGTTGGAGGAGGTGGTGCTCATGAGAGGGCCTCAGCGATCGGAGCGAGGGCGAGCGCGGGGAAGTACGTCAGACCGGCGACGACGATGACGACGACGGTGACGAGGCTCGCGAAGAGGGGGGTGTGGGTGGGCAGGGTGCCCGCGGTGACGGGGACCGGCGCCTGCGAGGCCAGGCGGCCGGCGAGGGCGATGACCAGCAGCATCGGGATGAAGCGCCCGAAGACCATGCACAGCCCCAGCGCGACGTTCTGGTAGTCGGTGGCGGCGCCGAAGCCCGCGAAGGCCGAGCCGTTGTTGTTGGAGGCCGAGGCGTACGCGTACAGGACCTCCGAGAGCCCGTGCGCGCCGTCGTCCTGGAGGGAGGCGTCGCGCAGGCTCGGGACCCCGGCGGTCAGCGCGGCACCGACGAGCAGCAGCGTGGGCGTGGCGAGCACGTAGAGGGCCACGAGGGTGACCTCGCCCTTGCCGATCTTCTTGCCGAGCAGCTCGGGGGTGCGCCCCACCATGAGCCCGGCGAGGAAGACGGCGATCACGGCGAGCACCAGCAGGCCGTACAGGCCCGATCCGGTCCCACCGGGGGAGACCTCACCCAGCATCATGTTCAGCACCGCGACGCCGCCGCCGGCGGCCGTCAGCGAGTCGTGCGCACCGTTGACGGCGCCCGTGGACGTCGCCGTGGTCGAGGCGCCGAACAGGGCCGTGAGGACCTCGCCGAAGCGGACCTCCTTGCCCTCCATCGCGGCCCCCGCGGCCTGCGGCGCAGCACCGGAGCCGGTGACCTCGGCCCAGACCGCCAGCGTGACCGAGCTGAGCCACAGTGTCCCCATCACCCCGAGGACGGCGTAGCCGTGGCGCTCGTCGCCGACGAGGCGGCCGAACGTGCGCGGCAGGGAGAAGGGGATGGCCAGCATGAGGAAGACCTGGAAGAGGCTGACCCAGGCGGTCGGCCCCTCGAAGGGGTGCGCGGAGTTGGCGTTGAAGAAGCCGCCGCCGTTGGTGCCCAGCTCTTTGATGGCCTCCTGCGAGGCGATCGGGCCGCCCGTGATCGTCTGCTCGCCGCCGGCGATGGTCGTGGAGGCGGTCGGCCCGGCGAGGTTCTGCACCACGCCACCGAGGAGCATGACGACGGCGGCGACCACGGCCAGCGGCAGGAGGATCCGCACGCAGGTGCGGACCAGGTCCACCCAGAAGCTGCCGATCCGCTCGGTGCGGCTGCGGGTGAACCCGCGCACCAGCGCCACGGCAACGGCCATGCCGACCGCCGCCGACGTGAAGTTCTGCACCGCGAGACCGGCGGCCTGCACGAGGTGGCCCATCGTCGACTCGCCCGAGTAGGACTGCCAGTTCGTGTTGGTCACGAAGCTGATCGCCGTGTTCCACGCCGTGGGCGCGGGGACGCCCGGGAAGCCGAGGGAGAGCGGCAGCCACGCCTGCAGCCGCTGGAAGGCGTAGAGGAACAGGACCGAGACGAGGGAGAACCCGAGGACGGCGCGGGCGTAGACCGGCCAGCGCTGCTCGGCGTCGGGGTCGATCCCCGCCACGCGGTACAGCACGCGCTCGACGCGCAGGTGGCGCGTGGAGGTGTAGACGCGCGCCATGGCGTCGCCCAGGGGGGCGTGGACGACCGCGAGGGCGGCCACGAGGACGGCGATGGTCAGCGCACCTGCCGCGCTGTCGGACAGGACGGGCATCAGAACCGCTCCGGGTCCAGCAGAGCGGTCAGCAGGTAGCCGACCAGGGCGAGCACGAGGAGGAGCAGGACCACGCTGACGGCGCTCACCGCTGGCCCCCCAGCCGCTCGAGGCCGCTGACGAGCAGGGCCAGGACGGCGAAGACCACCACGGTCAGCGCGATGAAGGCGATGTCAGGCACAGGCGCCATCCAGCCACTGCCCGAGAGCGGCGACGGCGGTCCTGACGGAGCCCTGACGGCTCACCCGGGGGTCTCTGACGCCTCCCGGACGGCCTGCTGCGCCGTTCGGACACACCGTCCCCGCGAGACCCGGGCCGGACGGCACCCGACGCGACCAGCGGCGGCTCCAGACAGACCCGCACCTGGAACGACGGGGCGAGGAGCACCACGGCCGGGTCCGCTGCACGCGCATGTGGCACCTGATGTGTGACGCCCTGCGGCGTCGCTACCGGCGTCCAGGGCGAGAACGCCTGGGCCCCCGAGGCCATCTGGGACCCCGCCAGCAACGCCTGCGTCATCTACTGGGCCAGCAACGCCCCCGCAGCCGAGGGCGGCACCAAGCACCAGATCCTCTACGCCACCACCACTGACTTCGGCACGTGGGGCAGGCCGGCCAGGGCCGGCTGGGTGGGGGGCGGATCGCACCCCAGCCGGTCTCCACCCCCCTTCCGAGGAGCCAGGAGTCAGGAGACCGGCAGACCCGCCTCGACCGGAGGGGGCGAGTAGACCGGAGCCTGACAGCGCCTTGACGCGGTCTTGACAGTGCCCGTCCCAGAGTGGGAGCACCAGGAAGGGACCCCCTTCCGCCGCTGGAAGGACACCACGATGACCAAGACCCGCCGCACCCTCGCCGTGGCCGCAGCCCTGCTCGCCGTCGGTGGCTCCCTGGTGGGAGCGACCTCAGCGATGGCCGCTGACCACACCGACCAGCCCGCCCAGCCGACCGTGGAGGTCTCCGCAGTGGCCCCTGACTCCTCCGAGAGCCCCACCTGGATCGACACCGAGCCCGCCCCCGAGGACAGCGAGGACGCGGGGGGCTCGACCTGGATCGACGGTGTGGGGACCCCTGAGTACCTGGACCTGCTCAAGACCGACGAGGACGTCGATGACGCCCAGGTCCAGCTGGTGGACTTCATGAAGGCCCGCGGCCTGCAGGTCCAGCTGTCCTACGGCGATGAGGACGGGCGTCCCTACGCCGAGTACGACACCTTCGTGGACGCCAACCTCGACGCTGTCGACGCCTACTGGGACGCCCGCCTGACCCAGGCCAAGGCCCAGGGCTGATCCCAGGGCTGGTCTCGGACGCACCAGTCCTGCTGCACCGGGCCAGCGCTCGGTGCCGGCGTTCTGGGACCCCCGCAAGCGCGGGGGTCCCAGAACGCCCTTCCGCACCGACCGGCGAAGGAGCACGACCGCCATGACCACCACCTCCCTGGGCGCCGAGATCACCATGACCGGCACGACCGGCGCGACCGGCGTGCGGGCGCTGACCACCGCGCGCGCTGGGGTCGTCCTCCGGCGCCGGGCCTGCCGGCCGGACCTGAGCACCCTCGCCGGGGTCCGTCGCTACAAGCGCCACACCCGCTGCATGGAGGTCGCGATCGTGGCCTGCACGGTCGCGGTGGTCCTGGGGTGCGTGGTCCCGCTCGGCTGAGCGCGGCCGGAGGTGGGCTCACCCTTCGTCGTCGTCAGCACAGCTCGCCCGGTGAGGCGTCCCAGCCCTGTCTGGCGTCGTCGCCCCTGGTCAGCGCCACGCAGTCCCGGTCAGGCGGTGGGCGGGAGCCCTCGTGCGCGAGAGCTCCAGCGCCCCAGCACCAGCGCACCCTCGTGCTGGTTCCCCCACCGACCCCCTGGGACCGGCGGTGAGGGCCTCCGCGCGTCTGTCCTCCCGCGCGGTGCGCAGCGGGTCTGTGCGGATCGACCACGCGCCCTGTGGTGCGTGGTCACCGGGACCGCGGTCGTGGCTGCTTCGCCCCTTCCAGGTGGTCGACGGCTGCCAGCACGGCGCGCCGCCGTCGTGAGCGCCGCTCGTGGTCCGCCGGTGGTCGTCGACGAGCTGCCTCAAGATCGCGCGGCTCCTCGTCGACAACGGGAGTGCTGCACGGTCCCGGGGGCCTGCGACACCCTGCACGACGACCCATCCGTCCACGCGCCGTGCGGCGCTCGTCGATCTGGAGTGAGCGTGGCTTCCATCCTCGTCGCCGAGGACGACCGCAAGCAGGCCGAGCTGCTGCGCGCCTACCTGGCCAAGGACGGGCACGCCGTCAGCGTCGTCCACGACGGCCGCGCCGCACTGGACGCCCTGCGCACCAGCGACCCGGACCTGCTGGTGCTGGACGTGATGATGCCCCTGCTGGACGGGCGCGACGTGCTGCGCGTGACCCGCGGTGAGCGCCGCGCGGCCGTCATCATGGTCACCGCGATGGCCGCCGAAGCCGACCAGCTGCTCGGTTTCGATCTGGGCGCGGACGACTACGTCACCAAGCCCTACAGCCCCCGTCAGCTGGTCGCGCGCGTCAACGCCGTGCTCCGGCGCACCGCTGCGGCGCAGCCGTCGAGCCCGGTGGTCGTCATCGGCTCGCTGAGCGTCGACAGCGAGCGCTTCGAGGCCCGCCGCGACGGGCAGGTGCTGCCCCTGACCCCGCGGGAGTTCCGCCTGCTGGAGACCCTGGCCTCCCAGCCCGGACGGGCGTTCAGCCGAGGGGAACTGCTGGAGGCCATCGCCGGTTTCGACAGCTTCGCCTTGGAGCGCACGGTGGACATGCACATCATGAACATCCGCCGCAAGGTCGAGGCCGACCCGGCCCACCCGACCTGCGTGGTGACGGTGAAGGGCCGCGGGTACAAGCTGGACGACACCGCTGATGGCGCTCCGGGCGCCGTGCCGGGGCGCCCGCGGTGAAGCTGTTCGCCAGCCTGCGCTCCCGGGTGCTGGTGGCCACAGTGGCGCTGACCGTCATCACCGTGCTCACCACGGCCTGGACGGTCTCTCGCAGCGTGGAGCAGGCGCTGCGCAGTCAAGCGGCCAGGTCGCTGAGCAACGACACCGACATCTACCAGGCCCTGCTCGACTACGGCGGCGCCCACACCAGCTGGGACGGAGTCGACGACACCGTGCGCGACCTGGCCACCCGCTACGACCGGCGCATCGCCTTGAAGGACGCCTCCGGGCGGGTGCTGGTCGACTCCTCTGCGCTGCTGGGCCAGCACGACGGGCCGCTGCGTCCCAGACCGGACGCCGTGGTCGACCCCTACACCGCAGGCCTGGTCAGCAGCGCCCCCGGGTCACTGGTAGGTGCGGTCGCACCCGCCCAGCCGGCACCGTCCGCAGCTGACGTCGCTGAGAACGCCCAGCGGATCCAGACCGCCTCAGCCTGTCTGCGCGCTGCGGGGATCCGGTTCAGCGTCGACGACGTCGGTGACGGCACCCGCACCATCACCGTGGACGGAGACGGCACCACCGAGCAGCAGGACGAGACCGCCTCGCGCTGCACCGACCCGCTGTACCAGCCCACAGCGTCGCAGCGGGCGGGCGCTGAGGCGCAGAACCGCGCCATCGGGTCCTGCCTGGACAGGTCCGGTACGGCTCACCGCCTCACCGGGGGCGAGGACGGCGACACACCCTTCGTCGTCGTCGACGAGGCAGACCCGGCCGCGGTCGCGGGGCTGCAGCGGTGCACCGAGCAGGCGGACCGCGCCAGCCTCGCGCCCCGCGTGGCGCTGTTCCTGGGCTCTTCCGACGCCGCTGCGCTGCGCTGGGACCGGCTCACCACCGGTAGCACCCTGGCGGTGATCGCTGCGATCATCGCCGTCGCCAGTGCCGTCGCGCTGGTGAGCACGCTGGCCATCACCCGACCCCTGCGCCGCTTGGCGGCCGCGGCGGACCGCATCACCCACGGCGACCTCGAGACCCGGGTGCCCACCGCCGGGCGCGGCGAGGTGGCCCAGGTGGGGGCGGCGTTCAACACCATGGCCGAGGCGCTGCACCGCACTGAGGCCCAGCGCCAGCAGATGGTCAGCGACATCGCCCACGAGCTGCGCAACCCGCTGGTCACGCTGAACGGCACCCTGGAAGCGATCCAGGACGAGGTCTTCACCGCCTCCCCGGAGGTCATCGACTCCCTGGCCGAGGAGGCCCGCCAGCTCAGCCACCTGGTCAAGGACCTCGCTGAGCTCAACGCCGCCGAGAGCGGGCACCTGCGCCTGGCCAGCGGCCTCCTGGACCTGGGCGAGGTGGTGCGGACGGTGGCCGAGGCCCACACCGTGGTCGCGCGGACCGCCGGGCTGACCCTGCGGCTGGACGACCAGCACAGCCGCGCCGCTGGCCAGCAGCACGACGGTTGGCGCGCGCTCGTGGTGGGTGATGAGGTGCGGCTGCGCCAGGTGCTGACCAACCTGGTCTCCAACGCGGTGCGCTACAGCCACCCCGGTGGCACCGTGACCATCACCACCGCCACCACGTCGGACGCCGTGGAGGTGCGCGTGGCCGACCAGGGCGTAGGCATCACCGCCGAGCAGCTGCCGCTGGTCTTCGACAGGTTCTGGCGCGCCGACGCCGCCCGAGCCCGAGCCACCGGGGGCACCGGGCTGGGCCTGGCCATCTCCCGAGAGCTGGTCCACGCCCACCACGGGGAGCTGACCGTCACCTCCCAGCCCGGTGTCGGCACCGAGTTCGTCCTCCGCCTGCCCGCGGCCCGATGACCGACGTCGGCGGCTGCACCGGCACGGACCACGGGGCGCGCGGGGACGGGGCCCGCTCGAAGGCTGACCGGAGGCTGACGCGGGCTTGACGCGGTCTTGACGCAGGCCGCGCGACGCTGGTGCACACCACAGCGCAGCAGCCGGCCGGCTCGCCGCGCTCCCGCCGCAGAGCAGGGGGACGACCGATGACCACGACGACGACCACGACGCCCAGCGCACACCTCGCGGACACCGCAGCGACCAGCACCCCGCTCGCGCCGCCGGTGCGGGTCGGTGTGCGGGAGCTGGCCGGCTCGGTCGTCGTCCTCACCCCGGGACGCTCGCTCCTGGTGACCGGCGCCGACGACGCCGCGTGGCGCGCCAGCGCCCAGGACTGCTCGGTGGCCGCCATCGGGACCCCCGCCCAGGTGGCTGCCGCGGATGCCGCTGAGCCGGTGGACGCGCACCTGGTGTGCTCCCTGACCGCCGTAGCCCCCGGACGCACCCGTGGCCACCTGGTCAGCGCCGGCGGGCAGCACCACCCGTTCGAGGTGATCGTCCTGGCTCCCCAGCCCGACACCCAGCCCGCTGCAGTGGCGGCTCGCCAGCCCCTCGAGCGGTCGCGCCCGTCCCGGACCGCGCGCTGCCGGCGCGTCCTGAGGCCGCTGGGACGCCCAGGTGCGCCCGTGATCGCCAACGGGTGAGCCCCCCAGACCACTCAAGTGACCGCCTCCGCCTCCTGATCGAAGGACGTGAAGATCATCGCCGCTCGCTCCCGGACCCACCGCCGGCTCGCCCTGGCCACCACCGCCCTGGCGGCCCTGACCATCGCCGGCTGCGGCGGCGGGAACCCCGATCCCGTCGGCCCCTCCGGCTCGCCGACCAGCTCGCCGACCAGTGCGGTCTCGGTCGACCTCAGCGGAGCCTGCGCCACCACCACCCCCGCCGCCAGCGGTGGGCTGCCGGTGTGCACCGGGCCCTACACGGACGGCGTTGCCCTGCGGTTGCCTGCAGCCCCCTCTCCCGACCAGGGCTACGGCGCCTTCACCCGCGGTGGGACCGGCTTCGCCACCGCCGACGGCACGGTCCACGAGGTGAGCGCCGAGGTCCTGGACAAGGCGTCCGCCGCAGCCGACGCCGCAGGTGTCCCCGACTACGCCACCACCGCCTACCTGGCCACCCTCAAGGGCGGACGGGTCACCGCCGTCACCCCGGTCCTGCGCATCGACCGCGACGCCCTCGTCAGGTCGGTCTTCGCCGGCACCACCATGGTCGGGAAGATCTCCCCCGTCGACGCCCCCGTCTCTCCCCAGAACCCCAGCTACTCCGGCGACCCCTCCCTGCCGATCGTCATCGCCTGGTCCGACAAGGCCACCGACGGCCAGCTCTCCGGCACCATCGCCAACGCGACCACGTCCGTGCGGGCCGCAGGCACCTGCGTCCCGGCGCTGTCCAGCGCTGCCGCCAACCCCCTGGTGGGAAGCTTCACCGCTTCGGTGGGCCTGCTGCCCTATCCCTCGATGCACGCGCCGTGGGACGACGAGCTCGTCTTCTTGTGGACCCAGGACAGCACCGGCATGGGCGATGCCTACTACCCCAGCGTGGCGACCCTCATGGGCGCTGACGCCGTGGCGGGCACCTGGGAGGTCGTCCAGCACGGCAGCCCCACCTCCGGTCCCAGCATGGACCTGACCCTGCAGCCGAAGGGGTCCACCGTCACGACCTGCTGAGGCAGGACCCGCCGCGGGCGTGGGGGGCACCGATGGTGCCTCCCACGCCCGCACCGCGCCTGGCCCCGAGGGCCGTCTGCGCTGCTCCGAAGATCCGACGGCCGGCCGCGGGTCGTGGAGGTCCCTGCCTCGCAGCGGGACGGCGAGGGCCTTCGAGGCCGGTCCGCGGGGGCGGTGGAGGCGCCTCCAGGTGGTCGGCCACGGCGTCCCGTCGAGAGGTTCCCCCAGCGACCCAGCGGTCACGCCCAGGTCCGCGCGCGTCCGGTCAGCCCGCCGGGACGGCGTGGCGCTCCACCGCCACCACCAGCCCAGAGCTGCGAGAGACGTGCGCGACGAGCACTTCACCCGGACCGAGGTAGGGGTCGTGCTGGGGGACCGCCGCCGCGACGTCGTCGGCGGCGTGCTCGGCGAGCTCCCCGAACACCGTCGACAGCACCGGCCGGTGGGTGCACAGCAGCACGGGACGCTGCTTGCCGAGCAGCTTGCGCACGAGCTTGGCCGTGCGCCCGGGGTCGCGCCGGTGCGCGTCCTCGGTGAGCCGACCGCGCGTCTTCACCTTCGCGCCGCTGGCCCGCAGGTACGGCTCCACCGTGTCGGTGCAGCGCCGCCACGGGCTCGTCACCACCCGCGGGGGCTGCCACGCCGTCAGCAGCTCCGGCAGGCGCTCCGCCTGCCGCCGGCCCGGAGCGGCCAGGGGCCGCTCGTCGTCGCTGCGCCCCCACGCCGTCTTGGGGTGCGCGTGGCCGTGGCGGACCACCACCAGCGGCCAGGTGTCCAGCCCGCCGGTGCGGTCCGCGGCGAGCAGCGCGCGCAGCTGCACGCGGTCACCGCGCCGGGTCAGGCGGGCGTCCGCCTCCTCGGGCGTCACCCACTCCGTCCTGTCGACCTCCGCCGGGCGCGGCGGCACGGGGTGCCTGGCCCCCTCGACGTGGGCGGCCCAGTACGAGACCTCCTTGGTGGCGTCGGCCCCGAGGGCGTAGCGGGCGCTCGGCAGCGCCCGCCCGAGCCTGATGACCAGCCCGGTCTCCTCTGCCACCTCCCGGACCGCCGCGGCGGGCGGCAGCTCCGCGCCCTCGAGCTTCCCCTTGGGCCAGGACCAGTCCCGGTAGCGGGGCCGGTGCACCAGCAGCAGGCGCAGGCCGCCGTCGGGCGCGCGGTACCAGCACAGGGCACCGGCGGCCCGCACGAGGGGGAGCGGCTGCTGGGGCGCGGCGTCGTGGTCGTCCCGGTGGTCGTGCCCCTGGGCGCCGTGGGCGCCGTGGGCGCTCTGGGCCGCCCGGCCGGGCGGCCGGGAGTGCTGCGCGGCGGACGGCACCGCCGACGGGGTGTTCTCGCGTCGCTCGGGCTGCTCGGGTTCGGCGGCCGCGGCGGCTGAGGGGGCCACGACGGCCCCCTCAGCGCCGGCGGGCGCGGCGGTTGGAGCGCGCGGCGATGAGGAACTCCTGCAGGTCGAGCAGGCGCTCGCCCTCGGAGTCGACCGACGCGCGGTCCCAGGTGCCCTCCGGCCCCAGGTGCCAGCTGGCGGTGCCGGCGTCCGCGGACAGGTCGACCAGGTCCACCAGGGCCCGCTGGTGCTCGACGTCGCGGATGCGCACCAGGGCCTCCACCCGGCGGTCGAGGTTGCGGTGCATCATGTCGGCGCTGCCGATGTACACCTCGGCGTCCCCGCCGGCCTCGAAGGCGAAGACCCGGCTGTGCTCGAGGAAGCGCCCGAGGACGGAGCGCACGCGGATCGTCTCGGACAGCCCCGGTACGCCCGGGCGCAGCGCGCAGATCCCGCGGACGACGACGTCGACCGGGACCCCGGCCTGCGACGCGCGGTACAGCGCGTCGATGATCGCCTCGTCGACCATCGAGTTGACCTTGATGCGGATGTGGGCCGGGCGCCCGGCGCGGTGGTGCTCGGCCTCCCGCTCGATGCGCTGGACCAGCCCCCGGCGCAGCGAGCGCGGCGCCACGAGCAGGCGCGAGTACCGCGTGCGCGGCGCGTAGCCCGACAGCTGGTTGAACAGCTTGGTCAGGTCCTCGCCGACCTCGTCGTCGCAGGTGAGCAGACCGAGGTCCTCGTAGAGGCGGGCCGTCTTCGGGTTGTAGTTGCCGGTGCCGACATGGCAGTAGCGGCGCAGCCGGTCGCCCTCCTGGCGCACGACCAGGCAGAGCTTGGAGTGCGTCTTCAGCCCGACGATGCCGTACACCACGTGCACGCCGGCCTGCTCGAGCTTGCGGGCCCAGGTGATGTTGTTCTGCTCGTCGAAGCGGGCCTTGATCTCCACCAGGGCCAGCACCTGCTTGCCCGCGTCGGCGGCGTCGATGAGCGCGTCGACGATGGGCGAGTCGCCCGAGGTGCGGTACAGCGTCTGCTTGATCGCCAGGACCTTCGGGTCCGCGGCCGCCTGCTCGAGGAACGCCTGCACCGACGTCGAGAACGAGTCGTACGGGTGGTGCAGCAGCACGTCGCGGGCGCGCACAGCGGCGAAGATGCTCCGCGGCTGGCTCGACTCGCGCCCGTCGGTGAGGTGCCGGTGGGTCTTGGGCACGAAGGTCGGGTAGCTGAGCTCGTGCCGCTCCAGGTCGGCGACGGCGTTGAGGCCCCGCAGGTCCAGCGGACCGGGCAGGACGTACGTCTCCGACTCCTCCACGCCCAGCTCGCGCACCAGCAGCTCGCGGACGTGGTCGTCGGTCTCGGCGGTGATCTCCAGGCGGACCGGCGGGCCGAACCGGCGGCGCAGCAGCTCCTTCTCGAGGGCCTGCAGGAGGTTCTCGGCGTCGTCCTCCTCGACCTCCAGGTCCTCGTTGCGGGTGACCCGGAAGGTGTGGTGGGCCACCACGTCCATGCCCGGGAAGAGCTGGTCGAGGTGCTCGGAGATGACGGCCTCGAGCGGCACGAACCGCGCCGTCCGCCCGGAGGCGCTCTTGCCCTGCTCCACGCGCACCAGGCGGGGCAGCAGCGGCGGCACCTTGACGCGGGCGAAGTGCTCCTTCTCCGTGTTGGGGTTGCGCACCACCACGGCGAGGTTGAGCGAGAGGCCCGAGATGTACGGGAAGGGGTGCGCGGGGTCCACGGCCAGCGGCGTGAGCACCGGGAAGACGGAGTCGCGGAAGAACTCGTGCAGGCGGTCCTGCTCGGCGGGCTCCAGCTCGTCCCACGCGACGATCCGGATGCCCTCGGCCGCCAGCGCCGGCTGCACCTGCTCGGTGAACGTCCGCGCGTGGCGCTCCACGAGCTCGTGGGCCCGCTCGCTGACGGCGGCGAGCACCTCCCGCGGCTCCAGCCCGCTGGCCGCGGTGACCGCCAGACCGGCGGCGATGCGGCGCTTGAGGCCGGCCACCCGCACCATGAAGAACTCGTCGAGGTTGCTGGCGAAGATGGCCAGGAAGCGCGCCCGCTCGAGCAGCGGCACCGACGGGTCCTCGGCGAGCTCGAGCACCCGCTGGTTGAACGCCAGCCAGCTGAGCTCGCGGTCGCCGAAGCGGCCGGCCGGGAGCGGTGCGGGCTCCTCGGACTCCACGACCTCCTCGACGGCCCCCGTGCGCTCCTCGACCTCGTCGTCCTCGGCAGCGAGGTGCTCGGTGAGCGCCTCCTCCAGGTCGGCGGCCGCTCCTGCCGCCGGATGGGGCTCCGCGCCGTCGCTCACCGCCGCTGCTCCGGGTGAGGGCGCGAGCCCGTTCGCGGGCTGCTCGCTCGTCGTGCTCGCCATCCCACCATCCTCTCAGCCCACCCCCGGCGCCGCGGCGCCCCGCCGGTACAGCACGTCTGACGTGTCGAGCTCGAAGCCGAGGCGCTCGTACAGCCGCAGCGCCGCCGCGTTGTCGGCCTCCACGTACAGCTCCGCGGAGGCGCAGCCGGCGGTGTCGAGGTGGTGCAGCCCCGCCAGCACCACCGCCGTGCCGAGGCCGCGGCCCTGGGCCGCGGGGTCCACGGCCACCACGTAGACCTCGCCCGCCCGGTGGCCGGCGGACCCCTCCACCTTGGTCCAGTGCGAGGCGAGCAGGCGGCCCCGCTGCGCGTCGACGGCCAGCAGCAGCCCGGCCGGGTCGAACCAGGGCTCCGCCTGGCGCGCGGCGAGGTCGGCGGCGGTCCAGCGGCCCTGCTCGGGGTGGCTGGCGAAGGCGCGGGCGTTGAGGTCCAGCCACGCCTGTTCGTCACGTCCTACCTCGAAGGCGCGCAGGGCGACGTCGTCCGGCAGCTCCAGCGGCGGCAGCGGGGCGTCCGGCCCCAGCGGGCGGCGCCGGTGCTGCAGCTCGCGCACCGGTCCGTAGCCCCGGCGCCGGGCCAGGGCCGCGGCCGCCGCGGACCCGCCGTGCGCCCACACCACCAGCTCTGACGGCTCTGACGGCCCTGACCCGTCGGCGAGCAGCTCGAGCTGCTCGGCGAGCAGCGAGCCCAGCCCCCTGCGTCGCGCCGCCGGGTCCACCAGCAGCTCCGCTGCGCCCTCGAGCGGCAGCTGGGCGTAGCCGACGACGACGAGCGGGGCGTCCGGCCCGGCGCCGCTGCCCGCCGGACCGTCCGCCGGCCCGGCGGAGACGAGCAGCGCGTGCTGCGCCGCCGGCGCCGGCTCGCGCAGCGCCAGCAGCGACGCCTCGGACAGCGGGTGGCCGCCGTCGACCGCGGCGGCGCGCTCCACGAGGGCCTCCACGGCGGCGGCCTCGCCGGCGGACAGGGAGGGCAGCGCACGGATGGGGAGTGCGCCGGGGGGCAGGGCCCCGGCGGCGCGGGCGGCGTCGGGCACCCCCGCAGGCTAGGGGCCGGCCGCGCGGGCGGCTCGCGGTGGCGGCCCGCCCGTCGGCCTCGGGAGCCGCGGGCGCTCAGCGCTCGGCGACGGCCCCGTCGTCGTCGGTGACCTCGGAGCCGGGGCGCAGGTCGAGCTCGCGCCGCTCGCGGGTCGCGGGCACGAAGCGGTAGCCGACGTTGCGCACGGTGCCGATGAGCTGCTCGTGCTCGGGTCCGAGCTTGGCGCGCAGGCGCCTCACGTGGACGTCCACCGTGCGCGTGCCGCCGAAGTAGTCGTAGCCCCAGACCTCCTGCAGCAGCTGAGCGCGGCTGAACACGCGGCCCGGGTGCTGCGCCAGGTACTTGAGGAGCTCGAACTCCTTGTAGGTGAGGTCCAGCGAGCGCCCGCGCACCTTCGCGGTGTACGTCGACTCGTCGATGACCACGTCGCCGGCGCGGATCTCCTCGGGGGCGTCGTCACCCGCCTCCGCGAGCGCGGCGCGCCCCACGGCCAGGCGGAGCCGCGCCTCGAACTCGGCCGGGCCGGCGGTGTCGAGCAGCACGTCGTCGGCGCCCCAGTCGGCGGCGACGGCGGCCAGCCCGCCCTCGGTGAGCACGAGGAACAGCGGGCAGCTCACGCCGGTGGTGCGCAGCAGCCGCGCGAGCGACCGCGCCGCCACGAGCTCCCGGCGGGCGTCGACCAGCACGGCGTCAGCCGGTGGGGCGTCGACGAGGGCGGCGGGCTCGGCGGGGAGCACCCGCACCGAGTGGGCGAGCAGGCCGAGGGCGGGCAGCACCTCGGCAGATGGGGCGAGCGCGTTCGTCAGCAGCAGGAGCTGGGCCACGGCGTCCTCCGGGTCCGGGACGGGTCCCACCGCCGCGATCAACCGTCGCGCCGGTGCGACGTCGCTACGACGAGGTGAACGATAGGTGACGGGAGCCTCTCGCCGCCACGGTCCGGCGCATGTCACCCTCGGTGGGACGATCCGGGGGTGACACCCCCGCGGCGAGCCACACCGTCCGCCCGCTCGGCGCTCGTCGCCGCGGGCCTGGCCGGCCTGCTGGCGCTCGCCGGCCTGGCGGGGACCGTCCCGGCCGCGGGTGCGGCGGTGCTCGTGGTGGTGGCCCTGGCCCTGGGCTGGCCCGGGCTGCTCCTGCTGCCCAGCCCCCGCGGCAGCGCAGCGGTGGTGGGCGCCACCGGCGTGCTCGCCGTGGTCGCCACCACCGCCACCGCGCTGCTGGACGACGGCCACGAGCCCCTGCGCCCGCTGCCCGCCGTGCTGGCCGTCGCCGTCCTGGGAGCCTTCGCCCACCAGATGCTGCGCCGCGACCTGCGCCCCCGCGTGGTCGACGGGCTGGGCGGGGCGGTCACCGGGCTGCTCCTCGCCGGGCTGGCGAGCGGCTGGGTGGCCGCCGCCGCGGACGCGGCGTCGTCGGTGGCGGTCACGAGCGCGGCGGCGGCCGCGGTCGCCGCCGCGGCTCTGGCGGCGGCGCTGCCCGTCCCGCGGCCCCCGGGGGTGCTCGCCTCGGTGGTCGCCGGGGCCGCCGCGGGCGCGGGGGGAGCGGTGCTGGCGGGGGCGGCCGCCGGGCCCGGTGCGGCGCTGGGCGCCGCCCTGGGGGCGGTGGTGGCGCTGGTGGTGCTGGTCCTGGCGCCGCTGGCGCCCGCCTCGCGGGCCCTGCCCTCCCTCGGTCGCGCTGCGGCCCCGGTGGCCGCCGCCGGGGCCGTGGTGGGCCTGCTCGGTCCCGTGCTGCTGGGCTGACGGCCGCCCGCGCTGGCCCTGCTGCCGTGCTGCCCGTCCGGGGGACGCGCCCGGAGCGGCGGCTGGTGCTCCCGGCGTGTCGCCGGGCTCGCGGACCACGCGTCTGCCACCGTCGAGGCGTGGACGTCCTGCCTCTCCTCCTGCTGGTGCTGGCGGCCTTCATCCTGGTCCGGCTCCTGCAGATGGCCCTCGACCCCTCGGCGCGCCAGAACGCGGCACCCGCGCGCTCCGCGGCGACCGTCCCACCGAGGACCACCGGGCGGTAGCGTCCGCGGGTGGCCCCCAGCACCGCCAGCGACCCCTCCGGCCCCGTGCCCGCCGAGCCCGCGCAGCTGCCCGACGGCGTGGTCGTGGAGCACGCCGGGCCGGCCCACCCGCGCGCCGCGCAGGTGCTGACCCCCTCGGCGCTCTCGCTGCTCGCCGAGCTCCACCGCCGCCACGACGGCCGCCGCCGCGCCCTGCTCTCCGCGCGGGAGGACCTGCGCCGCGCCGCCTCGGCCGCCGGCTCCCTGGCGCTCGACCCCCGCACCGCGTCCGTGCGCGAGGGTGTCTGGCGGCTCCCGCCCGCACCTGCTGACCTCGCCGACCGCCGCGTGGAGATCACCGGCCCGGCCGAGCCGCGCATGGCGTTCAACGCCCTCACCTCCGGGGCGCTGGTGTGGATGGCCGACCTGGAGGACTCCTCCACCCCGCACTGGCGCAACGTGGTCGGCTCCCAGGTGGTGCTGCGCGACGTGGTCCGCCGGACCCTGTCGGGCACCACCGGCGACGGCACCCCCTGGGCCCTGCCCGAGCAGGGCCGCCTCGCCACCCTGGTGGTCCGCCCGCGCGGCTGGCACATGGACGAGGCGCACGTCCTCGTGGACGGGGAGCCCGTCTCGGGCTCCCTGCTCGACGCGGCGCTCTTCCTGGACGGCAACGCCGCCGAGCTCATCGCCCGCGGCTCCGGTCCCTACCTGTACCTGCCCAAGCTCGAGCACGCCTCGGAGGCGGCGCTGTGGCACGACGTCCTCGCCGACGCCGAGGCGCACCTGGGTCTGCCCGAGGGCACCGTGCGCGTGACGGTGCTCATCGAGACGATCACGGCCGCCTTCGAGATGGAGGAGGTGCTGCACGCGCTCGCGCCCCACGCCACGGGCCTCAACGCCGGCCGCTGGGACTACCTGTTCAGCACCATCAAGACGTTCCGAGACGCGGGTCCCGGCTTCGTGCTGCCCGACAGGTCGGCCCTCACCATGACCACCCCGTTCATGCGCGCCTACGCGCGGGCCCTGGTCCGCACCTGCCACCGCCGCGGTGCGCACGCCATCGGCGGCATGGCGGCGGCCGTGCCGAGCCGCAAGGACGCCGAGGCCGCTGCCCGGGCGCTGGCCGCCGTCGCCGCCGACAAGGAGCGCGAGGCCGGTGACGGCTTCGACGGCTCGTGGGTGGCCCACCCGGACCTCGTGGCGACCGGTCGCGCGGCCTTCGACGCGGTGCTCGGCGAGGCGCCGGACCAGCTGGCCGCCCACGCCGACGAGCGCCCGCAGGTCAGCGCGGAGCTGCTCCTGGACCTGCCGGACGCGGCCGGCCGGGTGACCTCTGCGGGCCTGGCCACCAACGTGTCGGTGGGCGTGCGCTACCTGGCCGCCTGGCTGGACGGCCGGGGCGCCGTCGCCATCGACGGCCTCATGGAGGACGCCGCGACGGCGGAGATCAGCCGGTCGCAGGTGTGGCAGTGGGTGCGCGCGGGCGCGGTCACCGAGGACGGCGCCCCCGTCACCGCCGACCGCGTCCGCGACGAGCTCGCCGCCGTCGTCGACGGGCTGGTCGCCGCCGCTGGCGACGACGCCGCGGGCGCGGCGCGCGCCCGTGAGGCGGGAGCGCTCTTCGAGCGCGTGGCCCTTGCCGAGGACTTCCCGCCCTTCCTCACCACCGCCGCGGACGTCGGCCCGTGACGTCCGCGGCCGTGACGAGGCCGACGAGGACGGCTGCGGCGGGAAGCAGCGGGCCGCGCGCAGCGCTGCACACGGCGTGAGCAGCACCCGACGCAGCCCCCTGCTGGACCGCCCCGGAGCCGTCGAGGGCGGCGCTGAGCGCGGCGGTGTCGACGCGGGCGTCGCCTGGCACTACGGAGACCCCGTGCGCGAGCAGCGGCTGCTCGAGCAGGGGCTCGCCGTCGTCGACCTGTCCCACCGCAGCGTGGTGAGGGTCTCCGGCCCGGACCGGCTCCGCTGGCTCGACTCCCTCACCTCCCAGCGCCTCACGGACCTGCCGCCGCGGACCTCGGTGGAGTCGCTGCTCCTCAGCCCGGAGGGCCGCGTCGAGCACGCGCTCCACGTCGTCGACGACGGCGAGGCCACCTGGCTGGTGCTCGAGCCGGGCGAGGGCGCCCCGGCCGCGGCGTGGCTCGACTCGATGCGCTTCATGCTGCGCGTGGAGGTCGTCGACGTCACCGACGACTGGGCCGTGCTCGGAGAGCCCGTGGGCCGCGAGTCGCTGCCGGGGGAGCCGCTGGCGTGGGTGGACCCGTGGCCCCGCACGTCGCCGTCGTCCACCCGCTACGGCCCCGCCGACGACGAGCACCCCGGCGCCGACCGCCCCTGGCGCGAGGTGCTCGTGCCGCGCGCCGAGCTCGTGGCGGCCGTCGGCGACCGGCCGCTGGCCGGCACGTGGGCCTCCGAGGCGCTGCGCGTGGCCGCGTGGCGACCGCGCCTGGGGGCGGAGACCGACGAGCGGACCATCCCGCACGAGGTCGACTGGCTGCGCACGGGCGTGCACCTGTCGAAGGGCTGCTACCGGGGCCAGGAGACGGTGGCGAAGGTGCACAACCTGGGGCGCCCGCCGCGCCGCCTGGTGGCGCTGCACCTCGACGGTTCCGGGGCCGCGCTGCCCGCGCCCGGGGCGGAGGTGGTGGACGTCGACCGCGGCCGCGCCGTCGGGCACCTCACGAGCGCCGTGCGGCACCACGAGCTGGGGCCCGTCGCCCTGGCGCTGGTGAAGCGCAGCACCCCGGTGGACGCGCGCCTCGTGGTGGACGGCGTGGCGGCGGCGCAGGAGGTCGTCGTCGACCCCGACACCGCACCGGCCCACGCGCGGCCGCAGCTGGCGACCCCGCGGCGCCCGCTCGCCTGAAGCCCGGCGGCCCCGCAGGGGTTCAGGCGGTGGGGGAGAGCCGCTCCGCCGAGGTCCGCGGAGCCGGAAGGGCCAGCGCGCGGGGGGCGTCCTCGTGGCGTGCGGCCACGGCCAGCGCCAGCACGGGCACCGACGGGCGAGGCCCCTGGGTCGCGCGGGCCTCGGAGGGTCCCTGCGCGCGGGAGACGACAGCACCCACCGCGAGGCTCACCGCGACCGACCCCAGCGCCCACGCGCCAGCCACCACCAGGACGTCCACGCCCGCCACCCCGCTCTCCGGCTCCGACCACGACTTCTCGCTGAGAGTAAGCAGTCGTTGACGCAGAGTGCGGGAGGCGGTGTGCGTGCCCACCGACGTGTCGCAGATCGCACTCCCGCTCGCCGCGCCGCGACCTCCTGCGGGCGGCGCGAGCGCGCGCCGCCGGTAGTCTCGCCGAGTGAGCACCGAGGCCTTGGAGATCTTCTACCTGTGCCTGCTCGTCCTGAGCAGCATCGTGATCATCTGGTTCTCCTTCTACGTCGTCTTCAGGCTCTTCAAGGGCCAGCGCTGAGGAGCCCCACCGTGCCTCTGGAGATCGACGGCTCCCTGCCCGCGTCCCTGGTCCCCCTGCAGTGGCTCGTCGGCCGCTGGGCGGGCGCCGGGGTCATCGCCACCCCCGAGACGGGCGAGGCCCAGGTGGGCCAGGAGGTCGACGTCGTCGCTGACGAGCGCGGCTTCCTCTCGTGGACGTCCCGCGTGTGGCGCCTCGACGCCGAGGGACGGCGCACCGACCCCCTCGACACCGAGACCGGCTACTGGCGCACGTCCGCGGAGCAGTCCTCCCCCGGGAAGCCCGGGGTCGACGTCGAGCTGCTGCTGGCCCACCCCACCGGCGTGGTGGAGGTGCTCGTCGGTCGCGTGCTCGGCACGCGCGTCGAGATGGTCACGGACGCGGTGGTCCGCACGTCCGGCGCTAGCGACTACACCGCCGGCAAGCGCACCTTCGGGCAGGTCGAGGGAGACCTGCTGTGGGTGCTCGACGTCGCCAGCTCCACCGAGCAGCTGCACCCGCGCCTGTCAGCGCGGCTGCGCCGCGTCGACTGACAGCGGCGCAGCCGGGCGTCAGGACGCCAGCCGGGGGAGCTCCACCACCACGCGCGGGTCGTGCAGGGGCGCACCGCCGGGGGCGAGCGCCGCAGCGCCCGGCACCAGCCGGACGGGACTCGTGAGGAGCCGGGCCCACCCGACCCCCGTCCAGACGTGCGTCGCCTCCGCCGTCCACGCGCCGCACGAGACGGCGACCCGCTCGGGGTCGGGGAGGGCGGGGTCGAGGAACAGGTCACCCGGTTCGGCTCCGGGGCCGCGCTGCCACGGTGTCATCCCGGAATGGTGGGGTCCCGACCGCTCTGCGGCGAGAGGACACGCGGCGCGTCGGGACCCGGCTCGCCGGGGCTCCGGCGCGTCGGCCCGGGCACGCCGCGGCGAAGCACCTTCCTGTGACCTGCCGCGCGGCTACTCTCGGTGCATGACGCTGGACTACCGGCCTGGTGGGCGCCGACGGCTCGACCACGTGCTCGACCCGGCGTTCTGCGACGACCTGACCGCGGTGGACGAGGCGCTGCTGCGCGCCCGCCGCGAGGACGCCCAGCAGGAGGAGGCGGACCTCTCCTACGTCCGCCGGCTGCTGCAGGGGCGCCTCGACCTCCTCGAGGCCGAGCGGGCGCACCGCACCGGAGAGCGGCCCTCGCCGGGGCGCGGTGGTGCCCGCAGCGACGCCGAGCTGGCCGAGGCGCTGTCGCGCATCCTCGCCGACGACACGCGCAGCACCCGCGGCATCGGCAGGTTCCTGTCGGTGGAGCCCAGCCGCATCGGCGAGCACCGCCGCGAGGCGGAGCTGGCCGTCGCCGACGTGCGCACCAGCGCCCCGTCCGAGCTGTCGGACCCCGCCCTCGCCGACGCCATCGACCACCTCCGTGGCATCGAGCAGCGGCTCTCCACCACGCGCCGCCGGGTCCAGCAGGTCGAGGGCCAGCTCACCGAGGAGCTGGGGCGCCGCCTGCGCCTCGGCTGACCCACCGCCCGCCGGTCGACCGGGTGCCGGCTCAGGAGGCCGTCTCGGCCAGCGGGGGGTCCACCGCCTGCGGTGACGGCACCGCCACGCCCACGGCGTGGCCCTGCACGGCGCCGAAGCCGAGCCCGCGGGCCAGCTCGACCTGCGCCGGGGTGTCGACGCCCTCGGCGAGCGCCAGCACCCCCAGGTCGCGCGCGATGTCCACCACCCCTCCGAGCAGCCTGGCGCAGGCCGGCTCCTCGATGCGCCGCACCAGCGACCTGTCCACCTTGAGCGAGTCCACCGGGAAGCTGACGAGGTAGTCCAGCGAGGCGTAGCCGGTCCCGAAGTCGTCCACCGCCACCCGCACCCCGTGCTCCCTCAGCACGGCGAGCCGCTCCGCGATGCGCTCCCGGTCGGACAGCCACGAGCCCTCGGTGATCTCCAGCACCAGGGCCGTGCCGGGCACGCGGGCCCCCGCGAGCGCGTCCAGGACCGCGGTGGTCAGGTCGGGGCGCAGGAGGGTGCTGGCGGAGGCGTTGACGGAGACGGTCAGGTCCGGTGCCGCGTCGGAGCGCCAGCGGGCGCACTCCACCAGGGCCAGGCGCAGCACCGCCTCGTCGACGTCGCGGACCACGCCCAGCCGCTCGGCCAGCGGCACGAGGCGGTCCGCGCCGAGGGTGCCGCGCTCGGGGTGCTGCCAGCGCGCCAGCGCCTCGTGGCCCGAGACGCGGTCGTCGTCGCGAGCGGCGCCCAGGCGCACGATCGGCTGGTAGTGCGGGACGACCTCCCCGCCCTCCAGCGCGGCGGGGAGCCGCGCCGCGAGCAGGCGCTCGTCGTGGCGGACGGCCAGCAGGTGGGGCGTGGCGCGCAGCGACGGCACCCGGCGGCGCACGGCCTCGGCGAGCGCCAGCTCGGCGTCACCCAGCTGGGCGGTGGCGGCCATGGCGACGGCGGCGGCGTCGTCCGGGTCCTCGAGGGGCCGGCCCGGCAGCAGGACCTCCCCGACGCGTCCGCGCAGGCGCACCTGGCCACCGGGGACCTCGAACGGCTGGGTGAGCGCGTCCAGGAGGTCCTGCGCGGTGGTGGACGGTGCGGCCGACGGCGCAGCGTCCTCGCCTCCACCCGCTCCGGAGGGGGCGCTGGTGCCGGGCGCGTCGCCGGCGGGGGCCAGCACGGCGAACCCGTCGCCGCTGGTGCGGTAGGCGCGGGACCCGGAGGGCGCGGCGCGCTCCAGGCGCTCCGCCACCGCTGCCAGCGCCTCGTCACCGGCGGCGTGGCCGCGGGTGGCGTTGACGTCCGCGAAGGCCTCGAGGTCCACCACGCACAGCAGGGCCGGGGGGCTGCTGGGGTCGGCCAGGCGGCCGGCGAGCGCCTGGAGCAGGGAGCGGCGGGTGCCCAGGCCGGTGAGCGGGTCCACCCCGGCGCTGCGGCGGACGCCGCGCGCCGACAGCCACTGGCGCAGCGCGAGCAGAGCCACGGTGGCCGCCGACGCCGCCACGAGCACCGGCGTCGGCTCCCGGGCGGCGCTCCACCGGGACAGGCCCGGCAGCACCACGAGCGTGACGCCCGCGCCGAGCACCGCCAGCGTGGCGGGGAAGCGGCGACCCGACGGCGCGACGGGCCGCCCCAGGGCGCGCATCGAGGGGTGCCACGCCGCGGCGACGAAACCCGACCACGCCACCACGAGCGCGGCGTCCGCGGGGGAGCCGGGCGCGTACCCGTCGCCCAGCGCAGCGGCGATGGTCGACACGTGCCACACCAGCAGCCCCGCCGCCACCACCAGCAGCAGCCGGACGGCGGGGGAGCGCAGGCGGCCCGTGACCACGGCCCAGGCGGCGGCCGCCGCGACCACCACCACCCCGGCGGCCTGCGCGGCGAGCCACGCCTCCGCCGTCGCGCCGGCGCCGCGGGAGTCGCTGTGGAGCACCGAGACGAGCGTCAGCGACGAGGAGGCCGCGGCGATGGCCAGCAGGGACACGTCCACCGCGTCCACGGCGGCGTCCTGCTCCCGCTGGCGCCCCACGAGCGCCACCACGCGTCCGAGGGCCAGGAAGGCCCCGGTGCACGCCAGCGCCACCACCACGGCTCCGGCGTCCAGCACCACGGCCCACCACGCGGCGCCGTAGAGCACCGCCGCCCCGAGCAGCACCAGCCACACGACGGGTCGCGCCGGCTGGTTGCGCACCACCCCGGCGAGCACGCCCACCACCCCGGCCAGCTGCACCGCGGCGAGCACGTCGACCGCCGTCGGTGCCGGCAGCAGGGCCACTGCGGTGGCACCGGCCACCACGGCGGCGGCCGCCAGCACGGCGCCGGCGGCCGCTGCCGCCGGCGCCCGCCGTGATCCCTCGCGCGCCACCCCCCGAACTCTCCACCACAGACGGCCCGCCGTCACCGCCGCGCGCCCGATCGGCGATGCTGCCCCGGTGACGCCGACGCTGGACCTCTCGCTCGCCGGTCTCGCCGTGCCGCTCGCCGCCGTGGTGCGGGGCCCCCTGGTGGAGTCGGTGCACCTGGGCCACCTCGCGGTCACCGGACCCGACGGCGAGGCCGTCGCGGGTCTCGGGGACCCGCACGCCCGGGTCTGGCCGCGTTCCAGCCTCAAGCCGCTGCAGGCCGTCGCGGCGCTGCAGGCGGGCCTCGACCTCGCCGGTGACGACGACCGGTCCCGCCGCCTGCTCGCGCTGGCCTGCTCCAGCCACAGCGGCGAGCAGCGCCACCTCGACGGCGTGCTGGAGCTCCTCGCCGGTGCGGGGCTGGGACCCTCGGCGCTGCGCGGCACCCCCGACCTGCCCTACGGCGCCGAGGCGTCCGCGGCCTGGCGCGCTGCCGGCAACGGCCCGCAGCCGCTGGCGCAGAACTGCTCCGGCAAGCACGCGGCGATGCTCGCCGCCTGCGTGGCCGCGGGCTGGGACACCGGCACCTACCTCGACGTCGGGCACCCGCTCCAGCGCCAGGTCCGGGCGACGGTGGCGGACCTGGGCTCGAGCGCCCACAACCTGACCACCGTGGACGGGTGCGGAGCGCCGCTGCACTCGCTGCCCCTGTCGGGCCTGGCGAAGGCCTTCGGCCGCATCGCCGCGGCGCCCGAGCGGGCGCCCGGCAGCGCCGAGGCGGCGGTCGCCCGCGCCATGAGCAGCCACCCCGAGATGGTCGGCGGCACGGGGCGCGACGTGACGGCGCTCATGGCGGCCGTCCCCGGTCTCGTGGCCAAGGACGGCGCGGACGGCGTGTACGCCGTCGGCCTCCCCGACGGCCGCGGAGCGGCGCTGAAGGTGCTCGACGGCTCCGACCGCCCCCGCCCGGCGGTGGTGGTCGCCCTGCTGAGGCTGCTCGACGTCACGGCGCCCGCGCTCGACGAGCTCGGGCGGGTGCCGGTGCTCGGGCACGGCCGCCCGGTGGGCGCGGTCCGCGCGCTGCTGCCCGACCCGCTGCCCGCGGCGCCGCCGCCGGCGGCGCGGGCCCTGCCGGAGGGCCTGCTGTGAGCGGGGGCGTCCAGCGGTGAGGGCGGTGGTGCAGCGCGCCTCCTCGGGGCGCGTGGTGGTGGACGGCGAGGAGGTGGCCGCCCTCGACGGCCCCGGTCTCGTGGTGCTCGTGGGGGTCTCGGTCGACGACGGGCCGGACGACGCCGCCCAGGTGGCCCGCAAGGTGGCCGACCTGCGGGTGCTGCGCGGAGAGCTGTCCGCCGTCGACGCCGGCGCCCCCGTCATCGTGGTCAGCCAGTTCACGCTGCTCGCCGACACCCGCAAGGGGCGGCGCCCCACGTGGGCGGGGGCGGCCCGCGGCGACGTCGCCGAGCCGCTGGTCGCCGCCGTGGTCGAGGCGCTGCGCGAGCGCGGCCTGAGGGTCGGCACGGGGGTCTTCGGAGCCGACATGGCGGTGGAGCTGGTGAACGACGGTCCGATCACGATCCTGCTCGACACGCGCTCACCCGGGTAGGTCGCACCACCGCTCCACCTACGATCGGGTGGTGGACCTCATCGCCTCCGGTCAGGGCTTCATCCTCCTCGTGCTCGGCGTCGCCGCGCTCGGCCTGGAGGTCTGGGCACTGGTCCAGGCCATCAGGTTCCGCAAGGACGCCTACCCGGCGGCCGGGAAGCAGACCAAGGTGCTGTGGGTGACGCTCACCGCGGTCGGCGCGGCCGTCGGCTTCGTCTCGCTGGGCAACCCGCTCGGCTTCCTGTCGATCATCGCCGTCGCGATCGCCGCGATCTTCCTCGTGAGCGTCCTCCCGGCGCTGCGCTCGGTGCAGGGCCCCGGCGGCCGCACCTCGAACGGGCCGTACGGCGGCTGGTGACCCCCGGCGCCGATGCCGGCGCCTGAGCTACAGGCCGACGGACGCGGCGGCCACGGCCACCTCGCCGAGCCGCCACCTCGCGGGGCGCCCCTGCACGGGCCACCCCGCCTCCCGCACGCGGGCCACCGCGGCGGCGAACCGCTGCCGCGCCCCGAACACCGCCAGCGGCGCCTCCCTGGCCCACGCGTCGTCCAGCGCCGCGAGCCACGCGTGCACCGGCTCACCCGGCACGTTCCGCTCGATGAGCGCCTTGGGCAGGCGCTCGGCCACCGCCCCCGGGCGCTCCAGACCGGCGAGGCGCAGCGACAGCACCAGAGAGCGCGGCGCGCCGTCGTCGTCGACGACGACCCAGGCGGCCCGCCGCCCGACCTCGTCGCACGTGGCGTCCAGGAGCAGGCCCCCCGGCGCCAGCCGCGACGCCACGAGCCGCCAGGCGGGCCCCACCTCCTCGACCGGGTACTGGCGCAGCACGTTGGCCGCGCGCACCACCACCGGCCGCCGCCCGCCCAGCACCCCCGGGGCCCCCAGCTCGAAGCCGCCGACGGCGAAGCGCACGCCCGTCCCGGCCAGGCCGGCGCGCCGCAGCCCCTCGGTGGCGGCGCTCACGCGCTCGGGGTCGATCTCGAGCCCCACCACGTCCACGTCGGGGCGCACCACCCGCAGGCGCGCGGCCAGCTCCGCGGTGGTCGTGTGGGAGGCGCCGTAGCCGAGGTCGACCACGAGGGGGTCGTCCGCGGAGCGCAGCAGCGAGGCCCCGGGTCCGACGAGCCACCTGTCGAGGCGCCGCAGCCGGTTGGTGCCCGTGGTGCCGCGGGTGGGCCTGCCCACCGGGCGCCGCGGGGCGGGCGAGGCTGGCACGCGCACGCATGCTGCCAGGGGGTGGCCGACGAGCTGCGACGGGCAGGGGTGCGCGCGGGGTGGTCCGGTCGGGCTCGACCGGTTGGGCGCGGGAGCCGCGCGTGGGTACCGTCGCGGCGTGCCCTCCCGCCGCAGCCGCCAGCGCGCCGCGGCCGGCGCACCGCCCCGGCGCGTGGCGATGGTCAGCATGCACACCTCACCGCTGGACCAGCCCGGCACCGGAGACGCGGGAGGGCTCAACGTCTACGTGGTCGAGCTCGCCTGCGAGCTGGCCCGCCGCGGCACCGAGGTGGAGGTCTTCACCCGCGCCCGCTCCTCCGCGGCCCCGCCCGAGGTGGAGCTGGCGCCCGGCGTGCTGGTCCGCCACGTGCCCGCCGGGCCGTTCGAGGGCCTGGCCAAGGAGGACCTGCCCGCGCAGATGTGCACCTTCGCTGCGGGGGTGCTGCGCACCGAGGCGCGACGCGACGCCGGCTGGTACGACCTCGTGCACTCCCACTACTGGCTGTCCGGGCAGGTGGCCGACCTCGCCGCTGACCGCTGGGGCGTGCCGCTGGTGCACACCGCCCACACGCTGGCCAAGGTCAAGAACGCCCACCTCGCCGCGGGAGACCTGCCCGAGCCGGCCTCCCGCGTCATCGGTGAGGAACAGGTGGTGGCCGCGGCCGACCGGCTCATCGCCAACACGGACGACGAGGCCCGCGACCTCGTGGAGCGCTACGGCGCGGCGCCCGAGCGGGTGGACGTGGTGCCGCCGGGGGTGGACCTGCTCCGGTTCTCCCCGGGGGCCGGCGAGGACCGCGGGCGGGGCGCCGCCCGCGCGCTGCTGGGACTGCCGCCCGAAGCGCTCGTCATGGTGTTCGCCGGTCGCGTGCAGCCCCTGAAGGCCCCTGACGTGCTGCTGCGCGCCGCGGCCGAGCTGCTGCGCCGCGAGGGCGCCGCCCTGCGCCACCGGCTCGTGGTGGCCGTGGTGGGCGGCAGGTCCGGCGTGGGGGGCCACGCCCAGGACCTCGAGGGCCTGGCGCGCACCCTGGGGCTCGCGGGCGTGCCGGGCGTGCCCGACGTGGTGAGGTTCGAGCCGCCCGCCTCCCGCGACCGCCTGCCCGAGTGGTTCCGTGCCGCCGACCTCGTGGCGGTGCCGAGCTACAACGAGTCGTTCGGGCTGGTGGCCCTGGAGGCGCAGGCGTGCGGCACACCGGTGGTGGCGGCGCGCGTGGGCGGGCTGGTCACGGCTGTGGCCGACGGCACCTCCGGCGTGCTCGTCGACGGGCACGACCCGCGCGCGTGGGCCGAGGCCCTGCAGCGCCTCGCCGCCGACCCCGGCGAGCGGGAGCGGCTCGCGGGCGGGGCGCGGGCCCACGCCGAGCGCTTCGGCTGGGGCGCCAGCGCCGAGGGGGTGCTGCGCAGCTACGTCGCGGCGCTCGAGCGCCGCCGGCGCAGCTGCGCCTGACCGGTCCGGGACGAGGGCCCGACCCCGTCCCCAGCGGCCCGGCTAGGGTCGCGCCCATGAGCACCCTGCTGCTGCTGCGCCACGGCGAGAGCGAGTGGAACGCCCTGAACCTCTTCACGGGGTGGGTCGACGTCCCGCTGTCGGAGAAGGGCCGCGCCGAGGCCGCGCGCGGCGGAGAGCTGCTGGCCGAGTCGGGTCTGCTGCCCGACGTCGTCCACACCTCCCTGCTGCGCCGCGCCATCACCACGGCGCACCTGGCCCTGGACGCCGCCGACCGCCACTGGATCCCGGTGCGCCGCAGCTGGCGCCTCAACGAGCGCCACTACGGCGCCCTGCAGGGCAAGGACAAGAAGCAGACCCTCGCCGAGTTCGGCGAGGAGCAGTTCATGACCTGGCGCCGCTCCTACGACGTGCCGCCGCCGCCGATCGAGCGCGGCTCGGAGTTCAGCCAGGACGCCGACCCCCGCTACGCGGACCTGGGGGCGGACGCGCCGCTGACCGAGTGCCTCGCCGACGTCGTGGACCGCATGCTGCCGTACTGGCACGAGTCCGTGGTGCCCGACCTGCAGGCCGGGAAGACCGTGCTGCTCGCCGCTCACGGCAACTCCCTGCGCGCGCTGGTCAAGCACCTCGACGGGATCTCCGACGCCGACATCGCCGGTCTCAACATCCCCACCGGCATCCCGCTGCACTACGACCTCGACGCCGAGCTGCGCCCCACCACCCCCGGTGGCCGCTACCTCGACCCGGAGGCCGCGGCGACCGCCGCCGCTGCCGTCGCCAACCAGGGCCGCTGAGACGCGGGCGCGCTCCGCGCCCGCACGACGCACGAGACCCCCGGCCGCACCGGCCGGGGGTCTCGTGCGTGCCGGGCCCTGCTCGTCCGGGCGAGCCGCGTCAGTCGGTGGTGACGACCGGGTCGAGGGGGGCGTCGACGTCGCCGGTGACCAGGTAGCTGATCCGGCGGGCCAGGGAGACCGCGTGGTCCCCGTAGCGCTCGAAGAAGCGGCTGGCGAGGGTCACGTCGGCGGTGGTCTCCGGCGAGGCGCTCCAGCCCTCGCCCGAGACGGCCGCGAAGACCTGGCGGTGCAGGTCGTCGAGGGCGTCGTCGTCCTTGGCGAGCTCCGCGGCCAGCGCGAGGTCGCGGGTGGCGATGACGCGCCCGGCCTTGGAGGCGATCCGCTGGGCGGTGGCGCCCATCTCCGCGAAGACCAGCTCGAGGTCGCCCGGGATGGCGGTGTTCGGGTAGCGCAGGCGCGCCAGCAGGGCGATGTGGCGGGCGAGGTCGCCCATGCGCTCCAGGCTGGAGCTCATGCGCAGGGAGGCGACCACCACGCGCAGGTCGGTGGCGACCGGCGCCTGGCGGGCCAGGATGGCGACGGCGCGCTCGTCCAGCTCGCGCTGGGCCTCGTCGATCTGGACGTCGGCGGCGATGACGCTCTCGGCCAGGCGCAGGTCGGCCGCGAGGAGGGCGCGGGTGGCGCTGCCCATGGCGGCCCCGACGAGGCCGCACATCTCCTGCAGTCGCTCGGCGAGCTGGTCGAGCTCGGAGTGGAAGAGGTCGCGCACGGGTGTTCTCTCCTGGGGGCTGGGGACGCCCGGCGCAGCCGCGCGCGGGTGTGACCCGCTGAGACTGGCGCGGTGCGGTGAACGGCGCCAGGTGGCCGGGTGAACAGCCGGCCAACCAGCCACCCGCACGGCCCTGCGGGGCACCCGGCGGCCCGGACCGCCACCCGGGCGGCCCTACGCTGGCCGACGTGCAGGCCTCCGTCGTGGCGGCCGCCCTGCTGGGGCTGGTCGTGGGCTGCCTGGTCGCCCTCGCCGTCCGCCGCGACGACGTCAGGGTCGACCCGGTGCCGCCCCCCGGTCCCGGCGACCTCCCGGCGGGCGTCCCCGAGCTGCTCGCCGTGCTCGGTGGGCCCGCGGTGGTGCTGGACGTCTCCGACGCCGCGGTGCGCGCCTCGCCCGCCGCGCACGCCGTGGGCCTCGTGCGCCGCGGCGCCGTCACCGACCCCGACGTGCTGGCGGCGGTGCGCGCGGTGCGTGCTGACGGGGAGGTGCGCGAGGTCGACGTCGACCTGCGCGTCCCCGCCGGGGGCACCGCCCGGCGGGCGCTGTCGGTGCGGGTCGCGCCGCTGGGCCCGCTGCACGTGGTGGTGCTCGGCAGCGACCGCACGGAGGCCCGCCGCCTGGAGCAGGTCCGCCGCGACTTCGTGGTGAACGTGGGCCACGAGCTGAAGACGCCCGTGGGCGCCATGTCGGTGCTGGCCGAGGCGATGGCCGACGCCGCCGACGACCCCGAGGCCGTGCGCCGCTTCTCGGCCCGCATGGGCGTGGAGGCGCGCCGGCTGGCCGTCCTCGTCCACGACGTGGTGGAGCTGTCGCGCCTGCAGGACGGCGAGCCCCTGGCCGCCGCCGCCCGCGTGGACGTGGACTCCGTCGTCGCCGAGGCCGTGGACCGCTGCAGCACCACGGCCGGCTCGCGCGGGATCGCCCTGGAGACAGGACCGGACACCGGCGCCCAGGTGGTCGGTGACGCTGAGCTGCTGACCACCGCTGTGCGCAACCTCGTGGACAACGCGATCCGCTACTCCGACGCGGGCACCCGCGTGGCCGTGGGCGTCCGCGTGGACGAGGCCGCCGACGCGGTGGAGGTCTCCGTGAGCGACCAGGGCATCGGCATCGCGCCCGCGGACCGGGAGCGGATCTTCGAGAGGTTCTACCGCGTCGACCCCGCCCGCTCCCGCCAGACCGGCGGCACCGGGCTGGGCCTGAGCATCGTCAAGCACGTCGTCGCCGGTCACGGCGGCGAGGTGCAGCTGTGGAGCCAGGAGGGCCAGGGCTCCACGTTCACGCTGAGGGTGCCGCAGGCACCTCCGCGGCGCCCCGTCCGCGCGGACGCCGACACCGAGCTGGAGGAGTTCTCAGGATGACGAGGGTGCTGCTGGTCGAGGACGAGGAGTCGTTCAGCGACCCGCTGTCCTACCTGCTGCGGCGGGAGGGCTACGAGGTCGAGGTCGCGGCGGACGGACCGTCCGCGCTGGCCGCCTTCGACAGGAGCGGGGCCGACCTCGTCCTGCTCGACCTCATGCTGCCGGGCGTGCCCGGCACCGAGGTCTGCCGGCAGCTGCGGACCCGCAGCGCCGTCCCGGTGATCATGCTGACCGCCAAGGACTCCGAGGTCGACGTGGTGGTCGGGCTGGAGCTGGGCGCCGACGACTACGTCACCAAGCCCTACTCCGCCCGCGAGCTGCTGGCCCGCGTGCGGGCGGTGCTCCGCCGCCGCAGCGAGCCCGAGGACCTCCTGCCTTCCGCCGTGGAGGTCGGTCCGGTGCGCATGGACGTCGACCGGCACGTCGTCACCGTGCGCGGCGAGGCGGTGCGGCTGCCGCTGAAGGAGTTCGAGCTCCTCGAGCTGCTCCTGCGCAACGCCGGCCGTGTGCTCACCCGCGGGCAGCTCATCGACAGGGTCTGGGGCTCGGACTACGTCGGTGACACCAAGACCCTGGACGTCCACGTCAAGCGGCTGCGCGCCAAGGTCGAGGAGGACCCGTCGGACCCGCGCTTCCTCGTGACCGTGCGCGGCCTGGGCTACAAGGTCGAGGCCCCGGGCGCCTGACGGCGTCCGGGGCCTCGACCTCGTCCCCCGCAGGGGCAGGACCGCGGGGACCCGCCGGCTCAGCCCTCGGAGGGGGAGGCGCTCGTGGTCTCCGACGCCTCGCCGTCCGGCGCGGCCGTGGCCGAGCGGGCGCTGGTCGGGCTGGTCGAGGGCGAGCCGGTGCGGGGGCCCGTCGCCGAGGGGGAGCCGGTCACGCGCGGCGTCGGGGACCCGCTGGCCGAGGGCTCCCCGGAGGGGCTCCCGGTCGGGGTGGTCGTCGGGGTGGCCGTGGGCACGTACTGCGCGTACTGCTCCAGCGTCCCGTCCAGCACCGGCACCGCGAGCTGCTGGGTGTCGCCGTCCGCGGTCACCTCCATCGTGACGACCTGGCCGGGGGGCGTGGAGAACGACGATGCCGTGACGGTCTGCTCACCGGCGGGTCCGACGTCGTAGGTGGTGGCCGGCTGGACCTGGAAGGTGCCGGAGAGCGAGGAGGACTCTCCCGTGCCGGCTATCCGCACGCTGACCGGGTCGTTGCCGGAGTTGACGATGCGGGCCACCAGGGAGGCCGGAGCCCCCTCGCCGCTGGTGGCGACGAACAGGCCGGCCACGTGCACCGTGCCGAGCGAGACGGCGGCGGCGGCCCCGGGGGCGTAGCTCGCCGCGGTCTGCTGGGCGTTGGTGTAGGTGCAGCCGGTGGCGGCGGTCAGGGAGGCCAGCGCCAGCGCGCTCGCGGCCAGGGCGCGTCGTGGGAGGTGCACGCCGCGGAGCCTACCGGCGAGACGGCGGCGCGCCCGGCCCAGCACGCCGGCGGCGCGCCTGTCAAGCGTGCAGGCGGGGAGCGCCTCCGTGCCCCAAGACCACTCGCACGGCCCTGACCTGCGGGAACGAGGTCCGCGGACTCCCGGACCACCCGTGCGCCGTGGTAGGATCGAGGTCGCGAAAGGGGATCTGCTGATGGTATTCAAGGTCGGCGAGACGGTCGTCTACCCCCACCACGGGGCCGCCCTCATCGAAGAGATCAAGAACCGCACGATCCGCGGCGAGGAGAAGCTCTACCTCCGCCTCAAGGTCGCCCAGGGAGACCTGACCATCGAGGTCCCGGCCGAGAACTGCGACCTCGTGGGTGTCCGCGACGTCGTCGACAGCGCCGGCGTCGACAGGGTGTTCGGGGTGCTGCGCCAGCCGTACACCGAGGAGCCGACCAACTGGTCGCGCCGCTACAAGGCCAACCTCGAGAAGCTCGCCTCGGGTGACGTCATCAAGGTGGCCGAGGTCGTGCGCGACCTCTACCGCCGCGACCAGGACCGCGGCCTGTCCGCGGGCGAGAAGCGCATGCTCGCGAAGGCGCGCCAGATCCTCGTCTCCGAGCTCGCGCTCGCGGAGAAGACCGAGGAGTCCCGCGCCGAGGCCCTCCTCGACGAGGTCCTCGCCAGCTGAGCACGGCCTGCGTCCTCGTCGCCGCCGGGTCCGGGACCCGGTTGGCGGCGGGGTCACCGAAGGCGTTCGTCGTCCTCGACGGGCGCCCGCTGCTGGTGCACGCCGTGGAGCGCGTGCTGCGCGCTGGCGTCTGCGACCAGCTGGTCCTCGTGGTGCCCGACGGGCGCCAGCAGGAGTCGACCGCCCTCGTCTCCGGACTCCCCGGGGCCGGGGGCGTCGTGCTGCGCGCCGTCGCCGGCGGTGTCGACCGCCGCTCCTCCGTGGCAGCGGGCCTGGCGGCCCTCGGCGACGACGTCGACGTGGTGCTCGTCCACGACGCCGCCCGCTGCCTCACCCCTCCAGAGCAGGTGCTCGAGGTGGAGCGCGCCGTGCGCGCCGGGGCTCCCGCCGTCGTGCCCGGCGTGGCCGTCACCGACACCGTGCGCGCCGTCGCCGCCCGTGCTGGCGGGGCGGCCGGACCCGTGGACAGGGCCTCGCTGCGCCTGGTCCAGACGCCGCAGGGCTTCCGCCGCGACGTCCTCGAGCAGGCGCACGGCGCCGCCGCCGAGCACGGTCTGCCCCAGGCGCTGGCCGCCACCGACGACGCCTCGCTCGTGGAGCTGCTGGGCACGCCCGTGACCGTCGTCCCCGGCCGTGAGGAGGCCTTCAAGGTGACCCGCCCGCTCGACCTCGCCCTCGCCTCCGCGGTGCTCGCCCAGGAGGGCGCCCTGTGAGCGGGAGCGGAACGCCGGGGCTGCCGCGGGTGGGCGTCGGGGTCGACGTGCACGCCTTCGCCCCCGAGGGCTCGGACCGCCCGCTGCGCGTCGCCGGTCTGGACTGGCCCGGTCAGCGCGGCCTCGCGGGCCACTCCGACGCCGACGTCGCGGCGCACGCCGCCTGCGACGCCCTCTTCTCCGCCGCCGGCATCGGCGACCTCGGCGCCCACTTCGGCACCGCGGAGCCGGAGTGGGCGGGGGCCGCCGGCGTCGTCCTGCTCGCCGAGGCGGCCCGGCGCGTGCGCGCAGCGGGCTACGAGATAGGCAACGTCGCGGTGCAGGTGGTCGGCAACCGCCCCAAGGTCGGCAGCCGCCGCTCCGAGGCGCAGGAGGCCCTCTCGGCGGCCTGCGGCGCCCCGGTGTCCGTCTCGGGCACCACCACGGACGCCCTCGGGCTCACCGGGCGCGGGGAGGGCGTGGCGGCCATCGCCACCGCCCTCGTCGTCGCCGTCGGACCTCCCGACCGACCCTCAGCGTGATCACGGGCGTCCGCCACCCCTTGCGGGTGGCGGACGCCCGTGACCATGGACGGGAGTCCGTCAGGCGGGGACGACCAGACCGGAGGTCTTGGTGCGGGCGGCCTCGAAGCGGGCGGCGACGTCGGCCCAGTTGACGATGTTCCACCAGGCCTTGACGTAGTCGGGCTTGACGTTCTTGTAGTCCAGGTAGAAGGCGTGCTCCCACATGTCGAG